>NZ_JBGCCK010000006.1:0-348994 GCF_041262525.1 Streptacidiphilus sp. MAP12-20
CCTCAACGAACTCGACATGGCGTTCGAGGGACGTCTCACCACGCCAATGGACGCATCCGAGTAGCCGAACCAATCCGACGCAGGATCAAATAGGCTTAATAGCCGACAAGCCACCACAAATCTGATAGACCCGATCCAGCCGCGCCTACCTGATCAGCACCGCCCACACCGACACTCTCGGCGCCTTCGCCCTGTGGGCCAAAGTCACCGCCACCGGCGCCTGGACCATCGCCTACCAGACCACCAGCGCCTGGAACACCAACGCCACCACCGCAGGCATCACCATTCACGTGCTCTAACACGCTGGTCGGGGCCGGGAGCCCACCACTGCGGGCCCCGGCCTCCGAGACGAATCTCATCCGGGCTACGTCATGTAGCTGCCCACGGACGGGCTCCGACACCGGAAACCCCGTCAGCCCCGGGTTACGCACCTTCGGGTCCGTCCAGCCGGACCTTCGAGGCGCTGACGAACTCTGTCGGCCCTGCCCCGCACTCTCCCAAGGACCCCAACCATGCCCGCCCTCCGTCGCGCCGCAGTCCTCCTCACCTCAGCGGCTGCCGCCACCCTGCTCGCAGCCTGCAGCTCAACCGCCCCCCATACCGCGCCCGCCGCAACGATCACGCCTCACACAACATCAACCGGTACCGCCGACCCAGCCACTGCGGCACGCAGCACGCAGTTCACCCAGATCCAGGCTGAGATGTCCCACGCCATGACCGCCGCTGGCCTGAACACCACTACCGCGGAGAACATCCACCCCAAGGGTTCGCTGACCAGCGTCAAATACTGCCTCAACAGCTTCCTGCTCCTCGTCCCTGCCGCCCAAGCAGACCAGGTCGCCACCTCACTCGGGGACTCCATGAAGGCGGCCGGCTGGGCCGTCGACACCACGGCGGCGACGGGCACCATCGCTCTGGACCGTGGCGAGTGGGTCCTCACCATCACCCACCAGACCGCCGGCACGGACATCGACCCGGCTACCGGGAAGATCCGCACCGGCCCGATGAGCTTCTTCCAGGCCAAGAACACCTCGTTCGAATGCTCCTGACATGACGACACAATCGACCAGCCTGACCGCCCAAGTTCGACCACTGCACCGGTGATCCCCATGCTCCGCCGCAGCTCAGCCCGTTCGTTCGCCCGCGCAGCGGCTACCGCCGTGCTTCCCCTGCTGTTCGCCGGTTGTTCGGCTGCCTCCGCTCCCAACGAACTCCCATCGGGCGGCAGCAGCCGCGGGACGATCACACCTGCTCTCGCGGGCCAGCCCATCCCCGCCCTCCAAACGGCGTGGAAGCAGGTCGCGTCTCTGACCACGGCGCACATCAGGGGCTGCCTCACCCTGCCAGGTCAGACCGCCCGCTGCCTGGACGGAGTAGTCGACTGGGGAGCGGATGCCGGCATGTCCGCCGACCTCTCCGGCGGCCCGAACTTCAGCTTCCTCGACCAGAGCAGCGGCACCAACATCCTGATGGACAAGACCACCACCTACCTGCGCATCGCAGACCACTTCGCGCAGACCGGTCAGCACGGCAAACACTGGCTACGCGCGCCGATCGGAGCCAGGAACGGTGCGCCGGAGCACACCATGTGGGGCGACATCGAAGACCTGCAGCACGAGCTCTGGCCCGGCAGCAGCCTGAACGTCCTCGCCGATCACCGTGGAACCCAAGACCTGGGTACCGAAACCATCGACGGCGTTCCCGCAACTCACTACCGCGGCCAGGTGACCGCGAAGGAGGTAACCGCCCACGTGCCCGCGAGCGCGGCGGTCCGCGCCGGCATGCTCCAGCGCCTGCTCGCCTCGGGCCGCACCAGCAACACCATCGACATCTGGCTCGACCAGAGTGGCCGGCTGCTCCGCGACAAGGAGACCGTGCCCAGCTCAGCGGGGACCACGGTCATCGACCGCACCTACTCCATGTTCGGCACGCCCCGGGACATCCAACCTCCGCCCGCCCAGGACACCGCCGAGATGCCGCCGAAGCAGTCCACCGCCTGAGCCAGGCCAGGGGCCGCCGAAACGATCCCGGCCTCCGACGTGGCGGGCACCCCCCGACGCACCGTCAGCCCCGAACAGCCGCTGCCGTCAACCCGGAGTACGAAGCGGCGGCTTGCTGGGAACACAACATGGCTTCTGGGGACACCGAAGAGGAGAGACACCATGTCCATGGGACTCGCCGGCCTGCCCGGCGGAGAATGGATGATCAAGGACGCGAAGGGCCGGAAATACAGCTACGACTCGGAACACGAAGCCCTCACCGAACTGGCCGAATACGGCGAGGGAGCCAGCATTTGGACGCGTGACGTCTACCGGTTCGTCTTCATCACCAGAAGCCTGCGCGGATGGCAGCAAATACACCCTTCAGTCGGGTGACACCCGAAGGCTGAGCCCGGTGGGTTCTTCGACGGCTTCGTTGCCAGGTAGCCCGCGATTATGCTGCTGGCCCGACCGGGCCGCCCCCAGGGCGGCGCGGCGAGGCAATCAAGAGTCGGCAGCTCTCCACGTGACAGCCCCACCGTGGGCGCGAACTGTACGACCGCGGATGCGGTCCTCGCCGCCGTGGGACTCACGCGCGCCGACCTCGCGCTGCGGGACAGCGACCAGGTACTCGGCGTGGGTCCGTGGCTCAGCCCGTGTCCGCTCGGCCAGGCGTTCGGCGGCGTCCGGCAGCACCGGGGACCTCATCGCGCGGGCGCAGAACGCAAGGTCGGAGGCGGTCTGCTGGGCGGTGCGCGGTCCAGGCCCGTTGGCCTTGGCAGTTGAGAGGGGATTCGGCTCGGCGGCATGTTCGTCGGTGGCGAGGCGAGCGGTGGGGGCCATCAGTCCTCCTCCCACCCAGACCCTCAGCCATCCGCGGGCGGCGGAGCGGGTTCACAGAACGGGCGATGAGAGGCACACAACTCCAGGCAATCCGGAAGACGACTGCCAGCCTTCGATTGGTTCTCGGCAGTGATCGCGGGCGGGGGCCGGCGCTGGAGGTGGAGCTGCAGCGTCGGGCTGAGGCAGGGATGGAGTCGATGCTGGGCATCCGCTTCCTGGCGTCGGAGTACCCGGCGGGGCCGTGGCATCGGGGCCGGATCGACACGCTCGGGCTCGACGAGAACAACACCCCGGTGGTGATCGAGGTCAACTGGACCGCGGGGCAGAGCGTCTCCAACCTGGTGCTGGTACCGGCCAGGAGCGGCAAGGTAGTGATCACGAACCACAGCGGGGGCAGCGTCGACCTGCTCGGTGACTTCGAGGGACTGTCCCTCAACTACTGACGACCGGGAGCAGGGACTCGGGCGCTCACTGCCCGTTCGGCGTGGTGAGCTGGACCTGGCGGAGGAATTCGGCGTTGCTCGTCGTCTTCCTCAGCCGGTCCAGCATCAGCTCGACGGCCTGCTGCGGAGCCTGGGCCGCGAGCGCGCGGCGGAGGCGGTGGAGAGCGTCGAGTTCGTCCGGGTGGGTCAGCAGTTCCTCGCGGCGGGTGCCGGTCGGGGCGGGGCTGATGGCGGGGAAGACGCGCTTGCCGGCGAGGGCGCGGTCGAGGCGGAGCTCCATGTTGCCGGTGCTCTTGAGTTCCTCGAAGAAGTAGTCGTCGGCGCGGGAGCCGGTCTCCACCAGCGCGGTGGCCAGGATCGTCAGCGAACCGCCGTCCTCGATGTTGCGGGCGGCGCCGAAGAACTGCTTCGGTCCCAGCAGGGCGCTCGCGTCGACGCCACCGCTGAGCGTGCGGCCGTGGCCCGCCGTGGCGATGGTGTTGTGGGCACGGCAGAGGCGGGTGAGTGAGTCGACCAGCATCACCACGTCCTGGCCCGCCTCGACCAGGCGCTTGGCGCGCTCGACCGCGAGCGCGGCGAGCATCGTGTGCTCCTTGGCCGGTCGGTCGAAGGTGGAGGCGAGCACCTCGCCGCGCACGGAGCGGGCCATCTCGGTGACCTCCTCCGGGCGCTCGTCGAGCAGCACCACCATGAGGTGGCACTCGGGGTGGTTGCGGGCGACGGCATCCGCCAACGACTGCAGGATGACGGTCTTTCCGGTCTTGGGCGGGGCGACGATCAAGCCGCGCTGGCCCTTGCCGACGGGCGCGAGCAGGTCGATGACCCGGGTCGTCAGCCGGCCGGGCTCGGTCTCCAGGCGCAGCCGCTCCCGCGGGTGCAGCGGGGTGAGCTCGGCGAACTTCGGGCGGCCCGAAAGCGCCTCGGGCGCACGGCCGTTGACGCGGGCGATGCCCCCTGGTCCGGCCTCGACGAGGTCGCCGCGGCGCAGTCCGTAGCGTCGGATCTGCTGCGCGCTGACGGTCATGTCGTCGGGCCCGGGGAGGTAACCGCTGGTGCGCAGCACGCCGCGGTTGCCGTCGAGGTCGAAGACCCCTGTGGTGAGAGTGAGTTGAGTCTGGGTCTGGGTCTGAGTCGGGGATTCGAGAAGGGTGGTCACGCGAAGTCCTTTCGCGGAAGTGATGAAGGCGGGCCACGGAGTCGCCGTGGCGGCCTGGTGATCGGGGAGCAGGGCGGCGATGGACGCCGACGGCTGCTGCCCGGGTGGAGAAGAAGGACCACGCCTGGTCGCCGGTCACGGAGAGGACGGGCTGCATCAGGAGTGTCGGTGGAACGAATCAGCACGGGCGCCGAAAGTACGGGGCGATCTCACATGCTGCTTGCCACCATAGCAGGCTCCGCAAGCATGCGGTCTACTCTCGGGTCCATGACCGATTCCCCCTGGGCCACCATCGCCGACCTTGAGCGGTGGCTGACCGAGAGCAGCCCGGTGCCCGAGCAGACCCATCAGGCCAGGCAGACCGGGCTGATCCTGCAGATTCTCAAGATCTCCGAGGAGGCCGGCGAGGTCGCCGAGGCCGTGATCGGGGCGATGGGTCAGAACCCGCGCAAGGGCTTCTCGCACAGCTGGGAGGACGTGCAGAACGAGCTCTGCGACGTGATCATCACCTCGATGGTGGCGCTGACCAGGCTCAACCCCGATGCGGGGACCGTGTTCGCGCGGCATCTTGAGCGGGTCGCCGAGCGCGCGCTCGGGCCGTCTCGATGACGACGGAGGGTTCGCAGCCGTAGCGCAGGACGGCGGCCAGCGCGCGGACCGAGGCCCGGTCCGCGGAGGTCCGCAGCGCGGACGGGCGGGGCAGACCCAGTTCGGCGACCGCCCAGCGGGGCAGCAGGTCGACCGCGCCGTCGACCAGGATCCGCAGCGCCGCCGCGCCGCCGGGAGCGGAGATCAGGGCGCCGGGCGTGCGCAGGAAGGTGACTGCGGCCAAGGCCGCCTCCGTGGCGGCCAGTTGGGGGCGGACCTCGCGCAGGTAGGCGTGGACCTCGGCGAGTGAGCGGGGCACGTCCGTCGCGCCCAGACGCTCTGCGGTGAGGGCGACCTCGTCGAAGTAGCGGTCCTGCTGGGCCCGGGTCAGCGGCTGGCGGGCGTAGCGCTGGTAGCCGGCCAGGAAGCAGGTGGTCTCGGCGACGTGGACCCAGCGCAGCAGGTCGGGGTCGCCCGCGTCGTAGCGGCGGCCGTCGGCAGCGGTGCCGCGCACGTACTCGTGGATGCGACGCACCCGGGCGATGGCGGCCTCGGCCTCGGTGGTCGAGCCGTAGCTGGTGACCGTGACGAAGCCGGCGGTGCGGTTGAGCCGGTCGATCGGGTCCTCGCGGTAGAGGGAGTGCTGGTCGACGCCGGCCATGGCCAGCGGGTGGAGCGACTGCAGCAGCAGGGCGGCGATGCCGCCGGTGAACATGCCGGGCAGGTCGCCGTGCACCAGCCAGACGACACTGTCCGGACCGAAGAGACCCGGATCGCCGGACGGGCGGTCGTAGCGCGTCAGATCCAGGCCCTGGCCGTGGACTGTCGCGTAGACCTGTCGCCTGATCCGCTCACGGAGCCACACAGTTCCAGTTGTACTCCCTGGATCCAAGGTTTGCCAGGCGACAGGCAAGGGAAATCTAAGCAAATAAGTAGATGGGCCTTGTGATCCACGGCTCACTATGGCGAAATAACGCCATTCGTCCGTTTTGTCCTTTGCCCGTATGCCGAGACGCGTGCCATAGTCGGGGAACGGAACGCCTCCGACCCGAGCGCGTCCGGACGCCGCAGCGGCAACACCCCCTTGGCCGCGCGGCCCAATGCAGGGGCCCCTGATCGACAAAACGATCCCGGGGCCCCGCATTGCATTGGACCCCCACCCGCGGGCGGCGCTAGACCGCCGCTGTGCGCACCTTGAGCTCGAACCACACCGACTTGCCCCGCGACAGCAGGTCCACGCCCCAGCGGTCGGCCAGCAGATCCACCAGCCGCAGCCCGCGCCCGGCGTCGTCGTCCGCGTCGCCTTTGATCAGACACGGCAGCGCCCGCGAGGGATCCCGGAGCTCGACCCGAACCCTGCCCGAACCGCGCAGCACGCGCAGCACAAAACTCCGTCCGCCTGTGTGCCGCACCGCGTTGGCCACCAGTTCGGCCACCAGCTGCTCCGCCACCTCACCGAGGCCGCCCAGTCCCCAGGACTCCAGGGCGGACAGGGTGAGCCGGCGGGCGCGCGCAGTGACGCCGGGAGCCGCGACTAAACAGGCCCCGTCGCCCTCCGGCGACAGCAGCCGGGCCAGCTCGTCGAGCTCGGCGGTCGGCGCGGTCTCCACAGCCTCAATGATCACTGTCTGCTCCCGCGCCACTTCACCCTGTACTGCCATGAGCCCATGATGGCGTCTCCGAGCCGCCTCGGGGAGCGCAATCGGCAAAAAATCATCTATTGCTTGAGGCATATGCCAAATCGGTTTGCATACGCGCAGCTCAGGCGTGGCAGGCCTCGTCAAACAATCCGGCGCGGGATCAGCGGAAGGATCAACAGGTTCAGCGGCGGACCGGGGGCGGTCAGTTGAACTTCGCCTTGCCCGGGCCCTCTTCGACGAAGCTGCGCATCCCGATCTCGCGGTCCTCGGTCGCGAACAGGCCCGCGAAGAGGTTCCGCTCGATGGTGAGACCGGTGTCGAGGTCGGTCTCGATTCCCCGGTCCACCGCCTCCTTCGCGGCGCGCAGCGCGTACGCAGGGCCGGCGGCCAGCTTGGCGGCCCAGGCGTGGGCGGTGGCGAAGACCTCCTCGGCCGGGACGACCTGGTCGGCCAGGCCGATCCGGTAGGCCTCCGCGGCGTCGATCATGCGACCGGTGAAGATCAGGTCCTTGGCCTTGGCCGGACCGACCAGGCGCGAGAGCCGCTGGGTGCCGCCTGCGCCGGGGATGAGACCGAGCAGGATCTCCGGCTGGCCGAACTTCGCGTTGTCGGCGGCGACGCGGATGTCCGCGCAGAGCGTCAACTCGCAGCCGCCTCCGAGCGCGTAGCCGGTGACCGCGGCCACGACCGGCTTGGGGATCCGGGCCACCGCGTCGAAGGCCCCCTGCAGCGCGCCGCCCCGCTCCACCATGTCGGTGTAGCTCATGCGCTGCATTTCCTTGATATCGGCCCCGGCCGCGAAGACCCGCTCGCCGCCCCAGAGGACCACCGCGCGCACGTCGGCGCGCGCGGCGGCCTCGTCCGCGACCTCCTTGAGCTGGTCCTGCATCGCGATGTCGAGCGCGTTCATCTTCGGCCGGTCCAGCCGGATGACGCCGACAGCGTGCTCATCGACCTCGAGCTTCACGAAACGGTCCATCTAAGTGCCTCCCCGGGCGGGATGAGAGAAGCGGCGCAGAGTGAACCGATGTTAACGCGCGAGCGCGGTCAGTCGGACGTCGCGGTCAGTTGGACGTCCAGGCCGACCAGCTCAGGTTCCAGCCGTTCAGGCCGTTGTCCGCGGAGACGATCCTGTCCGGCGAGTTCTGCACCTGGACCACGTCGCCGATGATCGAGCTGCCGTAGAACCAGGCGGCCGGCGTGTTGGGGTCCCCGCCGCCCTGCACGTCCCGGAGGCCGACGCAGCCGTGGCTGGTGTTCTCACTGCCGAAGACCGAGGCCGGACGCCAGTAGTTGCCGTGCACGAAGGTGCCGGAGGTGGTGAGCCGCATCCCGTGCGGGACGTCCTTGATCCGGTACGCGTTGCCGAGGCCGACGGTCTGCGAGTTCATGTCGACGGTCGGGTCCTTCTCGGTGATCACCATCTTGCCGTTGTAGGTGGTGTGCTGCGGGTCGCCGAGGCTGGCCGGCAGCTGCTTCCGCACCACCCCGGGCGCGGAGTAGACGGTGAGCGTGTGCGCGTTGTTGTCGGCGACGCTGACCTGGTAGCGGCCGATGCTGAAGCTGACGTCCTTGTTCTGCTGGCCATACGTGTCCTGGCTGGTGCGCACGCCGTTCAGGTGCAGGTGCAGGGTGACCTTGGTGCCGGGCGCCCAGTAGCTCTGCGGACGGAAGTCCACCCGGTCGTTGCCGAACCAGTGCCCCTGCACGTCCACCGCCGGATCGGCGGTGACGGTGACGCCCTTGAGCACCGCGGCTTTGTACGAGTCGGACACGGAGGAGGTGAAGTTGAGCGAGACCTCCATGCCGACGCCGTAGGTGTCGCCCGGATTCACGTTGAAGTTCGCGATGTCAGTCGCCGAGGGCGTCAGCGTGGTGAAGGCGGAGCGGTCCGTGACGGCCTTGCCCTGCGCGTCCGTCGCCGTGGCGACGACGCTGTACTTCGTGCCGGTGTGCAGCGCGCCACTCGGCGTCCAGCTGCTGCCGTCACCTGCTATGGAGCCGTCGATCTTGCTGCCGTCGTCGCCGGTGACGGCAATCTGGGTGAGCTTCCCGGAGGCCGCGCTGACCTTGAGGGTGCCGTTGGTGTCGACGCCGGTCGCACCGTTCTTCGGCAGGATCGTCACCACGGCAGAGGAGTTGGCCTCGGCGGACGCGCTCGGGCTCGAACTCCCGGATGCCCCCGCTCCCGCCGACTGGCTGTGGGCGCTGCTGGTCCCCCCGCAGGCCGCGGCCGCGAGTATCGCGGCCCCGGTGCCTATCGCGACCAGACCCCGCCGGACGCTGCTGTGCACGAACAACCGTCTCTCCCCTCCCGGATGGCGCCATGGACCAGGTCGCAATGGACCATGGTGGCGCCGCACCGCCGCGAGCATATCCCGGCAGGCTGGGTACTCCCCGAATGTATTGACGCCGCCAGGGAGCGAGAGGTTGCTGCCTACTTGGCCGGGTTCGCGATCCAGTCCTTCCAGGACATGTTCCAGCCGCTCATCCCGTTGTCCGGAGAGACCTGGTCGCCGGACGAGCCGACGACCTGGACGACGTCCCCGATCATCGAGTGGTCGAAGAACCAGCCGGCCGGGGTGGAGCCGCTGCGGCCGCCCGGGGCGTCGTACATGCCGATGCAGCCGTGACTGGTGTTCACCCGGCCGAACACGGAGGCCGGACGCCAGTAGACGCCGTGCACGAAGGTGCCCGAGTCCGTGAGCCGCATGGCGTGCGGGACCGCGGGGATGTCGTACTCGCTGCCGAGCCCGACGGTGTGCGAGTCCATCCGGGTGACCTGATCCTGCTCGGAGATCACCATGACTCCGTCGTAGGTGCTGTGCCCTGGCCCCCCGGCGGAGATGTAGAGCGTGCGCAGGGTGCTGCCGTCGCGGACCACGGTGAGCGTGTCGGCGTCGGTGTCGGCGGTGCTGACCTGGCTGCGGCCGATGGTGAAGACGATCCGCTTCTCCTGCGTGCCGTAGACGCCGGGGGCGCCCTCGACGTGCCGCAGGTGCAGCGCGAGCGTGACGGTGGTGCCGGGGGCCCAGTAGTGCTCGGGGCGGAAGTCGACGCGCTGCGAGTCGAACCAGTGCGGCACGACCGGCACGGCGGGGCTGGCGGTCACGCTGATCGCGCGCTGGACGGCGGCGCGGTCGGCGATCGAGCGGTTGAAGCGCAGCGTCACGATGAAGCCGACGCCGACGGTGCTGTGGTCTTCGGGGTTGTAGAAGGCGATGAAGGTGTCCTTCGGCACGAAGGTGGTGAAGCTCGCGTGCTTGGCGGCCTGAAGGCCGTCCTTGTCCGTGGCGACCGCGTCGAGGGTGTAGCGGGTTTCGGGCAGCAGCTTGCCGGTCGGACGCCAGCCGGTGCCGTCGGGGGTGACCGTGCCGGCGACGGCCTGGCCGTCGGCGTCCTTCAGCCGCACGTCGGTGAACCGGCCCCCACGCACGGCGGCGAGGACGCCGCCGACGGCCGGGACCTCGGCTGCGCCGTCCCCGGGCGTGAGCGTCACCTGCGCGGCGGACACGCGCGCGGCGTCGTTCGCGCCGCCTCCGGAGGAGCCGGAGCAGCCGGCGAGCAGAAGCGTTGCCGGCAGCAGGGCCATTGCCACTACCCGCTTGATCGGTCCGGCCCACAGGTTCACGTACAACGCCTCTCGCTCCTTGCTCACTCGCTCCGCGAGGATCAACGAGACGCGGATCCAGCAGGACACGTGTGGCAAGCGAGCGAGTTGCACTATCAAAGGGGCGCGAGGAACTGCGCGACAAGCCACCAGCATGCGGATGGTCCTCAACGAGCAGGGCCATCCGCACGGGGTGGTTTCTCGCGCAGTTCCCCGCGCCCCTGGAAATTGCAACTGGCTCCTCGTGCAGAAGCCTCGCGCCTGGGCGGTGCAACTGCACCCAAGAGGGGAACTTATCCGTAAGCCGGGGGATCGGGACGTCCACCGGGACGGGGAGGTGCTGGTCATGGCGGTGCCCGCGGAGCTGCGACTGCCGCAGGAGGAGCCGGACCCCGACGCTGGGGAGGCTCGGGCCGCGCGGGAGCGCGTGCTGCCCGGCAGTTGGCAGCCGCTGGGCGCGCGCTTCCACCAGGGCCCGGACGGGCGGCCGGGGACCAACTTCGCCGTGTGGGCGGGCGGCGCCGAAGGCGTCGAGCTGTGCCTGTTCGACGACGAAGGCCAGGAGAGCCGGCACACCCTGCGCGAACAGTCCTTCCAGGTCTGGCACGGCCACGTGCCGGAGATCCGTCCTGGCCAGCGATACGGGTTCCGGGTGCACGGGCGCTGGGACCCGTGGACAGGTGCGCGCTGGAATCCAGCCAAGCTGCTGCTCGATCCCTACGCCAGGGCCGTCGACGGCCCGTTCGTGCTGCACGACGCCGTCTACGGCCACGTCAGGAACTGGCCCGAGGCCGACGTCGCCGACACCGTCAGGGACAACCGCGACTCCGCCCGCTACATGCCGAAGGCCGTCGTCGTCCACGACACCGACGACTGGCTGGACGACCGGCGTCCCAAGACGCCCTGGGCCGACACCGTCCTCTACGAGCTGCACGTCAAGGGCTTCACCCGGAACCTCCCCGACGTCCCGCCCGAGCTGCGCGGCACCTACGCCGGGCTGGGCCACCCCGCCGCGATCGGGTACCTGACCCGGCTCGGCGTCACCGCCGTCGAGCTGCTGCCGGTGCACCAGTTCGCTGACGAGGAGCATCTGCGGCGGCGCGGGATGGGCAACTACTGGGGCTACAACAGCATCGGCTACTTCGCCCCGCACGGCGCATACGCGGCGGGCGGGACCAGGGGCGAGCAGGTCGGCGAGTTCAAACGGATGGTCAGAGCCCTGCACGCGGCCGGGATCGAGGTGATTCTCGACGTCGTCTACAACCACACCGCCGAGGGCGGCGAGGCCGGCCCGACCTGGTCGTTCCGGGGCCTGGACAACGCCGGCTACTACCGGCTGCAGCCGCACAACCGGCGCGCGTACACGGACTTCACCGGCTGTGGGAACAGCCTGGACGCGACCCAGCCGCAGGCGCTCCGGCTGATCACCGACTCGCTGCGCTACTGGGTCACCGAGATGGGCGTCGACGGCTTCCGCTTCGACCTCGCGGCCACTCTCGCCCGGACCGGCTTCGACGTCGACATGCACGCGCCTTTCCTCTCCACGGTCTTCCAGGACCCGGTGCTCAGCCGGGTCAAGCTGATCGCCGAGCCGTGGGACGTCGGGCTGGGCGGCTACCAGGTGGGCAACTTCCCTCCCCTGTGGACCGAGTGGAACGACCGCTACCGCGACACCGTCCGCGACTTCTGGCGCGGCGCGCGCCCCGACGTGCGCGAGCTCGGCTACCGGCTGGCCGGCTCCTCCGACCTGTACCAGCGCGGCGGACGGCGGCCCTTCGCCTCCGTCAACTACGTCACCGCCCACGACGGCTTCACCCTGCGCGACCTGGTCTCCTACAACGGCAAGCACAACGAGGAGAACGGCGAGGAGAACCGCGACGGGACCAACGACAACCGCTCCTGGAACTGCGGGGCCGAGGGCGAGACCGACTCCCCGTCGATCAGGGCGCTCCGCCGCCGCCAGCTGCGCAACCTGACGGCGACGCTCCTGCTCTCGACCGGTGTGCCGATGCTGCTGGCCGGAGACGAGTTCGGGCGTACCCAGGGTGGCAACAACAACGCCTACTGCCAGGACAACCAGGTCGGCTGGATCGACTGGTCGCTGCTCGACTCGGACGAGTGGCGGCCGCTGCACGAGCTGACCACCCGGTTGATCCGGCTGCGCCGCGAGCACCCGGTGCTGCGGCAGCGGGCCTTCTTCTCGGGCCGCCCGGCCCATCCGGGCGGCCTGCCCGACCTGACCTGGTTCACCGCGCGCGGCCGGGAGATGACCGAGGCCGACTGGTACGCGCCCGGCGCGACCTTGGCGATGCTGCTCTCCGGCGACGACCTGACCGAGCGGGACGCCTGCGGTGATCCGCTGACGGACGACAGCTTTCTACTGATCCTGCACGCGCACCACCGGGCGATCCGGTTCACCCTGCCGGGACTGCCGTGGGCGCGCTGCTTCGAGACGGTCGTCGACACCTCGGTCGAACAGCAGGCGGCGCCGGACGGTCGGCACTGGCCGGCCGGCGAGGCGATCACCGTGCCGGGCCGGTCGGTGCTGCTGCTGCGGGTGTGCGCGGACGACGGCCGGTAGCGGGAGCCGTCAGGAGGAGGGGCGGTCAGTAGCCGTAGCCGCCGGACGGCGCGGGCTGCGTCGGCGCAGGCATCGTTGGCGCAGGCTGCGTCGGCGCGGGCTGCATAGGCGCCGGCTGCACCGGCGCGGGCTGTGTCGGCGCAGGCATCGTCGGCGCAGGCATGGTGGGCGCGGGCTTCGCGGGGGCCGGCTTCGTCGGCGCGATGCTGGTCTGGCCAGCGGCCTTGAGTGAGTGCCAGGTGAAGCTCTGGCCGCCGAAGGCGTCCTTCGCACCCTGGCCGTACGCGTCACCGGCATCGCCGTCCCTGACGAAGGTGTACAGCGGGTGGCCGGCCGCAGTGAGCTGCTTGCTCCCGTCCGGCCGGGTGGTCGTCGAAAAGGTGACGCCGCCGACCGCCTTGGGGGTGGCGGACACCGTGACGGGGACCCAGACCATCGCGCAGTCGTGGGTGCAGAGGATCTTGGCCGTGCTGTCCTGGTCGTCGAAGTAGACCGTCTTTCCGTTGGCGTCGATGACCGTACCGACGCTGCCGAGTGTGTGCGTGCTGAGGGTGACGGGCTTCGCGGGCGCGGCCGGGGTCGAGGGGGCCGCAGGAGCCGGGGTCGAGCTCGGCGGCTTGACCGAGTTGGAGGTCGAAGCCGTGGCGGAGCATCCCGCCGCGACGGCGCCGGTGAAGAGCGCGGCGAGCACCAGAAGTCGAGGTTTCATGATCATATCCTTGGAGCCGGGAGTCCTTGGGGCTGGGAGTCCTGCCTGCCCATACGCCCCGCCCGAGTGAGTGGTTCAGTCGAAGAAACGGCCGTTGCCTGTTGAACCCTCCGCCCCTGGCGCGCGTACTTGAGGTGTGGACCACGCACCGACCCCGGACGCGGCCTTCGTGTCCGCGCTCTACGCGCGCTACGGACGGTCGGTGCTCGGGCACGTCCTGCGGCTGGTGCACGGCGACTACCAGCGCGCGGAGGACCTCACCCAGGAGACCTTCCTGCGCGCCTGGCAGCACCGCGACTCGCTCGACCTGGACCGGGCCGGGCCGTGGCTGCACACCGTCGCGCACAACCTGGTCGTCTCGGCCTACCGCAAGGCGAAGGCCCGGCCCGCCGAGGCGCCCTTACCGGACGACGAACGGGGCGGTTTCGAGGACGCCGGCGGCGAGGCCGAGCTGGACCGGATGCTCGAACGCTGGCAGCTGCTGGAGGCGATGCGCGGCCTCAGGGTCGAGCACCGCGAAGTGCTGATCGAGGTGTACTACCTGCGCCGCAGCGTCGCGGAGACGGCGGAGCACCTGGGCATCCCGGTCGGCACGGTCAAGTCCCGTTGTTACTACGGGCTGAGGGCACTACGGAACGTTCTGGAGGAGAGAGGAGTGACATCCCGATGACGCCATGCGAGGAGAGCGTGCAGCTCGGCGCCTACCTGCTCGGGGCCCTCGATCCCGAGGAGCGGTCCGCGCTGGAGCGTCACATCGCCACCTGTGACCGGTGCAAGGCCGAGCTCGTGGGCATGGCACCGCTGCCGGGCCTGCTCCGGCACACGCCGTTCGAGGAGCTGGAGGAGACGGCCTCGGCCGCCGAGTCGCTGACGCCGTCCCGTCGGCAGGAGCCCACCAGCGGGGCGAGCGTCCCGCCGCAGCGGCACCGGCGTCCGCGTCGGCGGGTGCTGGTCGCGGCGGGCCTGGCGCTGGCCGGAGCCGCGGCGGTGGCGGGCGCATGGGTGTACGCGGGGGGCTTCCGTTCCTCGCCGCCTGCGCCCCCCGCCGCCGCGGTCACCTGGACCGCCCAGGACCCGACGACGCACGTGAGCGCCGCCGCCGCGCTGACGCCGGAGAACTGGGGCACCCAGATGGACCTCGAGCTGGGCAATCTCCCGACCGGCATCACCTGCCATCTGGTCGTGCACGCCAGGGACGGACGCGCGGAGACCGCCGGAACCTGGGGTTCGGGCTACGGCGCCAAGGCCGACATCCCGGCGTCGACCTCCATCAGTCCGTCCGACATCTCCAGCCTGGACATCGTCGCCTCGGACGGAAAAGTCCTGGTCCACGTGCAGGGGTGATCCGGCGCGGGACATGTAAGGGGTGGAAATTGGGATGAGGGCTGTCAGTGGTCCGGTCTAGGCTCCCGGACGATGCCCCGAAAACGTCCCACACCCTGGATGCCGAGCTGATGACTGAGCTGTCCACCCAGCCGCAGACGTCCCCCCTGACACCCCCTCCCGCCCAGCCCGCCAAGCACTCCGCGATCCGGTCCCTGCTCCGGCTGTGGCCCTATGCCCGCCCGATCCGCTGGTTCCTGGTCGGATCGACCACCGCCGCGCTGCTCGCCTCGCTCTCGGCGCTGGTGATCCCGCTGGTGCTGAAGAACATCGTCGACGGCCCGGTCGCGCACCGCGACACCTCCGGGCTCTGGCTCCAGGGCGTGCTGCTGCTCGTCCTGGGCCTGCTGGAGGCAGGGCTTTTCGGCATGCGCCGCTGGTTGGTCGCACGCCCGCTGGCCACCGTCGAGCGGCAGATGCGCGCCGAGCTGTACGCGAAGCTGCAGCGGCTGCCGGTCTCCTTCCACGACCGCTGGGCCTCGGGACAGCTGCTCTCGCGGGCGACGTCGGACATGTACACCATCCGGCTCTTCCTCGCCTTCCCGCTGATCTTCCTGATCGTCAACTCGATGGTCTTCCTCACCGGCATCGGCATCATGTTCAGCCTCGACTGGCAGCTCGCGCTGATCACGGTGCTCCCCGCGGTGCCGCTGATCGTGCTCTGCTCCTACTTCGAGCGCCGCTACTCGGCGGCCGCGCGCCTCTCCCAGGACCAGAACGGCGACCTCGCCACGGTCCTGGAGGAGTCCGTGCTCGGCATCCGAATCCTCAAGTCCTTCGGCCGCCACCGCACCATGGCCGCCCGCTACCGCGCCCAGGCCGAGCTGCTGCGCAGCACGGAGTTGCGAAAGGCGCGGCTGCTGGCCGACCTCTGGGCGGTCATCGTCGGCCTGCCCGAGCTCGCCCTCGGCATCTCGCTGGCGGTCGGCGTGGTCCAGGTCGCACACGGCAGCACCACGGCGGGCACGCTGGTCGGCTTCCTGTCCACGGCGCTGTCGCTGCGCTGGCCGGTGGAGTCGCTGGGCTGGCTGCTGGCCTACAGCAACGAGGCGGCGACGGCGACGGACCGGTTCTTCGAGGTCATGGACGCCCGCCCCGCCGACGCGGAGGACGCTGCGGCGGGTTCCCCCCGCGCCTCACGGGCGGGCGAGCGCGACGGCATCCGGCTGGAGGGCGTGCGCTTCCGCTACCCGGACGCGCCCGCCGACTCCCCCGACCTGCTGTCCGGCGTCGACCTGCACATCCGCTCCGGCGAGACGATGGCGCTGGTCGGCCTCACCGGCAGCGGCAAGACCACGCTGACGGCACTCCTCCCCCGCCTGTACGAGACCAACGACGGCCGGATCACCCTCGACGGCACGGACATCCGCGAGCTGTCCCGGGCCCGGCTGCGCGAGCTGGTGTCGATGGCCTTCGAGGAGCCGACGCTCTTCTCCGCCTCGGTGCGCGAGAACGTGCTGATGGGCGCGCCGGAGGCACCGGACGAGTCCTTCGAGCGGGCCCTGGACGTCGCGCAGGCGCAGTTCGCCCGCGGCCTGCCGGAGGGCGCGGACACCCAGGTCGGCGAGCAGGGCCTGAGCCTCTCCGGCGGCCAGCGCCAGCGCCTCGCGCTGGCTCGCGCGGTCGTCGGCGCGCCGGACTTCCTGGTACTGGACGACCCGCTCTCGGCCCTGGACGTGCACACCGAGGCCCTCGTCGAGCAGGCCCTGCGTCAGGTCCTGGCCGAGACGACGGCCCTGGTCGTCGCCCACCGGCCGAGCACGGTGATGCTGGCCGACCGCGTCGCCCTGCTGGCGGACGGCCGGATCACGGCGGTGGGCACGCATCACGAACTACTGGAATCGAACCCGGACTACCGGGAGCTGATGTCGGGCGAACGAGTCGAGGACGGGAGCCTCACGCGATGAGCGTGACCGAGACGGAACAGACAGAACGAGCGGAAGAGGATCCGCAGTCCGCGACGCGCGCGGCGGAGTCCGAGCCGGAGGCGGGCTCCCCCGCCGCCGGCCGGCCCGCCGCGGACGCCACCGCTGACGGCGAGGACATCCCCGTCCCGCCGGGCGCTCCGCGCGCGCTGCTGCGCTCGCTGCTCGGCCCGCACAAGGCGCGGATCGCGCTGGCGATGGTCATGATCATGATCCAGCAGGCGGCACTGCAGGTCGGCCCGCTGCTGGTCTCCTACGCGATCGACCGCGGCATCCCCGCCCTGCGCGACCACGACTGGGGGCCGCTGATCGCGGTGACGGCCGGATACCTCGGCTGCGCGGCCCTGGCCACGCTGCTCCAGCGCGCCTTCATCCGGCTCTCCGGCGTGGTCAACCAGGCCATCCTGCTGGAGATGCGCCGCCGGATCTTCCGCCATGCCCAGGCGCTGAGCCTGGACTTCCATGAGCGCTACACCTCGGGACGGGTCATCTCCCGCGCCACCAGCGACGTGGACACCGTGCGCGAGCTGTTGAACGAGGGCCTCCAGGAACTGCTTTCGGTCGTGCTCTCGCTCGTCTACATCAGCCTGCTGCTGCTGGTGATGGACTGGAGGCTGGGCCTCGCCTCGCTCGCCTCGGTGCTGCCGATCTACCTGTTCACCCGCGGTTACCGGCGGCGCTCGCAGGTCATCTACCGGCGCTCGCGCACGGCCGTGGCCAGCGTGATCGTGCGCTTCACCGAGACGATGAACGGCATCCGCCCGGTGCAGGCGTTCCGCCGCGAGGCGGCGAACGAGAAGGCCTTCGCGGTCTCCAACAACGACTACGCCGACTCCAACGCGCTCGGCCTGCTGTCGATGGCCCGCTTCGTCGCGTCCTCGCGGGCGACCGCGAACGTGTGGATCACCGGCATCGTCATCTGGGGCGCGTTCCTGGTCGCCCAGGGCAGCCTGCAGCTGGGTGTGCTGGCCGCGTTCGTGCTCTACCTGCGCCGGCTGTTCGACCCGATCGACCACGTGGCGATGTTCCTGAACAGCTATCAGTCGGCCTCGGCGGCACTGGAGAAGATCGCGGGCCTGCTGGCCCACGAGCCCTCCGTGCCGGAGCCGGCCGAGCCCACGCCACTGCCCGAGAAGACCGAGGGCGCGATCCCGGGCCGCGAGGTCGACTTCGAGGACGTCGCCTTCTCCTACCGCACGGGCAAGCAGGTGCTCCCCGCGTTCGACCTGCGCATCCCGGCCGGTCAGAGCGTGGCCGTGGTCGGCGCGACAGGCGCGGGCAAGTCGACGCTGGCCAAGTTGCTGGCCCGGTTCTACGACCCGACCCAGGGTCAGGTCACCCTCGACGGCGTCGACCTGCGCGACCTCACCACGCCGGAGCTGCGGCGCGGCGTGGTCATGGTGACGCAGGAGTCCTTCCTCTTCTCCGGCACGGTCGCGGAGAACATCGCGATCGGCAGGCCGGACGCGAGCCGGGAGGAGGTCGAGGCGGCGGCGAAGGCGATCGGGGCGTACGAGTTCATCGCGGCGCTGCCGGAGGGCTTCGACACCGACGTCCGCAAGCGCGGCGGCCGGATCTCGGCCGGCCAGCGTCAGTTGGTCGCCTTCGCGCGGGCTCTGCTGGCGGACCCCGCGGTGCTCATCCTTGACGAGGCGACGTCCTCCCTGGACGTCCCGGGCGAGCAGGCGGTCCAGCGCGCCATGCACACCGTCCTGGCCGGACGGACTGCTGTGATCATCGCCCACCGCCTCTCGACGGTGGAGATCGCGGACCGCGTCCTGGTCATGGAGCAGGGCCACATCGTCGAGGACGGCACCCCTGCGGAGCTCATCGCGGGCACGGGCCGCTTCAGCGCTCTGCACCAAGCTTGGCGCGACAGCCTGGTGTAACCAAGGGGCGCGGGGAACTGCGCGACAAGCCACCGATGTGGTGTGTCGCCGAACGAGCAGGGCCATCCGCACAGGGTGGTTGCTCGCGCAGTTCCTCGCGCCCCTACGTGTTGCAACTGTCCGTCAGGAATAGAGCGGGACGCCCCCGCGAACGAGCCGCCAGCCGTTGAGGTAGAAGTCTGCCGGGTTGATCTGGCCCTTCGCCTTCACCCACGCGATGATCGTGTTGCGGATCTCGTCCGACGCGCTCCAGACCATCTGCGCCGTGGCAACATGCGGGAAGTTGCCGCCGCCGTTGCCGCGGTAGTTGTTCACCGCGAGGACGAACTGCGCCGTGTCGGCCAGCGGCGCGCCCGCGTACTTCAGGTTGGTGATCCGGGAGCCGACCGGCTGGGACACATCGATGTCGTAGCTCAGGCCGTAGATCTCGTCGAAGTTGTAGTCCGGCCGGTTGTTGGCGTTGGTCAGCGCCGACTCCACGATCGGCGCACCCACCGCCAGCGTGTTGAAGTACTCCGCCGTGTACTCCAGGTAGTCCCGCAGCTGAGCACCCGTCATCAGCTTCGCTTCGAGCGTGTTCTCGTAGATGTAGAGCCCGGCCGCGTCGCGCAGACGCACCGTTCCGGAGGGGATGTCCGCCGTCCGGTTGAACGGGGCCGCCTGGGCCAGCACCGGCAGGTTGGCGTAGGAGGTCGAGGCCAGGGCCGCCTTCACCGTGTCGGCCTGGACCTTGCCGATCAGGTCCACGATCGGCACGCACTGGAACGGCGCCCGAGCGATCGACAGGTCCTGGGTGCAGGTGCCGATGGTCTGGTTGACGTAGGCCCGCACGGCCGCGTGCTCCTGCTGGACCAGCGCGGCGATCTTCGGGTCCTCGTCCACGGTGTTGCTGTTGAGGACGCTCGCGGTGCAAGAGGTGACCTGCCACTGGTGGTCGACCAGCTCGACCACGAAGTCGAAGCGGGAGAGCCGGAAACCCCAGCAGTAGGGCTCGGAGAGGACGACCGTCTTGCCGGTCGCGGTGTTGGTGACCAGCCGCTGCGGCACCTCCTTGTGGGTGTGGCCGACGAGCACCGCGTCGATGCCGGGGACGGTCGCCGCCATCGCGGCGGACGCGTCCTCCGCGTAGGGGAGCTGGTCGCCCCAGGAGCTGGGCTCGTCGATGCCGGAGTGCGCGGAGACGACCACCACGTCCGCGCCCGCGCTGCGCACGCGCGGGACGTGGATCGCGGCCTGCTCGGGGATGCCGTTGAAGGTCATCTTCCCGGCGACGTTGTCCTTGTCCCAGATCGCGATGCCGGGGTTGGTCAGCCCGAGGATGCCGACCTTGATGTGCGGGCCGTGCGGGACGCGGAGCTTCTTGATGATGTAGGGCGGGAAGGCCGGACGGTTGGTCTTCGCGTCGATCGCGTTGGCGGCGAGCAGCGGGAAGTGGCACTGCCGCTCGAACGCGCGGACGGTGTCGATGCCGTAGTTGAACTCGTGGTTCCCGAGCGCCGCGGCGTCGTAGCGCATGGCGTTCATGGCCAGCGCCATGGGGTGCCGCGGGGCCTTGTACTCGGGCTCGGCGGTGATCGGGTCGACGCGGGCGTAGTAGTAGCTGAGCTGGGTGCCCTGGATGATGTCGCCCGCGTCGATCAGCAGCACCCGGTCGTGGCCGACCTCGTCGCGGACCTGCTGGACCAGCGTCGATATCTTCGCGAGGCCGACGTCGTTCTGGGCCTTGTCCTCGTACTCGGCGTCGGTGAAGTAGTCCCAGTTGAGCGCGTGTCCGTGGACGTCGGTGGTCCCGAGGACGGTGAAGGACCAGATCTTCGGCTGCTTGCCGGACGCCGACTGCGGCTGCGCCGCCGAGGCCGGCGTGGCAGCGGCGGTTCCGGCGACGGCGACCCCGGCCGCGACTGCGGCCGTTCCGGCGACGAACTCTCTGCGCTTCAGGGACATAGGGGCTCCAGTTCACGGATGGCATCTACGCGCGGTGAGCAACGCGCGTAGAAGTTTGCCGGGTGATCCGTTGCGACGGAAGCCCCCTGACGTTTCGTCGAAGGAAACAACCGGTGGCGGATCAGATACGCGCGCCCCCAGGCCGCGGGTCCGCCAGTACGGCCGCTTCCTGCTCCGGCGAGAAGCCGCACGTCAGCGGCGGCTCGCCGCGGTCGCGGTCCCAGGCGAGGACGTCGGCCGCCGTCTGCGAGAGCGGAGTCGCGGGCAGGCCGGCCGCGCGAGCGCGGGCGGCGTCACGCTGCTGGGTCGCCCAGGCCGCGCGCACCAGCGGGAAGCGCGGGGCGAGTTCGGCCGGGATCCGCACGAGATCCACCTCCGTGCCCGCCGCGCGGGCGCAGCTCCGCACGAGACCACCGAGGGTCGTCGGTTCGGCCGGTCCCACCGCGTTGAAGACGCCGGGGCGCTCATCCTCGACCAGCCGACGCACCAACCCGGCCAGGTCGCGCACGTCCAGGACCTGCACCGGCTGCTCCGGATCGCCGGGCAGGGCGACCCGTCCGCCGCGTGCGGCGCGGCGCACCCAGTAGGTGAAGAGGTCCGAGTGATCGTGCGGCCCCACCAGCTGCCCGGGGCGCACGATCGTCGCCCGTTCGCCGTAACGGGCCAGGACGTCGTCCTCGCAGGCCACCTTGGACGGTCCGTAGGTGGCGTTGTCCAGGTCCTCGACCTGCTCGACCGTCCGCACGGGCGGCCGACGCGGCGTGTCCTCGTCCGCGCCAGGGCCGACGCCCTCCTCCTGGTAGACGGCGGTGCTGGAGATGAAGACGTAGCGGCCGACCCTGTCGCCCAGCGCGTCCATCGCCTGCCCGACCTGCCGGGGAAGGTAGCCGCTCACATCGACGACGGCGTCCCAGCTGCCGCCGCGCAGCGCCGTGTAGTCGCCGGTGTCGCGGTCACCGACAAGGCGTGACGCCTCGGGGAAGAGTTCCGCTCCCGTCTTCCCCCGGCCGAAGAGGGTCACCTCGGCGCCGCCGTCGAGAGCCTCCGCGACGATGGCGCGGCCCACGAAGGCGGTGCCGCCAAGAACAAGAATGCGCATGACGCCCGACCCTACTGACAGCGGCGGGCGCCGGCACCGGAATTGTCCCGCTGCCCGCACCCGCCGCCTACGACCTGCGCCCAGTAACCGCTAGCGCAGCACGCCGTCGCTGAACCCTGTCGCCTCCGCCGGGACGGCGACCAGACCCAGCTCCGACTCCGTCGCCAGCAAGCGGTGGCTCGGCAGGATCCGGACCGTGTAGCCGAACGGCCCCGTCCGGCTCAGCTCCAGCGGGCCCTCGTAGCGCCAGCGGCCGTCCACGTCGGCGCGGTCGGACGGCTTCAGCGAGACCGTCGCCACGTCCGTGATCACGTCCGCGTCGTCCACTCGCCCGGAGACGACCTGGACGTCCACATCCGACGGGTCGAGACCGTCGAGCTGCACCTGGACCCGGAGCGTCAGCGTGCTGCCCAGCTCCGGCGCGTCCGCGCCACCCGCCGCCTCGACGTGTTCGACCCTGACCTGCGCCCAGCGCGCGCGGATCCGGCCCTTCCAGGCGGCCAGCTCCCGCGCTCCCGCGTACGTCGTCGCGCTGCCCGGGGTCGAATCGGGCGCGGCGAGTGCGCGCTGCGCCTCCGCCGCCGGGGCGTACAGGCGCTCGACGTACTCCCTGACCATGCGTCCGGCCAGCACCTTCGGGCCGAGGGTGACCAGCGTGTGGCGGACCATCTGGATCCACCGACGGGGCAGGCCCTGCCCGTCGCGGTCGTAGTAGCGCGGCGCGACCTGGTGCTCGATCAGGTCGTAGAGGGCGGCCGACTCGATCTCGTCACGCCGGTCCTCGTCGGGCTCGCCGTCCGCGGTCGGGATCGCCCAGCCGTTGCCGCCGTCGAACCACTCGTCCCACCAGCCGTCCAGCACGGAGAGGTTGAGTGCGCCGTTGAGCGCCGCCTTCATGCCGCTGGTGCCACAGGCTTCCAGCGGGCGCAGCGGGTTGTTCAGCCAGACGTCGCAGCCGGGGTAGAGCTTGGCGGCCATGTCCATGTCGTAGTCGGGCAGGAAGACGATCCGGTGGCGCACCGCGGGGTCGTCCGCGAAGGCGACCAGCTTCTGGATCAGCGCCTTGCCGCCGTCGTCCGCCGGGTGGGCCTTGCCTGCGACGACGATCTGGATCGGCCGGGTCGGGTGCAGCAACAGGCCGCGCAGCCGCTCCTGGTCACGCAGCATCAGGGTGAGCCGCTTGTACGAGGGGACGCGCCGGGCGAAGCCGATGGTCAGCACGTCCGGGTCCAGTACCGCCCCCGTCCAGCCCAGCTCGGCGTTGCCCGCGCCGCGCTGACGCCAGGAGGCGCGCACGCGGGCGCGTGCCTCGTCCACGAGCTGGGCGCGCAGCCGGCGGCGCAGCTCCCAGATCTCCCCGTCGGCGATGGCGTCGATACCGTCCCAGCGGCGGGACTCCCCCAGCACCATCGCGTCGTCGATCCGCTCGGTGCCGAGCTCGCGCGCGGCCAGCCGGACGACCTCGGGGTCGATCCAGGTCGGCGCGTGGACGCCGTTGGTGATCGAGGTGATCGGCACCTCGGCGGCGTCGAAGCCCGGCCAGAGGCCGCTGAACATGCCTCGGCTGACCTGGCCGTGCAGCAGGCTCACGCCGTTGGCGCGCTGGGCGAGGCGCAGTCCCATCGCGGCCATGTTGAACAGGGCGGGGTCGCCACCGGTCCAGGTCTCCGCGCCGAGCGCGAGCACCCGGTCCACCGGCACGCCGCCGAGCGGCTCACCCACGCCGCGGGCGCCTGCGCCGACCGGCCCGGCCGCGCTCGACGGGCCGTCAGCCGCGAAGTGCCGGTGCACGATCTGCCGGTCGAAGCGGTCGATCCCGGCCGGGACCGGGGTGTGCGTGGTGAAGAGCGTGCCGGCCCGCACCGCCTCCAGCGCGGCGTCGAAGTCGAGCCCGGCGCCGCCCGCTTCCGCCGGACGGGTGAGTTCGCGGATGCGCTCGACGCCGAGGAAGCCTGCGTGTCCCTCGTTCGTGTGGAAGACCTCGGGCTCGGCGTGGCCGGTGAGCCGGCAGAAGGTGCGCACCGCACGCACGCCGCCGATGCCGAGCAGCATCTCCTGGAGCAGCCGGTGCTCGCTGCCGCCGCCGTAGAGGCGGTCGGTCACGTCGCGCGCCCGCGCGTCGTTCTCCTCGATGTCGGAGTCGAGCATCAGCAGCGGCACCCGGCCGACCTGGGCCTTCCAGATCTGCGCGTGCAGCTGCCGCCCGCCCGGCAGGGCGAGGACGACGGTGCTCGGGCTGCCGTCGGGCTCGCGCAGCAGGCTGACGGCCAGTTCGTTCGGGTCGAGCAGCGGGTAGCGCTCCTGCTGCCAGCCGTCGCGGGAGAGGGACTGGCGGAAGTAGCCGTGGCGGTAGAGCAGCCCGACGCCGATGATGGGGACACCGAGGTCGCTGGCGGCCTTGAGGTGGTCGCCGGCCAGGATGCCGAGGCCGCCGGAGTACTGCGGGAGCGCCGCGGTGATGCCGAACTCGGGCGAGAAGTAGGCGATGGCTGTCGGCAGCTCGCGGCCGCGCTGCTGCTGGTACCAGCGCGGTCCGGCCAAGTAGTCGCGCAGGTCCTCCTCGGCGTCGTGCAGGCGGCGCAGGAAGCGTCTGTCGGCGGCCAGGGCGGAGAGTCGCTGGCCGGAAACGGCGCCCAGTAGGCGCACCGGGTCGCAACCGGTGGCCTCCCACACCTCGGGATCGACGGAGCGGAACAGCTCGCGCGTCTCGTGGTGCCAGGACCAGCGTAGGTTGAGTGCCAACTCACCGAGGGCCTGGAGGGGTTCGGGCAGGACGGTGCGGACCGTGAAACGTCGGATTGCCTTCACCCAAGCGAAGATAGCCGCGCGGCAGCTCGGCTGCGTAGCCGCTCTGGGGCGCACTGACCGCCGTTCGGCGCATTGGTGCGATCGGCGGCGTCAGGCTTCACTCTTCCGGGGGTACGGCGCGCGCGGGCGCACGCCGGGGCAGGGGGGCGCGCGATCGTAGGAATTCACAACGCCGTCACACGGCTGTCCACCCGAGTGCTACGAACTGCCTTGATCCTTGGCCGAAATGAGTGCTTACCAGCGCGTAGCACTTCCGTTCGGTGCGAGGATCGAAGCAGGTCGGAACGGACGTGGCGACCAGCGGAACGCTGATGCGGAGGGCCCGCTTCTGCGTGTCCACCAGTCGCGCGCGATCGTTGTCAACACGACGGCGTTCGACCGACGGCAGGTTGCCGGACGGGAAGGCGGGGGAAGGCTCTCTGGGTCCTCCCTCTCAGCCTGACTGTCGGGCATCCGCGCAGCTCATCACCGTGCGTCACACCTCACTCCGCGTCATATCTCACTCCGCGTCACCGAAGTCCGGGCATTGGCACCCCTTTTGCCCCGTCTTTGCCAGTTGTGCCGTTGACGGCTCGCCTGCGCCGTTGACGGCCCACCCCGCCCCACCCGCTTCACCCCCGCCTGCCGCCCTGCCCCGCCCTTGCCCCCGCCAGGAGCGTCGATGCGTGAGACCGCACGAAAGGACGACCAGCCCCAGATGATCGGCCGAATTCCCGTACTGGATGTCAGCCCCTCGGTGGACTGCGGACGACGTCCGGCCAAGTCCGTCGTCGGGGAGGTCTTCGAGGTCAGCGCGACCCTTTTCCGCGAGGGTCATGACCTGATCGGAGCCAACGTCGTGCTGCGCGATCCGCGCGGCCGCAGCGGGCCGTGGACGCCGATGCGGGAGCTCGCACCGGGCACTGACCGCTGGGGCGCGGACATCGTGGCCACCGCGCCGGGGCGCTGGACCTACGCCGTCGAGGCCTGGGCCGACCCGGTCGCGACCTGGGAGCACGCCGCCCGGATCAAGATCCCGGCCGGCATGGACGTCGGCCTGGTGCTGGAGGAGGGCGCGCTGCTGCTGGACCGCGCGGCCGCCGGAGTGACCAAGAAGGACGGCAAGGCCCATGTGCTGGCCGCCGCCGAGGCCCTGCGCGACGCCGAGCAGCCGCCGCTCGCCCGCCTGGAGGCGGCGCTGACGCCCGCGCTGGCCGCCGCCCTGGCCCGGCACCCGCTGCGCGAGCTGGTCTCCGCGTCGCGGCCGCAGCCGCTCCAGGTGGACCGGCCGCGGGCGCTGTTCGGCTCCTGGTACGAGTTCTTCCCGCGCTCCGAGGGAGCCGTGGTGGATCCGGAGCGGCGCCGCAAGCCCGTCACGGGCACGCTGCGCACTGCGGCGGAGCGGCTTCCGGCCATCGCCGGGATGGGCTTCGACGTGGTCTACCTGCCGCCCGTTCACCCCATCGGCCGAGCCTTCCGCAAGGGGCCGAACAACACGCTGGAGGCGGGCCCGGACGACGTCGGCTCGCCGTGGGCGATCGGCTCTCCCGAGGGCGGCCACGAGGCGGTCCACCCGGACCTCGGCACCCTGGAGGACTTCGACGCCTTCACCGCCCGCGCCGCCGAGCTGGGCCTGGAGGTGGCACTGGACTTCGCGCTGCAGTGCTCCCCCGACCACCCGTGGGTCGAGAAGCACCCGGAGTGGTTCACCGCCCGCGCGGACGGCACCATCGCCTACGCGGAGAACCCGCCCAAGAAGTACCAGGACATCTACCCCGTCAACTTCGACCAGGACTTCGACGGCATCGTGGCCGAGACCGTCCGGCTGCTGCGGCACTGGATGTCGCACGGGGTGCGCATCTTCCGCGTCGACAACCCGCACACCAAGCCGGTCGTCTTCTGGGAGAAGGTGCTCGGCGAGATCGCCCGCACCGACCCCGACGTGCTCTTCCTGGCCGAGGCGTTCACCCGTCCGGCGATGATGCACACCCTGGCCAAGGTCGGCTTCCACCAGTCCTACACCTACTTCACCTGGCGTAACGGCAAGCAGGAGCTGACGGAGTACCTGACCGAGCTCTCCGGCGACTCCGCCGCCTACATGCGGCCCAACTTCTTCACCAACACCCCGGACATCCTGCATGCCTACCTGCAGCAGGGCGGCCGGGCCGCGTTCGCGATCCGCGCGGTGCTGGCCGCCACGCTCGCCCCGAGCTGGGGCGTCTACGCCGGCTTCGAGCTCTACGAGAACGCCCCAGCCCACCCGGGCTCGGAGGAGTACCTCGACTCGGAGAAGTACCAGCTCCGTCCGCGCGACTGGTCGCGCAAGGACAGCCTCGCGCCGCTGCTGACCACCCTGAACCGGCTGCGCCGCGAACACCCCGCCCTGCAGGAGCTCCGCAACCTGCGGTTCCACCCCACCGACAACGACCAGCTCCTCGCCTACAGCAAGACCCGCGGCGAGGACACCGTGCTCACTGTGGTGAACCTCGACCCGCACCACCCACACGCGGGCACCGTCACCCTCGACGCGGACTGGCTCCCCGGCGACGACGGCAACGCCGCCGGCGACAGCGACGGCAACGGCGCGTACGAGGTCCACGACGAGCTGACCGGCGCCGTCTACCCGTGGGGACGCCACAACTACGTCCGGCTGGACCCCCACACCACGCCGGCCCACCTCTTCACGGTCCGGAGGGCCGCCACGTGATCGTCAACGAACCTGTCCCCGACACCTTCGCCGACACTCCACAGCGCGATCGCGACCCGGAGTGGTTCAAGCGTGCCGTCTTCTACGAGGTCCTGGTGCGCAGCTTCCAGGACAGCAACGGCGACGGGATCGGCGACCTCAAGGGCCTCACCAGCAAGCTCGACTACCTCCAGTGGCTGGGCGTGGACTGCCTCTGGCTGCCGCCCTTCTTCGCCTCGCCGCTGCGCGACGGCGGCTACGACGTCGCCGACTACACCGCCGTGCTGCCCGAGTTCGGCGACCTGGCCGACTTCGTCGAGTTCGTCGACGCCGCCCACCAGCGCGGCATGCGCGTGATCATCGACGTCGTCATGAACCACACCAGTGACCAGCACCCGTGGTTCCAGGCATCCCGCACCGACCCCGAGGGGCCGTACGGGGACTACTACATGTGGGCCGAGAACGACAAGCAGTACCAGGACGCGCGGATCATCTTCATCGACACCGAGGTCTCCAACTGGACCTACGACCCGATCCGCAAGCAGTACTACTGGCACCGCTTCTTCTCCCACCAACCCGACCTCAACTACGAGAATCCCCGGGTCCAGGAGGAGATGCTGGCAGCGCTGCGGTTCTGGCTGGACCTGGGCGTCGACGGCTTCCGGCTGGACGCGGTGCCCTACCTCTACGCCGAGGAGGGGACCAACTGCGAGAACCTCCCCGCCACGCACGAGTTCCTCAAGCGGGTGCGCGCCGAGATCGACCGCGAGTACCCGGACACCGTGTTGCTGGCCGAGGCCAACCAGTGGCCCGAGGACGTGGTCGACTACTTCGGCGACTTCTCGGCCGGGGGCGACGAGTGCCACATGGCCTTCCACTTCCCGGTGATGCCGCGGATCTTCATGTCCGTGCGCCGCGAGTCCCGCTACCCCGTCTCCGAGATCCTGGCGAAGACCCCGGCCATCCCCTCCGGCTGCCAGTGGGGCATCTTCCTGCGCAACCACGACGAGCTGACCCTGGAAATGGTCACCGACGAGGAACGCGACTACATGTACGCGGAGTACGCCAAGGAACCGCGGATGCGCGCCAATGTCGGCATCCGTCGGCGGCTGGCCCCGCTGCTCGACAACGACAGCAACCAGATCGAGCTCTTCACCGCGCTGCTGCTCTCCCTGCCCGGCTCGCCGGTGCTCTACTACGGCGACGAGATCGGCATGGGCGACAACATCTGGCTCGGCGACCGCGACGGCGTCCGCACGCCGATGCAGTGGACGCCGGACCGCAACGCCGGCTTCTCCGCCGCCGACCCCGGCCGGCTCAACCTGCCGACCATCATGGACCCGGTCTACGGCTACCAGGTGACCAACGTCGAGGCCCAGATGGCCAACCCCAGCTCGCTGCTGCACTGGACCCGACGGATGATCGAGATCCGGAAGCTCAACCCGGCCTTCGGTCTCGGCTCCTACGCGGAGCTGCCGTCCAGCAACCCGGCCGTCCTCGCCTACCTGCGCGAGCTCGGCGACGACCTCGTCATGTGCGTCAACAACTTCTCCCGCTTCGCCCAGCCGACCGAGCTGGACCTGCGCGAGTTCGAGGGCATGCACCCGGTCGAGCTGATCGGCGGGGTCCGCTTCCCCGCGATCGGCCAACTGCCGTATCTGCTGACGCTGGGCGGGCACGGCTTCTACTGGTTCCGGCTGCGCCCCGGCGACGCGGCCGCCCCGACCGCCGGCTCCGTGCCGCCGTCCGCACGCCAGTCCGCACGCCCGTCCGCACGCCAGTCCGCACAGCCGACCGCACACCAGTCCGAGCCGCGCTCGGTCGACTGACGCTCCGTCCCCCGTCCTGCGCAACGACGTCCTCCGACGGGCGTGCCGACGATGTCACGCCCTCACATTCCGGAAAAATGGTTCAACCGGCGACCACCCACCCTGGTCGCCGGTCGCACCGGCCTTTCCGGGGAAAGGGAGAAATGTCCGACACCTCCCGCCCGCGTGCCGTCACCACGCCGGTCCCACCCACCACAGCGGCCGGTTACCGCCCGCTCGTCGACGCCACCCTGCCGCTGCTGCGCGACTGGCTGCCGCGCCAGCGCTGGTTCGCCGGCAAGGGCCACCCCATCGCGGCGATCACGCCGGTGACCGTCACCCCGCTGCCCGGTCCGACCGGGCTGGCCCGCGCCACCGGCACGCTGCTGCACCTACTGCTCCGCGTGGACCAGCGCAACTCCAGCGGCGGCGCGCCCACCAGCGACATCTACCAGCTGCTGCTCGGGGCCCACCCCGACGGGCTGCCCGGCCTGCGCAGCAAGGACGCGGTGATCGGCCGGATCACCAGCGGGCCGCACGACGGCCTGGTCACCTACGACGCAGCCTACGACCCGGCACTGACACGTCGGCTGCTCGCACTGCTCAGCTCCCCGCAGCGGCTCGGTCCGCTGCGCTTCGGAGCGCTCGGCGAACGCGTGCCCGCCTCCGCCGCCGGCCGGGTCGGCACGGCCGAGCAGAGCAACACCTCGATCATCTACGACGGCGGCAGCCCGGCCGAGGCCGCCATCCTCAAGCTGTTCCGGCGGGTCAGCCCAGGGCTCAACCCGGATCTGGAGCTCTCGCTGGCCCTCGGCCGGGCCGGCAGCAGCCGGATCCCGGCCCCGCTCGCCTGGTTCGAGGCCGAGCTGCCGGACCTCCCCGACCAGGCCCCGGCCACCCTCGGCATGCTGCAGCACTTCCTGCGTGACGCCGAGGACGGCTGGGAGCTGGCCCTGCGTCAGATCCACCTGCTGGACGCCGACCCCTCCCGGGTCGGCAACTTCGCCGCAGAGTCGTTTCTCCTCGGCCGGGCCACCGCCGACGTCCACCTCGCGCTCGCCCGCAGCCTGCCGGTCTCGGTGCTGCGGCGCGGCGAGATCGAGGCCATGGCCGAGCAGATGGCACTGCGCCTGGACGCCGCCTGCCTCGCCGTCCCCGCGCTCGGGCAGCACCGGGCGGCGCTGCGGCAGATCTTCCGCGACCTCGCCGGCTCCGCGCGGACCGGGCTGCGGCTGCGGGCCCAACGGGTCCACGGGGACCTGCACCTGGGCCAGGTCATGCGCAGCGCCAGGGGCTGGGTGCTGCTCGACTTCGAGGGCGAGCCGGCCAAGTCACTGGAGGAACGCCGCCGCCCGCAGCCCGCCGTCCGCGACGTGGCGGCGATGCTTCGCTCCTTCGACTACGCCGCCGCACACGCCCGCCTCGCCGACCCGGCCACCACCGCCGCCTGGGCGGCCCGCAACCGCGAGGCCTTCTGCGCCGGCTACGCGGCGACCGGCGCACCGGACCCGACGCTGGACCCGGTGCTGCTGCGCGCCTTCGAGACCGACAAGGCGGTCTACGAGGTGGTCTACGAGGCCCGTCACCGTCCGGACTGGGTCGGCATCCCGCTCGCCGCCTGCGCCCGCCTCGCCGCGACGCCGCCGTCACCGCTGACACCGCTCACGGCGACGACACCCCCATACGTGGCACCCCTGTCCGCAGCACCCCAGCCCGCGGCACCCACGACCCCACGGGAGGCATAGATCGTGACCACGTTCGACGTACCCGACACCTTTCTCGCCCCGACCTCCGGCCCGGGCCCGGCCCTGGCCGAGCCCACCGGCGCCCAGGAGCCCGAGCTCGCGGACGCGTCCCCGCGCACGCCGGAGGCCCCGCTCGCGCCCGGGGAGGTGGAGCGCCTGGTCGGCGGCTGGCATCACGATCCGCACGGACTGCTGGGAGCCCATGACACGGTGGACGGCACCGCGGTCCGCGTGCTACGGCCGCTGGCCGAACGGGTGGTCGTGGACACGGGGGTGACCCGCCACGAGCTGACCCACCAGCAGGACGGACTCTTCACCGGCCTGCTGCCCAAAGGCTCGGTCACCGAGGGCTACCTGCTCCAGGTGACCTACGCCGGCACGGTGTACGAGCAGGAGGACGGCTACCGCTTCCTGCCCACACTCGGCGAGACCGACCTGCACCTGATCGGCGAGGGGCGGCACGAGCAGCTGTGGCAGGCGCTCGGCTCGCACCCGTGCGTGGTCCAGGGCACGGTCGGCACCTCGTTCGCGCTCTGGGCTCCGAACGCGTCGGGCGTCCGGCTGGTCGGGGACTTCAACGGCTGGAACGGCGCGGCGCATCCGATGCGCTCGCTCGGCGCGAGCGGCGTGTGGGAGCTGTTCGTGCCCGGCATCAGCGAGGGCACCCGCTACAAGTACGAGATCGCCACCCGCGACGGCCGGATGGTGCAGAAGGCCGACCCGCTGGCCCGCGCGACCGAGATCCCGCCGGCCACCGCGTCCGTCGTGCACGCCTCCCACTACCGCTGGAACGACGCCGAGTGGATGGCCTCGCGCGGCCGGCTCCCGCACCACGAGGCGCCGCTCAGCATCTACGAGGTGCATCTGGCGTCGTGGCGGCCCGGCCTGACGTACCGGGAGCTTGCGGAGGAGCTGCCGGCCTACGTCCGCGACCTCGGCTTCACCCACGTCGAGTTGATGCCGGTGATGGAGCACCCCTTCGGCGGCTCCTGGGGCTACCAGGTCACGGGCTTCTACGCGCCGACCTCCCGGCTCGGCTCCCCCGACGACTTCCGCTTCCTGGTGGACGCGCTGCACCAGGCCGGGCTCGGCGTGATCGTGGACTGGGTGCCCGCGCACTTCCCCAAGGACGACTTCGGCCTGGCCCGCTTCGACGGCGAGCCGCTCTACGAACCGGCGGACCCGCGCCGCGCCGAGCACCCGGACTGGGGCACGCTGGAGTTCGACTACGGCCGCACCGAGGTGCGCAACTTCCTGGTCGCCAACGCGGTCTTCTGGGGCGAGGAGTTCCACGTCGACGGGCTGCGTGTGGACGCGGTCGCCTCGATGCTGTACCTGGACTACTCGCGTGAGCACGGCGACTGGACGCCCAACGAGCACGGCGGGCGCGAGAACTGGGACGCCGTCCGGTTCCTCCAGGAGATGAACGCGACCGTCTACCGGCGCTGCCCCGGCATCGTGACCATCGCCGAGGAGTCCACCGCCTGGACCGGCGTCACCGCGCCCACTGACCACGGCGGTCTGGGCTTCGGACTGAAGTGGAACATGGGCTGGATGCACGACTCGCTCGTCTACATGAGCCACGAGCCGGTGCACCGCAAGTACCACCACAACGAGATGACCTTCTCGATGGTCTACGCGTACAGCGAGAACTACGTGCTGCCGATCTCCCACGACGAGGTCGTGCACGGCAAGCGCTCGCTGGTCAGCAAGATGCCCGGCGACTGGTGGCAGCAGCGCGCCAACGAGCGCGCCTACCTCGGCTTCATGTGGGCCCATCCGGGCAAGCAGCTGCTGTTCATGGGCCAGGAGTTCGCCCAGGGCGCGGAGTGGGACCACGAGAGCGGCCCGCAGTGGTGGGTGCTGGACGAGGGCTGGCCCGCGCACGCCGAGCACGCGGGCGTCCGTGACCTGGTCCGCGATCTGAACCGGCTCTACCTCGACACCCCGGCGCTGTGGCAGCAGGACTCCGCTCCGGCCGGCTTCGCCTGGCTGGACGGCGGCGCGGCGGAGGACAACGTCTTCTCCTTCATCCGCTTCGACCGCCAGGGCCGTCCGATGGTCTGCGTCAGCAACCTGTCGCCGGTGGTCCGGCACGACTACCGGGTCGGACTGCCGACGGTCCGGGCGGACGTCCGCGACGCGCGCTGGCTGGAGATCCTCAACACCGACACTCTCGTCTACGGCGGCGGCGGCGTCGGCAACCCGGATCCGGTCAAGGCCGAGCCGGTGCCGTGGAACGGCCGGGACACCAGCGCCGAGCTGGTGCTGCCGCCGCTTTCCACCATCTGGTTGAGCCCGGCGTAGGCCCTGGCCGAGCCCGTATCCTCGCCAGCATGACGGTCGTCCAGATCCCCGGTTCCAAGTCGATCACCGCCCGCGCGCTCTTCCTCGCGGCGGCCGCCGAAGGCGTCACCACGCTGCGGCAACCGCTGCTCTCGGACGACTCCGAGGGCTTCGCCGAGGGACTGATCAGCCTTGGCTACGCGGTCGACCGGCAACCGGGGGCCTGGACCATCGAGGGCCGCCCGGCCGGTCCGGGCGTCGCCTCGGCGGACGTCTTCTGCCGCGACGGCGCGACCACCGCCCGCTTCCTGCCCGCGCTGGCCGCGGCCGGCCACGGCAGCTTCCGCTTCGACGCCTCCGCGCAGATGCGACGCCGCCCGCTCGGCCCGCTGACGCAGGCGCTGCGCGAGCTGGGCGTGGACCTCGTCCACGAGGACCAGGAGGGCCACCACCCGCTGCGGATCGAGGCCGCCGGCATCAAGGGCGGCGCGATCACCCTGGACGCGGGGCTCTCCTCGCAGTTCCTCACCGCACTGCTGCTGACCGGCCCGCTGACGCAGGAGGGCCTGCGGATCACGGTCACCGACCTGGTCTCGGTCCCGTACGTCGAGATCACGCTCGCGATGATGAACCGCTTCGGCAACCCGGCCCACCGCGAGGGCGACACCTTCGTCGTCCCGCCCGTGCCGTACCGCGCGGTGGACTACCTGATCGAGCCGGACGCCTCGACGGCCAGCTACGTCTTCGCGGCGGCGGCCCTGACCGGCAACACGGTCACCGTTCCCGGCCTGGGCAGCGACTCCCTCCAGGGCGACCTCCGCTTCGCCGAGGTGCTCGGCGCGATGGGCGCGGACGTCTCGATCACCCCGGAGGCCACGACCGTCACCGGCACGGGCCGCCTGCGCGGGATCACCGTGAACATGCGCGACATCTCCGACACCGTCCCCACGCTGGCGGCGATCGCCCCCTTCGCGGACGGCCCGGTCCGCGTCGAGGACGTCTACAACACCCGCATCAAGGAGTGCGACCGCCTGGCGGCGTGCGAGCAGAGCCTCGCCGCGCTGGGCGTCCCGGTGACGACGGGCCGCGACTGGATCGAGATCCACCCCGCGCAGCCGACCGGCCCGGTCGAGATCGCCTGCCACGGCGATCACCGGATCGCCATGTCGTTCAGCGTCACGGGTCTGCGGGCGGCGGGGATCACCCTGGACGACCCGGGCTGCGTGAAGAAGACCTTCCCGGCATTCCACGAAGCCCTCGCGAACCTCAAGACGAACTGGGGCCTGTAGCTCGGCAGGGGCGCGAGGAACTGCGCGAGTAACCACTGACGAGCGGATGGCCCTGCGCGATCGGGGACCCACCACCTCAGTGGCTTGTCGCGCAGTTCCTCGCGCCCCTCAGGTGGATGCAAGTGCTCCAATGTGAGTAGGCATCCCAATCCCAGGCGCCAGGTCCGGCGCCGGGACCGGCGCGTCGTAGACCACCCGCATCGGGACGTTGCCAGCCCACAGCCCCAGCTCGCCGTCCGGCCCGTCGCCGTCCTCCGGCGGGCCGGACGAGATCTTGACGGAGGTCTCGTCCAGGCGGAGAGCCAACAGCGCCGTCGCGGCCAGCTCTTTGCGGTTGGGCTTGCGCGCGTACCCCCACTGGCCCGGCGCGGACTGCTCCGACAGCACGCGCAAGCCTTCGAGCTTCTCCTCGTCCGTCAGGACCTCCGGCACGCCGTAGATCATCGCGCAGCGGTAGTTCACGCCGTGCTCGAAGACCGAGCGGGCCAGCACCAGCCCGTCCACGTGAGTGACCGTCACGCACACCTCCGCCGCCGGATCCTGGCTCAGGCTGCGGCTCGCGACCGAGCCGTGGAAGTAGAGCGTGTCCGCCGTCGCGCCGTAGACCGTCGGCACGACCATCGGCGTGCCATCGACCACGACGCCCAGGTGGCAGATGAACCCTGCCGCCAGTACCGCGTCCAGATCCGCCCGGCTGATGCTTGCGTTTTCGCGCATCCGACGGTGGCGAGTCCGTTCCGTAACCACGAGTTCAGTCATGTTCCACTTCCATACACAACGATATTCGTTCCGATTCGGCGATCATGCCACTGAATCCGCAATTCTGGAAGCAACATAAACGAAATCCGCCAAAGCATTGCCAGCCCCATGCGCCAAACGGCACCATGTGGCACGCACTGGCACCAGGGGTGTCCGAGCGGCGATCCCGCCTCCGGAAACACATGCGACACATGACTGTTGCCCAGCTTGCGATCCCACCTGCTTGAGTGCGGTCCACGTTCCCCCCGCGCGCGCCGCACCGCACCGCCGTTCCCACGCACCGTGATCCGAGGTCCTGCCCCCCACGCCCCCTCGGCTCGCGGAGGAGAGGTCTCCCCCTTGAGCGACTACACCCCGGCCGAGACAAGAGGCGGCCTCAAGGCCAACGTCCTCGGCACCTTCGACACCATTGTGATGGCCATCGCCGGCAGCGCTCCGGCATACTCGCTCGCCGCGAGTTCCGCCGCGCTGATCGCGGCCGCCGGCCTGTTCAGCCCGGCCGCGCTGCTGTGGTGTGCGATACCGATGCTCGGCATCGCCTGGGCGTTCAACTATCTCGGACGTCTCGACGTCAACGCCGGGGCCAGCTACTCCTGGGTCGGTCGGGCGCTGCACCCGTCGCTCGGTTTCGCGGCCGGCTGGTCGCTCGTGGTCTCCGCCCTGATCTTCATGGTCGCCGGCTCGCTGCCTGCCGGGCAGTACACGCTCTCGCTCTTCTCCGACAGCCTGGCCGCCAACACCTGGGCCGCGATCGGCGTCGGCGCCTTCGTCTTCCTGGTGATGGCGCTGCTGGTGCTGCTGGGCGCGAGGATCACCGCGCACGCGCAGTGGATCATGACGGGTATCGAGATCGCGATCCTCGCGGTCTTCGGCATCCTGGCGCTGTTCCACCACCGCCCCGGCGTCAGCTTCCACCTCTCCTACCTGTGGGGCTTCGGCCACTTCGGCGGCGTCGCCGGCTTCGCCACCTCGGCCCTGGTCGCCGGCTTCTACTTCTGGGGCTGGGACGTCACCGCCAACCTGAGCGAGGAGACCACCGACTCCAAGCGGAACTCCGGCCTCGGCGGCCTGCTCGGCGTGGCCGTGGTCTTCGCGATCTTCGAGGTCTTCACCATCGCGCTCAACATGAACGTGACGGACAAGCAGATCAGCGGCGGCACCTTCCTGAGCGACCTCGGCGAGATCATCATGCCCGGCGCGGGCGGCAAGATCATGGTGCTGGCCGTGGTGCTCTCCACCATCGCCACGCTCGAGACCACGCTGATCCAGATCAGCCGCTCGCTCTTCGCCATGGGCCGCGACAAGACTCTCCCCGCCGCCTTCGGTCGCACCCACCCGAAGTGGCAGACGCCGTACGTCGCGATCGGCGTCATCGTCGCCATCTCGCTCGGCCTGTTCCTGGCCTCCAGCCAGATCGGCTCGGTCAACACCATCCTGCAGGACGCGGTGCTCGCGATCGGTCTGCAGATCTGCGTGTACTACGCGCTGGCGGGCATCGCCGTCGTGGTCGCCTACCGCAAGGTCGTCTTCAAGTCGGTGTCCAACGCGATCTTCGTCGGCCTCTGGCCGGGCGCGGGCGCGCTGTTCATGGCCTTCCTGTTCGTCGAGAACTGCAAGAGCCTGGACACGAAGGTGCTGCTCATCGGACTGGGCGCGCTGGCGCTCGGGATCATCCCGCTGGCGATCTACTGGATCAAGGGCAGCGAGTTCTACACCAACCCGCCGGCTCGCCTGGACGCGGCCCTCGCGCAGGCCGTCGACGCCGAGTTCGGCGGATCGGCCCTGGCGAAGACCACCAGCGGCAGCGGCGGCGGTATGGCCACCGATCTGTAACTCCCGCACTACGCTCAACAATTCAATGAGCACGACGACCGGCAGTCACCCGACTGCCGGTTGTCGGCGTTCCGCCTCCACCCCGTCCGAGCACAGCCCAGCCGAGCCCAGGGGGGCCTCCGCCATGGCCAGACCATCACGTCGTCGCACGACCGCACCGCAGTTCGACCCGACCTACGGCGACCGCGAGCTCGCCACGGCACGGCAGGACCTGATCGTGGGCCGCTGGCAGGGCGCGCGCGATCTGCTGCGCGACACCGGCCGCGACTGGGACCGTCGCACGCACCGGATGCGTCTGCTCGCGGACACGGCGGCCTCCGCACGCACCGTCGAGACCTGGCAGATGGCCGAGCCCAACAACCCCGACGCGCTGGTCCTGCGCGCCGAGACGGAGGTGCAGCGGGTCTTCTCCGCCGTCGCCGAGTCGAACAACCAGAACGGGACCCCGCCGCCGACGCAGGACGCCCTCGACCGCCGCGAGTTGGACCGCGTCGCCCGGATCTGCCTACAGGCGTCCGAACGGCACCCGGCCGACCCGGTTCCGTGGGTGTCACTGATGACCCTGGCCCGCCTCTACGGCCAGGGTCATCCCCATGTCTGGCACTGGTGGCGCGAGCTCCAGGCCCGTGACCAGTTCAACCGCGAGGGCCACCACCAGGTGCTCCGACACCTGTCCGCGCGCTGGCACGGCAGCCACGGCGAGATGTACAACTTCGCCCGCGACAGCGCGGCCTTCGCCCCTCCCGGCTCGCCGCTCGCCGCGCTGACGCAGGCCGCTCGCGCGGAGCACTTTCGCCAGCGGACGCAGGCGGAGGGCGAGACGGCGGTGGGGCTGACGTACCACTGGACACACGAGGTGGCGGTGCAGGCGCTGGGCACGACGATGCGGCAGTGGATCGGCCACCGCTCAGGCATCGAGTACGCGCAGGACGTCGCGGACCTCAACCTCCTGCTGCACGGCCTGGTCTTCGCCGGCCTGCTGACCGAGGCCAAAGAGATCTTCGTCCAACTGGGCGACCGCCCGGCGCGGGTCCCCTGGGTCTACTGCGGCGACCCGATGGCGCTCTTCCAGCACTGGCGAGCCCAGCTCGGCGGGTGAACCTTCGACACACGGCGCGGTTGCACTATCCAGGGGCGCGGGGAACTGCCCGAACAACCACTGACGAGCGGATGGCCCTGCACGTTCGGGGACACACCACCTCAGTGGCTTGTCGCGCAGTTCCCCGCGCCCCTGAGGTCCGCGGGACCTTCGTCACCAGTTGTCACCCGGGCGCGACGCTGTCCGAAATGCGAAGGTAGTCTCGAAGCCGCTCGAACCTTCAATCAGTGACTCGAACGGAGTGCCTCGGTGGCCCGCAGTGTCTACGTGACCGGGATCGGCAGAGGAGACGGTCGGCAGGCCGTCGAACTGGGTGTCATGGAGCTGCTCACCCGGCACGTCGACCGCGTCGGCATCTTCCGGCCGCTGCTCCACCCGCCCACCGACCACGTCGTCGAACTGCTGCGCGGGCGCTACCGGATCGAGCTCCCGCCGGAGGCCACATACGGGCTGAGCTACGACGAGGCCGCCGCGCTGCAGGCCGAGCGGGGCCAGGACGAGCTCGTCAGTCTCCTCGTGGACCGCTTCCGCGCGGTCGAGCGCGACTGCGAGGCCGTGCTCGTTCTCGGCACCGACTACGCCGCCACCAACATCCCCGACGAGCTCGCGCTCAACGCGCGCCTCGCGAACGAGTTCGGCGCCGGGGTGCTCGCCGTCGTCGGCGGGCACCGCGAGAGCGCGGACACCGTCGTCAACGAGGTCCGCAACGCCCACCGCTCCTACACCGACCTCGGCTGCAGCGTCCTCGCGATGATCGCCAACCGGGTCGCGGGGAGCGACAAACAGACCGTCGCCCGGCGGCTCGCGAGCAAACCCGACGTGCCCTGCTACGTGATACCCGACGATCCCGCGCTCTCCGCGCCCACCGTCACCCAGGTGGTCGAAGCGACCCACGCCGAGGTGCTGCTCGGCGACGCCGCGGGCCTCGCCCGCGACGTGCGGAGGTTCGTCTTCGGCGGCGCCATGCTGCCGAACTTCCTCAACGCGCTCTCCGACGGCTGCCTGGTGATCACCCCCGGCGACCGCGCCGACCTGCTGATCGGTGCGCTCGCCGCGCACGCGGCCGGCGCGCCGCCGATCTCCGGGGTGCTGATGACGCTGGGCGAGACCCCCGGCGCCAACGTGATGAACCTGGCCGCCAGGCTCGCCCCCGGCACGCCCGTGCTCTCCGTGCACGAGGGCAGCTACCCGACGGCCATGGACCTCTCCACGCTGGAGGGCCGGCTCACCGCCGCGAGCCCGCGTAAGGCGGAGACCGCCCTTGGCCTGTTCGAACTGCACGTCGACTCCGCCGAGTTGACCGACCGGATCGAACTGAGCCGGTCCGAGCGGGTGACCCCGATGATGTTCGAGCACGAGCTGCTGGAGCGCGCCCGGGGCGCCGCCCTGAGGGAGATCGTGCTGCCCGAGGGCGCGGAGGAGCGGGTGCTGCGCGCGGCGGAGGTGCTACTGCGCCGGAACGTCTGCCACCTGACGCTGCTCGGCAGCGAGGACGCGGTCCGCCGCAAGGTCGCCGAGCTGGGCCTGAACATTTCCTTCGACGCCGAGCCCGCCGAGGGCCGAGCCCAGGCGCGGATCATCGACCCGGTCAGCTCCCCGCTGCGCGACCGCTTCTCCGAGGTCTACGCCGAGTTCCGCAAGCACAAGGGCATGACCGTCGAGCTGGCCGCCGACGTGGTCACCGACGTCTCCTACTTCGGCACTCTGATGGTCCAGGAGGGCCTCGCCGACGGCATGGTCAGCGGCGCGGTGCACTCCACCGCCGCGACGATCCGGCCCGCGTTCGAGGTCATCAAGACCTCCCCGGACGCGAAGATCGTCTCCTCGGTCTTCTTCATGTGCCTGGCCGACCGGGTGCTCGTCTACGGCGACTGCGCGGTCAACCCGGACCCGGACGCCGAGCAGCTGGCCGACATCGCCATCCAGTCGGCCGAGACCGCCGCCCGCTTCGGCGTCACGCCGCGTATCGCGCTGCTCTCCTACTCGACCGGCACCTCCGGCAGCGGCGTGGACGTGGACAAGGTCCGCAAGGCCACCGAGCTGGTCCGCGAGCTGCGCCCGGACCTGCTGGTCGAGGGCCCGATCCAGTACGACGCGGCCGTCGAGCCCTCCGTCGCGGCGACCAAGCTGCCGAACTCCGAGGTGGCCGGCCAGGCGACGGTGCTGATCTTCCCGGACCTGAACACCGGCAACAACACCTACAAAGCGGTCCAGCGCTCGGCCGGGGCCGTGGCCGTCGGCCCCGTGCTGCAGGGGCTGCGCAAGCCGGTGAACGACCTGTCGCGCGGCGCGCTGGTACAGGACATCGTGAACACCGTGGCCATCACCGCCATCCAGGCCCAACAGGCCGCCGCCCAGGCAGCTCAGGCGGCCCAGCAGCAGAAGGAGACGGCCCAGTGAGCGAGGCGACCCGGGTCCTGGTGCTCAACTCCGGCTCCTCGTCGGTGAAGTACCAGCTCATCGACATGGCCGACGGCGCCCGCCTGGCCTCGGGACTGGTCGAGCGGATCGGCGAGAGCCAGGGCCGGATCAAGCACGAGCCCGGCCGCGGCCCCGAACGCGACCGCTACGAGCCCTTCCCCGACCACGGCGCCGCCCTCGGCGCGGTCGCCGACCAGCTGGCCGCCGACGGCATGGGCCTGGACTCGCACCAGCTCGCCGCGATCGGCCACCGCGCCGTCCACGGCGGCACCCGCTTCACCGAGCCGACGCTGCTGACGGACGAGGTCGTCGACGGCCTGCGCGAGCTGATCCCGCTCGCGCCGCTGCACAACCCGGCCAACATCACCGGCATCGAGGTCGCCCGCAAGCTGCGTCCCGACCTCCCCCAGGTGGCCGTCTTCGACACCGCGTTCCACGCGACCATGCCGGAGTTCGCCGCCCGCTACGCCATCGACAAGGCGACCGCCGACGCGCACCAGGTGCGCCGTTACGGCTTCCACGGCACGTCCCACCAGTACGTCTCGCGGCGCACCGCCGAGCTGCTCGGCAAGTCGCCCGAGGCGGTCAACGTGATCGTGCTGCACCTGGGCAACGGCGCCAGCGCCTCCGCCGTCGCGGGCGGCCGCTGCGTGGACACCTCCATGGGCCTGACCCCGTTGGAGGGCCTGGTCATGGGCACCCGCTCGGGCGATCTGGACCCGGCGATCCTGCTGCACCTGCACCGGGTCGGCGGAATGAGCGTCGACGAGATCGACACGCTGCTCAATCGCCGCAGCGGCCTGATCGGGCTCTGCGGCGACAACGACATGCGCGAAATCGGCCGCCGGATGGGCGAGGGCGACGCGGAGGCGCGACTGGCCTTCGACATCTACATCCACCGGCTGCGGAAATACGTCGGCGCCTACTACGCGGTACTGGGCCGCGTGGACGCCATCGCGTTCACCGCCGGGGTGGGCGAGAACTCGGCGGCGGTCCGGGAGGCCGCGCTGACGGGCCTGGAAGCCCTGGGCATCGAGCTGGACTCGGTGCGCAACGCGGTGCGCGGCAGTACGCCGCGGCTGATCTCCGCGGACTCCTCCCGCGTCGCCGTCGCGGTGGTGCCCACGGACGAAGAACTGGAAATCGCTCAGCAGACCTTCGCCGTGGTGCGTCGGACCGCGGGCTGATTTGCACGAATAGCGCGGAATGCGCGGAATGCGCTCGAAAGGTGAGCCGATAAGATGAGCCATATGCGCCGAGCCAAGATCGTTTGTACCCTGGGTCCCGCGACGGACGGATTCGAACAGCTGAAATCGCTGATCGAAGCCGGCATGAACGTCGCCCGTCTTAATATGAGCCACGGCACCCACGCCGAACACGAGCAGCGTTACGCCAATGTCCGCGCGGCCGCCGACGCCGCCGGCCGCGCCGTGGGTGTCCTCGCCGACCTGCAGGGGCCCAAGATCCGTCTGGCCACCTTCGCCAACGGTCCGGTCACCGTCGAGAACGGCGACACCTTCACCATCACCACCGAGGACGTCCCCGGTGACCAGCACATCTGCGGCACGACCTACAAGGGTCTGCCGGGCGATGTGAAGCCGGGCGACCCGGTCCTCATCAACGACGGCGTCGTCGCCCTGGAGGTCGTCAGCGTCGACGGCCCCCGCGTGGTGACCCGCGTCGTCGAGGGCGGTGTGCTCTCCAACAACAAGGGCATCAACCTGCCCGGTACGGCCGTCAACGTCCCCGCGCTCTCCGAGAAGGACAAGGACGACCTGCGCTTCTCGCTGGCGATGGGCGTCGACATGGTCGCCCTCTCCTTCGTGCGGAACGCCGCCGACATCGAGGACGTGCACAAGGTCATGGACGAGGTCGGGCGCCGCGTCCCGGTCATCGCCAAGATCGAGAAGCCGCAGGCCGTCGACGCCATGGAAGAGATCGTCATGGCCTTCGACGCGGTCATGGTCGCCCGTGGCGACCTGGCCGTCGAATATCCGCTGGAGCGGGTGCCGCTGGTGCAGAAGCGCCTGGTCACCCTCTGCCGCCGGAACGCGAAGCCGGTCATCGTGGCCACCCAGATGATGGAGTCGATGATCACGGCCTCCCGCCCGACCCGCGCCGAGGCGTCCGACGTCGCCAACGCGATCCTGGACGGCGCGGACGCGGTCATGCTGTCGGCGGAGTCCTCGGTCGGCAAGTATCCGATCGAGACCGTGCAGACCATGTCGCGGATCGTCGAGGCGGCCGAGCAGGAGCTGCTCTCGCAGGGCCTGCAGCCGCTGAACCCGGGCCGCAAGCCCCGCACCCAGGGCGGTTCGATCGCCCGTGCGGCCTGCGAGCTGGGCGACTTCCTCAACGCCAAGGCGCTGGTGGCGTTCACCAAGTCCGGTGACACCGCCCGCCGCCTGTCCCGCTACCGCTCGCCCATCCCGGTCCTCGCCTTCACCCCGGACATGTCCACCCGCAACCAGCTCACCCTCAGCTGGGGCGTGGAGACCTTCGTCCTCCCGCAGGCGGAGAACACCGACGCCATGGTCGAGCAGGTCGACACCGCCATCCTGGCCCAGGGCAAGTACGGCAAGGGCGAGACCATCATCGTCACCGCCGGCTCCCCGCCCGGCATCGTCGGCACCACCAACATGGTCCGCGTCCACCACCTGGGCGCCGGCGACTGACGCCCGCGGTTCAGCTCTTGACGGCCCCTCGGCGCTCCTCGCGCCGGGGGGCCGTCAGCGTTCCCAGGACAGCCCAGGGATTGGGCAGTTCGCCGGGGGTCGCATAGCCGTGGGCGGTGGCGCCGGGCGGGGCGGAGTAGACGAGGTGGCAGCCCGCGTCGGGAGAGTGGCCCTGCCCCTGATAGGTGGACCAGTCGCCCTCGAAGGTGACCACGAGGTCGGCGAGGTCGAGGTAGGCCGGGTGGGGCCGACAGCCCGGATTGAGCACCACCCAGCAAGCGTCGAGGGAGCGGGCGGCGACGACCAGGCGACAGTAGTGGGGCAGGGCGTCGGAGGAAGCCGGGGTCTGGTCGAAGAAGACGCCGTCCACGCCGTACCAGGCGCGGTAGGTCTCCAGCTCGGCGACGACCTCGTGGTGCGGGCGGCGGGCGTAGTCCGTGTCGACGTAGCCCAGCACCCGTGCGCCTGCGGCCTGCAGGCGCGCCGCGACGGCGGCGTAGGCCGCGTCGGGTGTGGGGCCGACGCCGCTGTCGGGGTTGATCACGACGGCGGCGAGCGCGGGCGCGGCGTCCAGCAGCGCGTCCCAGGACGCGGGCTCGACGTCGGGGTGGAAGTACGCGGGCACGAGGAGGCGGGATATCGCGTGGCTCACGACGGGTCCAACGAGCGGCCCGGACGCAGGAAACCCTCCCCCGCCCCGAGGGGCGCGAGGGAGGGTCTCCGAAACGGGTGCTACTGCCCGAGCGGGGTGTAGTACAGGTGCATGCCCGGGATCGTCAGGTTTCCGCCGAACTGGCCCTGCTGAATCGCCGTCACATTGCCCAGCTCCAGCGTCAGCGGGATCGGGATCGCGCCGATGAGGTTGTAGAGCCACTGCGGCAGCGTGTCGGGCGTCAGGTCCAGGTTGACGTTGAGCAGGCTCAGCGGGATGCCCTCGGCGGCCAGCAGCGTGCCCTTGAGCTCCTTGACGTACATCGTCACCGTGCCGCCGCGCATCGTCGACGTGGTGCCGGGGCCGCCCTTGACGTGGACCTCCTGGCCGCGCTGGTTGGCGGACATGTCCAGGTCGCCGATGTTGACCGCCTCAGCGGTGAACTTCAGCACCCGCTCGGTGCTGCCGTCCGCCATCTGGATGGTGACGACACCGTGGAACACGCTGTTGATCAGCTTCAGGTCGCTGGACTTGAGCGTCCACGGCTCGACCGGCATCGTGCCGGCCGCGAGCTGCGAGGTGATCGAGGTGTCCAGCGGCGCGGCGAGGTGGCTGATGTCGCAGAGCTTGCTCGGGTTCGTGTTGGTCGCGCCGGTGCCCGAGCCCGTACCGCTGCCCGTTCCCGCCCCGCCGGTCGGTGCCGAGCCCGTCGACTTGGGGGTCGGCGTGGCGGTGGCCGTGGGGGTGGTCGCGGCCTTCGACGGGGCCGGGGTCGCGGTCGGCTGGACCGAGGGCGTCGCGGCCGCGGCGACCCGCTGAGCCGTCGCGTGCGACTTCGACGTCGAGGAGGCCGACGGGGAAGCGGACGCGGACGGCGTGGCAACCGTGCCCTTGCCCGCGGGGACGGCGTGGTTGCCGATGCCCAGCAGGCCGCCGAGGCCGTTCAGGATCCCGGTGACCGGGTCCGTCGGAGCCGACGTGGTCGGGCTGGACGAGGGGGCCGGCGCGGGCGTGCTCGCCGAACCGCCGGAACCCGAGCCCGTACCGGAACCACTGCCACTGCCGCTGCCCGTCGTGGGGGCCGAGACGCGCTGCTTCGGCACCGTCGTGGTGCTCAGCGGCGTTCCGGACCCGTTCGAGGTGGACGCGGCCGCGCCCGAGCCGGAGGAGGCAGACTGGCCGGCCGTTCCGGTCTTGCCCGCCGTGCCGGTCTTGCCGGTCGTCGGCGTGGCCGTGACGGCGCCGGTCCCGGTACCGGGGGCACCCTTGGAGCAGGCGCCGCCGGTCGATGCCGACGTGGCCGGAACCGAGTTCGGCGCGACCTTCGCCTTGGCGTCCGCGGCGAAGGCCAGCTTCGGCGCGAGCGTGCCCATCAGCAGGGCAGTCGGCATGGCCGTCAGCGCGATGGCGCGACCGACCGGCCGCTTGATGCGACCGCGTACGGTGACGCGGGGAGCAGCGTGGCGACCGACGGTGCGGCGCGGCGGCTGCTCGTTCTCACTCGACACTCTTGCTCTCCTCCTGCGGCTCCGGCGCTGCCGTGGGATGCGGCGCCGTCTCGGCCTCGGCGGCCTGCTGTGACGGAAGAACCACTTCGGTGTCCGCTTCCGCGGGCGGAACGTGCGCCGGTCGGGTGGCGACCGACTGGGCCACCTGCGCGGCGGCGGCTTCGAACTGCTCCTCCGTCTCCAGCGGCTCCTCCTTGAGCGGTGCCCAGGAGCAGACCAGCGCGCCGCCGATGATGCCGAGGAACAGGCCCATGCCGAAGCCGCCGAAGTTGGACACCGGCAGCGAGACCAGGCTCAGCACGATCGACGCGATGCCCGCGAACACCCGGATCAGCGGCTGGAACCAGCACGAGATGCCGAGGGCGATCAGCAGCAGGCCGATCACGGCCGAGCCTGCGCCCGCCGTGGTCGCCATCTGGATCCGCAGCGCGCCCACATTCAGGGTGGCGTAAGGGAAGTAGAGGATCGGCCCCGCGGCGAGGAGGACCAGCAGGCCGCCCCAGAACGGGCGCGTCCGGCGCCAGGTGCGGAACGAACGGCGGGCCTTGGTGGCGGCGCCGACCGGATCGGGCTGCGCCTGCGTAGTCGCGCTGGTCACGTGGCAGCTCCCAGGGTGTAACGGGACGGGTGGAGACGAGGGTTGTTGCCGGAGACGCGGCACAAACCCCGGAGCGGGGAGGGAGAGTGCTCCCTCCCCGCCGGAACCTCAGTGCGTCAGAAGCAGGGGTTGCTTCCGGACGAGAGGTTGAGGTGCATGTTCGACAGCGCGAAGGTGCCGGCCGAGGTGGCCCACGCCGTCTGCTTGACGTTGCTCAGCACAGCGTGGTCGGCCTCCTGGCCGAAGCTGCCCGCGAAGCCGGGCTGACCGGCCGAGGTGGAGTCCACCGGGCCCTTGCTGATGGCGCCGCCGGCAACACCGATGTTGATGTTGGTGAAGGTGGCGGAGTCGGCCTTCAGGTCGGTCATGTCGATGAAGAGCTTCGACGCTGCGACCGGCGTACCCGCGTCACCGGCGGTGATGCGGAGGGTGTAGCTGCCCCAGGGGAGCGGGACGTCCACGGACTGGCACAGGTTGGTGATGTTCGCGGTGGTGAAGCCGGACACCGCGACGGGCAGGTTGGTCTTGGCGCCCTTGGCGTCCACGACCGCGTCCACGGTGCCGTACTGGGTGAAGCCGTTGCCGTCGAGCGAACCCGCGCTGACCTTGAAGGACGCGCCGGAGACGGCGAAGGACGCGGCGAGCGCGCCCTGGGCGATGCTGATGCCGACGGCGGCCGTGGCGGCCAGAGTCGGAACCATGACGACGGCGAACCGCTTCCAGCGGGTCTTACCGAAGGTCTGGGACATGGGTCGAGATCCTCCTTCTCGGACGTACACCTCCCGGCCTGCCCCGCTGGGGCCCCCGACCGGAGATGGGGAGAAGAACTACGTCCTCGGGAGGCAGGTGCACCCCCGAGCGACAACCACTCGGTCGCGCCGGCAGGCACGACTGCGGTGAGAACAGGCTCCGCCTGGGTGGACGAAGACCCCCCTGCCCTCCGGATGTCGGCGGACCGACACCCCGCTCGGTGGGGATTCCATCGACCGCTCCCGACCGGCTGCCGGGGGTATGGGTAATGGACCGAGCGTGCTGATCGTGGTCCATGCGGAGCCGCTGCACAAGTACTTCATTACCGATGAGTAAGGAGCGGATGAACTGAAACCGACTCGCAAACGGGGGTCACTTGACTCAGCGTGACCGGCTTCACAGGACTGCTAGGGCCAAGCTGCAGGAAACGTGGATGTAACAGACGAAGGCGGCCACCCAGGGTGACCGCCTCGCCGAAATGTCAAGATTTGATAAAGCCAATCGGTGTGTCGACACATCGGCGCAACACACTCACAAAGATGACACCCTTCAGAAGAGTTTGCGTGCCAGCGCCCCGCGGGCCTTCACCACACGCGGGTCCTCTGCCCCGATGACCTCGAAGAGGCTCAGCAGATGCGTGCGCGCCTTGTCGCGCTCCTCGCCCGCCGTGCGGCCGACCGTGTCGACCAGGCGCCCGAAGGCGTCGTCGACATGACCGCCCACCAGATCCAGGTCCGCGGCGGCGATCTGCGCATCAGCGTCGCCGGGACGTTCGGCCGCGGCGGCACGGACGGCGGCCGGGTCGGCGCCCTCGATCCGCTGCAGCAGCTCCGCCTGGGCGAGGCCGAGCCTGGCCTCCTCGTTGGCCGGCTGGTCGGCGAGCACGTTGCGGTAGGCCTGGACGGCGCCGCCCAGGTCGCCCCGGTCCAGCGCCTCGTGGGCGAGAGCGAGCGCCGGGTCCTGCGGGGCCTCGACGGCGGCGTCGAACGCGCCCGCCTCGCCGCGGCCGCTGCGCAGGCCGGGCTGTCCGGCGATGCCGAAGCGCTCGGCTGCCTCCTTGATCAGCTGGTCGAGCAGCGGGCGGATCTCCTCCGCCAGCGCCGGGCCCTCGAAGAGCGGGATCAGCTGGCCCGCGACCACGACCAGCACGGTGGGCAGGTCGCGCAGCTGCAACTGCTGCGCGAGGCGCTGGTTGGTGCGGACGTCGACCTCGGCGAGCACGAAGCGGCCGTCGTACTCCTCGGCCAGCGCCTCCATGATCGGGACCTGCTGCTCGGCCGGGCCGTAGCCCTCGGCCCAGAACAGCAGCAGCACCGGGACCTCGGCGGAGAGCGGGACGACCTGGGCCTCGAAGTCGGCCTCGGTGACGGGGAAGATCAGCGGCTCGGCCGCGGCGTCCGTCTCGCCCGACTCGGCCTTTCTGGCGCGCTCGGCGCGCATCTGCTCCGCCTTGGCGGCGGCGTCGGCGGCCGCCTTGACCGCGGCGAGGTCGACCGCGCCGCGCAGGGACATGTTGTTCCGTGGCTGCATGGGTCCATCCTCCCCCGTCCGCGAGGCGCTTCGCACCAAGACCCTCACAGTCCGGCTGGTTTGCTGGACGGCGAGGGTGGGGTGCGTTCAAGTCAGCGTGCACGGATCCCCATCCGTGCGGCAGCGTGGTTGTCGCTCTTTCGCTACGAGTCGTAGCGTATATCGAGCGGGGGCGACCGCGCAGCAAGGGAGGCGTGAGCTGCGCCACTCTTCCGCGCAGCACTCTCTGCCAGGCCGGGTACCCGCGAGTAACCTGCGTTAACCCAGTCTTCATATTGCCGTCCGTATCTGTGAGGAGCCCGCCGTGAACGCAGCAGCAGCCGCGGGCGTCGCCCCGCGCAAGGGCCGCCCACGCAACGCGGACGCGGACGGCGCGATACTCGCGGCGACCCGCGAGGCGCTGGCGGAACTGGGCTGGGGCGGGCTCACCATGGGCGACGTGGCGGTTCGCGCGGGCGTCGCCAAGACGACGCTCTACCGGCGCTGGCCCTCGAAGAACGAGCTCGTCGTCGCGGCCGTGGCAGAGCAGTTGGACTGCCTGGAGATGGCGGACCTGGGCAGCCTGCGCGCCGACATCGAGGACGCGGTGGCCCAGTTCGCCGCGCTGCTGTCCGCGCCGGAGACGCAGGCGGCGCTGCTCGCGCTCTTCGCGGAGGCGACCCGCGACCCGCTGCTGCGGCAGCGCGTGCGCGAGGCGATCATCGATCCGCAGAAACGTCTCGTCCTGGCCGGCCGCGCCGCCGCGCAGGCCCGCGGCGAACTCCCTCCCGACGCGTGCGAGGCCGCGGCCCAGGCGGACGTCGACATCATCTTCGACACGGTGGCCGGCACGGTCGTCCACCGCATGCTGGTCAGCGGCGAACCGGCCACCCCCGAATGGATCAGCCGCTTCACCACCCTGCTCCTCCACCCGCTGACCGCGCTCGGCGCCGCCACGGTCTGACGGCCGCTCAAGCCCCGCCGCACGTCCGGTTGGTACTGTTCCTGACGCGACTGGAACGTCGGACCAACGGATGTTCTCGTGATGTACAACCTGCTCCTCACCGGCCCGCTCGACCCGGACGCCCGGCGCGGCGCCCTGGCGGGGCAGTTCGCGGTCGGCCCGCCTCTCCGAGACCCTCGAGCATGTGGACGAGGTCTTCCGCAACGCGGCGACCGAGGACGGCGGGACAGCCCTGGCCGAAGCACTCGGACTGTCCCGCGCGATCTGGCGCTCCGCGGCTGGTGGCGGCACCGGGCACCGGCCCCGCTGCCGTGGCCCGGTTCGCGGTGAGGAGAACGGCGGCTCAGAAGCCGGCGGGCTCCACGTAGACGCCCCACTCCGCGCGCAGCGCGTCGCAGATCTCACCCAGGGTGGCCTCCGCGCGGACCGCGTCCAGCATCGGCGGCACCATGTTCGCGCCGGTGCGCGCAGCGTCCAGCATCGCGGTGAGGCCGGCCTGGACCGCCGCCTCGTCGCGGTCGGCCTTGCGGGCGGCGAGCTCGCGCACCTGCTCGCGCTCGACCTCGTGGCTGACCCGGAGAATCTCCAGCGGCGGGGTGACGCTGCCGGTGTGGCAGTTGACGCCGACGACGCGCTTCTCGCCCTTCTCCAGCGCCACCTGGTACTGGAAGGCCGCCTCGGCGATCTCGCCGGTGAACCAGCCGTTCTCGATGCCGCGCAGGATGCCGGAGGTCATCGGCCCGATGGGGTGCTCCTTGGCAGCCGAACCCATGTCGAGGATCTTCTGGAAGATCTCCTCCGCCTGCGCCTCGATCCGGTCCGTCAGCGCCTCGACGTACCAGGAACCGCCCAGCGGGTCGGCGACGTTGGCGACGCCGGTCTCCTCCATCAGCACCTGCTGCGTCCGCAGCGCGATCTCCGCCGCCTGCTCGCTCGGCAGCGCGAGGGTCTCGTCCAGCGCGTTGGTGTGCAGGGAGTTGGTGCCGCCCAGGACGGCCGAGAGCGCCTCGACCGCGGTGCGGACGACGTTGTTGTACGGCTGCTGCGCGGTCAGCGAGACACCGGCCGTCTGGGTGTGGAAGCGCAGCCACTGCGCCTTCTCGGTCTTGGCTCCGTAGACGTCGCGCAGCCGCTTGGCCCAGATCCGGCGGGCGGCGCGGAACTTGGCGATCTCCTCGAAGAAGTCGAGGTGCGCGTCGAAGAAGAAGGAGAGACCGGGCGCGAAGACGTCCACGTCCAGCCCGCGCGAGAGGCCGAGCTCGACGTAGGCGAAACCGTCGGCCAGCGTGAACGCCAGCTCCTGCGCGGCCGTCGAGCCGGCCTCGCGGATGTGGTAGCCGGAGACCGAGAGCGGCTTGTACGCCGGGATGTTGGCGGCGCAGTACTCCATCAGGTCGCCGATCAGGCGCAGGTGCGGCTCGGGCGAGAAGAGCCACTCCTTCTGCGCGATGTACTCCTTGAAGATGTCCGTCTGCAGCGTGCCGTTGAGCACGCCGGGGTCGACGCCCTGGCGCTCGGCGGCGACGAGGTACATGCAGAAGACCGGGACGGCCGGTCCGGAGATCGTCATCGAGGTGGTGACGTCGGCGAGCGGCAGCCCGCGGAACAGCACCTCCATGTCGGCGGCGGAGTCGATCGCCACGCCGCAGTGGCCGACCTCGCCCAGCGAGCGCGGGTCGTCGGAGTCGCGACCCATCAGCGTCGGCATGTCGAAGGCGACCGAGAGCCCGCCGCCGCCGGCGTCGAGGATCATCCGGTAGCGCTCGTTGGTCTGCTCGGCGTTTCCGAAGCCGGCGAACTGTCGGATCGTCCACGCGCGGCCGCGGTAGCCGGTGGCGTAGAGGCCGCGGGTGTAGGGGAACTCCCCCGGCCAGCCGATCCGCTCGAAGCCCGGATAGTCGCCGTGGTCGTCGCTGGGCCCGTAGGCCGGGGCGACCTCGTCGCCGGAGAGCGTGGTGAAGTCCGCGTCGCGCTTGTGGGCGCGGTCGTAGCGCTGCTGCCAGCGGTCCCTGGCGGCTGCGGTCTGCTGTGCGTCCATCGGTGGTGGCCCTCGCCCTCGGCAGAAATATTCGGACGTCCTACTACTTCAATTTACTAGGACGTCCGAGTATCTGTCGACAAGCAGACGCGCCCCGGTCGATTCGGCCAGGGCGCGCTCGGAAGTCGCTCGAACGAGCTCAGCTCAGGCGCTGACGAGCGGCGCAGACTCCTTGGCGGCGAGTTCGGCCTGGATCTCGCGGACCACGCGGCGCTCGACGAAGAAGACGGCGGTCGGGATCGTGCCGGACAGAACCGTCCAGGCGATCTTGCCCATCGGCCAGTTGAGCTTGTTGCCGAGGGTGAAGGCGACCACGACGTAGGCCATGTAGAGCCAGCCGTGGAGGGTGCCGATGATCATCACCGGCGTCTTGGAGGCGCCGAAGCCGTAGGTGGCGACGCAGGCGACGCAGAGCAGGACCAGGCCCACGCCGGTCACGTACGCCAGTGCACGGTAGGCCGTGAGCAGGGGGTTGGACTTGTTCATAGCCACCGAGCGTAGACCCACAAAAGTGGATCTCTCACACCGCCCCGGCCTCGGCTCCGGGCTCGGGCTTCTGCTCGGGCTTCGGCTCGGGCTCTTCGAAGTCCCCGGCCGCTATCCGCAGCGGGCGCAGCATCTCGAACATCTCCTTGCAGCCCTCGGCGTCGTAGCCGACCAGGCCGAAGTCCATCGCCATGAGGTCCCGCGTCGCCCGCTCGACGACGTCACGGCCCTTGGGGGTGATCGCCGCCAGGACGCCGCGGCCGTCCAGCGGATTGGGGCGACGGGTGACCAGGCCGGCCGCCTCCAGGCGGTCGACGGTGTTGGTCACGCTGGTGGGGTGGACCATCAGCCGCTGGCCGATCTTGGACAGCGGCAGCTCGCCGGCCTGGCTGAAGGTGAGCAGCACCAGGGCCTCGTAGCGGGCGAAGGTCAGCTTGTACGGCTTGACGACCGCGTCGACCTGCGCGAGCAGGATCTGGTGGGCCCGCATCACCGAGGTGATCGCCGCCATCGAAGGGACCGCGCCCCAGCGACGCGCCCACAGCTCGTCGGCGCGGGCGATCGGATCGAAGGAGAGGCTCAGCGGCTTTGACACGGGGACACGGTACCCCTTGCTAAGCCACTGATCACCGGGCGTCTCACGCCATCGCGGGGGCGGTCTCCCGCTCCTCGCGGCCAAGGATCCGCTCGGCGAAGAAACCGCCGGTCGGCAGCACCGAGAGAACCATGATCCAGGCGAACCGCTTGAAGGTCCACCGCTGCTCGCGCCAGGCGATCAGCGCGAAGACGGCGTAGAGGATGAAGAGGATGCCGTGCAGCATGCCCATCGGCATCACGGCATTGAACGTGGTCGTCCGCTTCAGCACCGAGCAGGTGAGCAGCAGCAGGAAGGAGACGCCCTCCGGCATGGACACCAGGCGCAGGCGGTGGACGGCGGTGGTCTTCACGGCTACCTCACGGAAAGGTCTCAAGCGTCGCAATCTCGCGACGACTCGTCGCATCAGTATGACCGACCGCCTGTTCGCCCCCGCACTTGGCTATTCTCCGGGCCATGAAGAGGGACTGGGACCGCCGCCACTGCGCCCGCAAGGGCCACATCACCTACGCGCCGACCGAGCCGGAGCTGCGCGCGCGGCTCCACGTCGGGACCGCCGTCGGCGAGGCCTGGCGCTGCCTGCGCTGCGGCGACTTCGCTCTCGGCGAGCCGTCCGGCAGCGGCAAGGCGGAGGACGCCCCCTACGTCCCGCGCGGCAAGGCGCTGCGCGACCTGTTCATCCTGCGCTTTCTCGCGGTGGAGCGGCTGGTGCGCGGGGTGTTCATCGTGCTGGTGGCCTGGGCGGTGTGGAAGTTCAGCAACAGCCAGACCTCGGTGCAGCAGCTCTTCAACGACAACCTGACGCTGTTCAAGCCGATCGCCGACCACTTCCACTACGACCTGAACCACTCGTCCGTCGTGGACACCATCCAGAAGACCTTCGCCTACAAGCACAACACGCTGGTGATCACGGCGGTCGCGCTGCTGGCCTACGCGCTGATCGAGATCGTCGAGGCCTTCGGCCTGTGGGCGGCCAAGCGCTGGGCGGAGTACCTCACGGTGGTCGCGACAGCTGCGTTCCTGCCGCTGGAGGTCTACGAGCTGACCCACAAGGTCAGCGGCTTCAAGATCGCGACGCTGACGCTGAACGTGCTGGCCGTCCTCTACATCCTGCTGGCCAAGCGCCTCTTCGGCCTGCGCGGCGGGGCGAAGGCCTTCGAGGCGGAGCGGCACGGCGCCTCGCTGCTGGAGGTGGAGACCGCGGCGCATGCGGCCTCGCTCAAGTCGGCTCCGGCGAACGTCCACCAGACCGTGCCACTCGATCGGGTGGCACCCCAGGGGAACGCGGCCGAGACTGGGCCTTCGGCGATCGTTGAATAGTACAATCTTCAACTAACCGGCGTATCATCGCCCCCATGGAGACCACTGCCGCCCCGACCGCCCTCGCCGAGTCCCACAAGGATGCTCACGAGGACGACGCCCCATGGCTCACCGCCGAGGAGCAGCGCCTGTGGCGAGCCCACCTCGAGGTGAGCCGGCTGCTCATGTACCAGCTGGAGCGCGAGCTCCAGCCGCACGGCCTTTCGAACAACGACTATACGATTCTGGTCGAACTTTCGGAGGCCCCGCAGCGACGGATGCGGATGACGGACCTGGCGGTGGCCACCCTCCAGTCGAAAAGCCGCCTCTCCCACCAGATCACCCGCATGGAGGCCGCCGGCCTCGTCTCCCGCGACAGCTGTCCGGGCGACCGCCGCGGCCTCTACGCGGTGCTGACCGAGCAGGGCTGGCAGACGATGCGCCGCATCGCCCCGCAGCATGTGCGCAGTGTGCGCGAGCACTTCATCGACCGCTTCGACGCGGACCAGCTCGCCGCGATGTACGAGGCCCTGGCCCCCGTCGCCGAGCACCTGCGCGAACTGCGCGGCCGGGGCTGACCGCAGCTCCGCCGCAACCGCCCCGCCCCCGGCGTCGCTGGCCCCAGGGGCGGAGCGGCGGGCTCCCTGGGCGGTCCCTAGCCGATCAGCCGGTAGCGCAGTTGGTCGAGGTTGCCGCGGACGAGCAGGCGGATCATGTCGCGCTTGCGCGGCTCGTTGTAGATGACGAAGTCGTCGAAGCGGTGCACGCCGCGGCGGTCGGCGACGGCGCGGGCGGCGTCGCGGATGACGGTCAGCTCGCCGGGCGTGAACGGCAGGGCGCGCTCGTCCGGCTGGTACAGCGTCCCGATCGGGTACTCGTGGCCGGGGGCGTGCCCCATCTCGACGTGACAGCCGAGGACGTGGGTGACCCGGTGGGCCGCGGCGAAGTCGACCAGGCGGTCCAGGGTGGCCAGGAAGGCCGGGTAGTCCTCGGCGTAGAGGCGGCCCGGCAGGACCGTGTCGCCGGTGAGCAGGAAGCCGGTCCACGGGTCGTAGGCGGTGACCGAGGCGCGGTGGTGGCCGGGAGAGCCGATCAGCGTCAGCACCCGTCCGCCCAGGTCGAAGCGGACCGTTCCGGTCGGCCAGTCCTCGCCGAAGCCGAAGAACTCCCGCACCGCCTCCGCCTCGCGCGCCACCACCTCGGTGTCCGGCCGGTCGGCGAACTGGGCGTCGCCGGCCACGTGGTCGCCGTGGCCGTGGGTGTGCGCGACGACCAGCCGGTAGTCCTCACGCGGGTGCCGCTCCAGCCACTCGGCGATCAGCCCGTCCACCGTGGCGCGGAGCGGGAAGAGCTCCGGGTCGGCGGTCGCGCCGGTGTCGAGCAGCAGCGCGCGGTCGTTGCCGAAGAGCAGATACATGAACGGGGCCTCGTAGTTGACGGCCTTGCTCTGCCGCAGGATCACCGTGTGCTCGTCGTAGCGGTGCACCTGGATCTTCGGCTGCTCGGCCCGCAGACGCTTGGGCGCGCCGTGGATCCACGCGACCTCCAGCGAGCCGGCCACGGGCGCGGCGGTGACGAAGTCGATCTCGTTGACGCTCTCGGTGCTGTTCATGCTCCGGCTCCCCCGGTCTTCTCGGAATCCCTGACTACGCCCGACGGCGGCAGCGGCGTGGCCGCCATGAAGTAGCGGACGGCCCGCTCCCCCGGTCCCAGCTCGCGGACCTCGGCCCCGGCGGGCAGCAGGTGCGGCTGGATCAGCTCCCACATGCGCGCCTTGAGCTCGGCGGCCTGCTCGGCGGTGAGCACCGCGATCGCGCTCACCAGGTCGGACTGCTCACGCCACTCGGCGCTCTCGTTCTCGCGGCGGTCGATCCAGTCGAGGACCTCCCGCAGTCCACGCTGCGCGACGAGCCGTTCGAGCTCGCCACGCACCACCTCGCCGGCCGGACCGCCCTCGGTGATCCGCAGCTCCGGCTGCGAGCGCGGGATCTGCCACACCCGTTCGCGCCGGTCAGGACCGGGAGCGGCCTCCTCGACGAAGCCGTACTTGCCCAGCTGCCGCAGGTGGAACGAGCAGCTGGCCTGGGAGGCCCCTAGCGCCCGCCCGCACTGGGCGGCCGTGGCCGGCCCGCCGGTGGTCAGCAGGTCGAGCAGGTCGAGCCGGAGCGGATGCGCCAGCGCCCTGATCGCCTTGGGGTCGTTGATCTCCATACCCCAAAGCATACGTTGGCATTTCGAGATGTCAACGCTTTCTTTGGCATCTCGGCGGAATGGCAGAAGAGGCGGGAAGTTCGTCATGGCTGCCACGCGTCGGAGCGGTCAGGCTGAACGGGTGCTTCAGACCCGCGACGTCCTGGTCGTCCTCTACGACGGCATCCAGAGCCTTGATCTGACGGGCCCTCTGGAGGTGTTCCACGCCGCCGGACGGATCGCCGCCGCCGGGGCCGACCGGGCGCGTACCGACTGACGACCGCCGGGCTGCTGGTCCCCGGCAGCCCCGGCACGCGTGAGGCGATGGGCGACGCGGCGACCCTGGAGTGGCTCCGCCGGGTGGACGCCACGACGCAGTGGACCACCTCGGTCTGTTCGGGCTCGCTGCTGCTGGCGGCCGCCGGGATCGACCTGGCGCTGACCCTGGCCGGACAGGTAGCGGGCAAGCGGGTGGCGCAGAAGATCCAACTGGTGGTCGAGTACGACCCCAGCCCGCCCTACGACGCCGGTTCTCCGGCCAGGGCACCGGTTGAGCTCGTCGACGAGCTGCGCGCCGCCGAGCTCGTGGTCATGCCGTGATCGAGGAGATCAGATCGTCGGCGGCGGTGTAGGAGTCCAGCTCGCCCTCGGCGACGCGTCGTGCCAGGGCGTCGAGGTGCTTGTCGCCGTGGAGGTTGCCGAAGCGTTCACGGAGCGCGGTGACCGCGATCGTCTCGACCTCGGCGGCGGCGCGGCGGACGCGCCGAGCGGCGAGTTCGCCGCTCTCCTGCATCCAGGCGTAGTGCTTGGCCAGGGCGTCGACGACCTCGTCGACGCCCTCCTGCTTCGCGGCCACCGTCTTCACGATCGGGGGACGCCAGTCCCCCGCAGCGCGGGCCTCGCCGAGGCCGAGCATGTGATTGAGCTCGCGGGCCGTCGCGTCGGCCCCGTCGCGGTCGGCCTTGTTGACCACGTAGAGGTCGCCGATCTCCAGGATGCCCGCCTTCGCGGCCTGGATGCCGTCGCCCATGCCGGGGGCGAGCAGCACGATCGTGGTGTCCGCCTGGGCCGCGATCTCCACCTCGGACTGGCCGACGCCGACCGTCTCGACCAGCACCACGTCACACCCGGCCGCATCCAGTACCCGGATCGCCTGCGGCGCGGACCAGGCCAGACCGCCGAGGTGACCACGGGTGGCCATGGAGCGAATGAAGACCTCCGGGTCCGTCGCGTGCTCCTGCATCCGCACCCGGTCCCCGAGCAGCGCGCCACCCGAGAACGGGGACGAGGGGTCCACCGCCAGCACGCCGACCCGCTTGCCCTGCCGCCGGTACGCGGCGACCAGCGCCGAGGTCGAGGTCGACTTGCCGACACCGGGCGAGCCGGTGAGGCCGACGACGTAGGCGCGGCCGGTCAGCGGGGCCAGGGTCGCCATCACCTCGCGCAGCTGCGGAGACGCGCCCTCCACCAGGGAGATCAGCCGAGCGACCGCACGCGGTCGCCCCTCGCGTGCCTGAGCCACCAGGGCGGGGACGTCGATCATCGTGCGGAGCTCCAACTCTGGATCGGACGGGTCAGTTGCACTATCCAGGGGCGCGGGGAACTGCGCGACAAGCCACTGACATGCAGATGGTCCTCAACGAGCAGGGCCATCCGCACAGGGTGGTTTCTCGCGCAGTTCCCCGCGCCCCTAAAAGGCTTACGCCTTCGGCACGCGGACGATCAGCGCGTCGCCCTGGCCGCCGCCACCGCAGAGCGCGGCCGCGCCGACCCCGCCGCCGCGACGCCGCAGCTCCAGCGCCAGGGTCAGCACCACGCGGGCGCCGGACATCCCGATCGGGTGACCCAGGGCGATCGCGCCGCCGTTGACGTTCACCTTGTCGAGCGAAATCCCCAGGTCCTTCACCGACTGCACGGCGACCGCCGCGAACGCCTCGTTGATCTCGACCAGGTCGAGCTCCTCGACGCCGATGCCCTCCTTGCCGAGCGCGTGCTTGATCGCGTTCGACGGCTGCGACTGCAGCGAGTTGTCCGGGCCCGCGACGTTGCCGTGCGCGCCGATCTCGGCCAGCCAGGTCAGACCCAGCTCCTCGGCCTTGGCCTTGCTCATCACGACCACCGCAGCCGCGCCGTCGGAGATCTGCGACGAGGTGCCGGCCGTGATCGTGCCGTCCTTCTTGAACGCCGGGCGCAGCTTCGCCAGCGACTCGACCGTCGTGTCCGCGCGGACGCCTTCGTCCACGCTGAACACCACCGGCTCACCCTTGCGCTGCGGGATCTCCACCGGGACGATCTCGGCCTCGTAGACGCCGTTCTTCTGTGCGGCGGCGGCCAGCTGGTGCGAGCGCGCGGCGATCGCGTCCTGCTCCTCGCGGCCGATGCCGAGGCGGGTGTTGTGGGTCTCCGTCGACTCGCCCATGGGGATGTTGTCGAACGCGTCGGTCAAGCCGTCGTACGCCATCGCGTCCAGCATCTCGACCGCGCCGTACTTGAAGCCCTCGCGGGACTTGGGCAGCAGGTGCGGGGCGTTGGTCATCGACTCCTGGCCGCCGGCCACGACGATGTCGAACTCGCCCGCGCGGATCAGCTGGTCGGCCAGCGCGATCGCGTCCAGGCCGGACAGGCAGACCTTGTTGATGGTGAGCGCCGGGACGCTCAGCGGGATGCCGCCCTTGACGGCCGCCTGGCGGGCGGGGATCTGGCCGGCACCGGCCTGGAGCACCTGGCCCATGATCACGTACTGGACCTGGTCGCCGGTGACCCCGGCCCGCTCCAGCGCGGCCTTGATCGCGAGGCCGCCGAGGTCGGCGCCGGAGAATCCCTTGAGCGAGCCGAGCAGGCGGCCCATCGGGGTGCGGGCGCCCGCGACGATCACGGACGTGGTGGCGCTGCTTGCCGTGTTGCTCATGGTGGTCGAGCCCCTTTGCTGCGACAGGAACTGGCGGGCCCGGTGTGCCACGGCACCGAGTGCCAGTTGGGAGTTTTCCGCTCAATGTATCGACCGGTCGACAGGGCGTCATCCGGCGAAGAGTGTGATCACGGGCACTGTCGGCGCGGGTTTCGCCTCCGCGAGACTTGCGCTCTATTGGAGCGCAGAACCCGCCGACCTCATTCCCTCCGGAGGACCTCCCCGTGCTGACGCGCATCGACCACATCGGCATCGCCTGCTTCGACCTGGACAAGACGGTCGAGTTCTACCGCGCGACCTACGGTTTCGAGGTCTTCCACAGCGAGGTCAACGAGGAGCAGGGCGTCCGCGAGGCCATGCTCAAGATCAACGAGACCGACGACGGCGGCGCCAGCTACCTCCAACTGCTGGAGCCGACCCGCGAGGACTCGGCCGTCGGCAAGTGGCTGGCCAAGAACGGCGAGGGCGTCCACCACATCGCCTTCGGCACCGCCGACGTCGACGCGGACTCGGCGGACATCCGCGGCAAGGGTGTGCGGGTCCTCTACGACGAGCCGCGTATCGGCTCGATGGGCTCCCGGATCACCTTCCTGCACCCGAAGGACTGCCACGGCGTGCTGACCGAGCTGGTGACCTCCGCAGCTCAGCCAACTCACGAGTAACGGCGGAAAGCCGAGAAAAACCGGCCGACCCCCCTGCACGCACCCGCGATGACGTGAGAAAATGCGCCGGTGCCGCGGCCCGGTAGCCGGGGGTGCGGGTGGGGTGCGCGGGGTACCGCGTGGCCCACTCTTCCCCACGATCTGCCACCATTCTCCGTAAGGCATAGGGTTCATCAAGGAGCTCACCCGGACGGCGGAGCGGGATACACCCGAACCGCCGACCGGTGGCGACGTGATCAGGAGACGGATGGGACCGCGGAGTGCGGGGCAACGACGGCTACGAGGTTGACGATCACCTCGCCAAATTCGAGGCCGAGATGGATCGGACTCGCAAGGAGCGCGAGAAGGCCGTCACACATGCCGAGGACCTCGCCTACCAGGTCGAGGTCCTCCGAGCCAAGCTGCACGAATCGCGTCGGCAGCTGGCGCAGCCGCGCGCTTTCGACTCCGTGGCCGGCCAGGCCGAGCAGATCCTGCGCAACGCCGAGGCCCAGGCCGAGCAGCTGCGCCAGGAGGCCGAGCGCACCCGGATGGAGGCGCAGAACGCCACCGCCCGGCTGATGCAGGAGGCGGCCGACCGCAGCGCCCGGATGCAGGCCGAATGGCAGGCCGAGGCCGAGGCGCGCCGCCGCCATCTGGAGAACGAGCTCGCCGAGCTGCGCCGCAGCGCCGAGATGCGGGTCAACGAGAACGTCAACTGGGCCGAGCAGACCCGCGCCGGCACCGAGGCGCAGGCGCGCCAGGTGCTGGACCAGGCCCGCGCCGAGGCCGAGCAGATGCTGGCCGGCGCCCGCGCCGAGGCCATGGCCGTCTCCGAGTCCGCGACCTCGCAGGTCGCCGCCGACGTCGAGTCCACCCGCGCCGAGGCCGACTCGGTACTGAAGCGTGCCCGCACCGAGGCCGAGCGGCTGCTGAACGCCGCCGCCGCCCAGGCCCAGGACGCCACCGAGCGCGCCGAGCGCGTCCGGCTGGACGCCACGAGCGAGGCCGACGAACAGCTGACCGCCGCCCAGGCGGAGATCCACCGACTGCGCGGCGAGGCCGAGGGCCTGCGCGCGGAGGCGGAGCAGCTGCGGGTCGAGGCCGAGCAGCGCCTCGCCAGCGCCGAGGCCACCGGCGAGCAGCGGGCCACTACCGCCAAGGCCGAGGTCGCCCGCATGGTCGCCGCCGCGACCAAGGAGGCCGACGAGCTCAAGGCCGAGGCCCAGCGGCTGCTGGAGGAGGCCCGCGAGGAGATCGAGCGGCTCCGCTCCGAGGCGCTGGAGTCCGCCCGCACCGAGGGCGCCGCCACCGCGACCGTTCACCTGGCCAAGGCCGCGCGAACCGCCGAGGAGGTCGTCAGCCGCGCCACCGCCGAGGCCGACAGCGTGCGCGGCGCCGCCGCCGAGGAGGCCGAGCGCGTCCGCGCCGAGGCCAGGGCCGAGGTCACCCTGCTGCGCGAGCAGGCCAGGGCCGCCACCAACCAGGCCCAGGGCATGGCCCTGGACGAGATCGCCGCCCACCAGGACGCCGCCGCCCAGCTGCGCGCCGAGGCCGAGCAGCTGCGCGCGGACACCGCCGTCGAGTACGAGCGGATCCGCGGCGAGGCGCGCCGCCAGGCCATAGCGCAGATCGAGGAGTCCGCCCACACCGCCGAGGACCTGCTGGTCAAGGCCAAGGCCGACGCCGACGAGCTGCGCGGCGGTGCCGCCGAGGAGGTCGCCGCCGCCAAGGCGCGCGCCGCCGAGGAGGCCCGCGAGGTCCAGACCCGCGCCGAGGCCGTACTGGCCCGGGCCCGGGCCGAGGCCGAGCGGATCCGCGGCGAGGCCGAGGGCGTCCGCGACGCCGAGGCCGCCAAGGGCGTCGCTCGCGCCGACGAGGTGCGCGCCGCGGCCGTCGCCGCCGCCGAGGAGCAGCACCAGACCGCGATCAACGCCGCCGACGAACTGCGCGCGAACGCCGCCACCGAGGCCGAGCGGATCCAGGCCGAGGCGCGGCAGGAGCGCGACCAGATCCTGGCCGCCGCCGAGCAGTTCGCCGCCGAGCGCGCCGAGGAGGCCCGCGCCGCCGGTGAGCACGCCGTCGCCGACGCGCAGGCAGCGGCCGAGCTGCGCGAACGCACCGCCGTCGAGGTCGCGGAGGCCCGCGCCCAGGCCGAGTCCGAGCTGGCCCTGATGCGGGCCGACCTGGACAGCGAGATCGAGCGCCTGCGCGGCGAAGCCCGTGAGGCCGCCGCTGTCGACATCGCCGAGGCGAAGGCCAGGCACGAGTCCGCCGAGGCGGACGCCGAGCAGATCCGGGCCCAGGCCCGCGAGGCCGCCGCGGTGGACCTCGCCGAGGCGCAGGCCCAGCGCGAGGCGGCCGGTGCCGACGCCGAACGCATCCGCGCCGAGGCAGGCGAGCGCGCCGAGGTCGACCTGGCCGAGGCCAAGGCCGCCCGCGAGCGCGCCGAAGCGGCCATAGGGGACGCCGAGGCGGAGGCCGAGCGGGTCCGCGCCGCAGCCGCCGCGCAGGAGACCGAGCTGGCGGAGCGCCGCATCGTGCAGCTGGCCACGGCCCAGGCCGAGGCCGACGCGGTCCGCACCCAGGCGCGGGAGTCCGCCGAGCAGGCCGAGCAGGAACGGGCCCGGCAGGCGGGCGAGGACGCCGAGCAGCGCGAGACCCTGCTGGCCGCCGCCCAGGCCGAGGCGGAGCAACTGCGCGAGCAGGCCGCGCTTGCCGCCGAGCAGGCGGAGCAGGCCGCGGCCCAGCACGCCGAGGAGCTGGCGGCGCTGCGCGCGGAAGCCGAGCGGGAGCACGCCGAGAGCCGACAGACGGTGCTGGCCCAGGCGCACGCCGAGGCCGACCAGGTCCGCGCCGAGGCCCGCGAGGCCGCCGCGCAGGATCTCGCGGAGGCCAAGAGCTCCCGCGAGGCGACCGCGCAGACCCTCATCGAGGCCCAGGCCGCCGCCGAGGAGACCCACGAGGCCGCCGAGGCCCAGGCCGACGAGATCCGCGCCCAGGCCCGACGCGAGCAGGAGGAGGCCGCCGCCGAGCTGGCCAGGGTCCGCGCCGAGGCCGACGCGGCGATGGCCGCCGAGCACGACGCGATGATCCAGCAGCGCACCCAGGCGGACGCCCGCGCCGCCGAGGTCGTCGCCCTCGCCGAGCAGTCCGCCGCCGAGCACGCGACCGACCTGGCCGCGCTGCGCGCGGAGACCGAGCGCGAGCTGGCCGACCGGCGCGATGCCGTGCTGGCCGAGGCGCACGCCGAGGCCGACCAGGTCCGCGCCGAGGCGCGGCAGGCCGCGTCGGTGGACCTGGACGACGCCAAGGCCTCGCGCGAGGCCGCCGCCAAGGCGCTGACCGAGACCGAGACCGCTGTCGCCGAACTGCGCGACGAAGCCACCAAGGTCCTGGCCGACGCCGAGCAGCAGGCCGCCGACGACCGAGAGGCACTCCACGCCGAGCTGACGCAGCTGCGCACCGAGGTCGACCTCGCCGCGGCCGAGACCCGCGACGCCGCCGAGCGCGAGGCCGGTCAGGTGCGCCAGCTGGCCACCACCGAGGCCGCCAGGGTCCGCGCCGAGGCCGCGTCCGACCGCGAGCGGGTCACCGCAGAGCTGGCCGCGCTGCGCGCGGAGGCTTCGGAGGCCTTCGCCGAGGAGCGGTCCAAGATCGAGGCCGAGCGTGCCGAGGGCGAGCGCGAGGCCGCCGCGAAGATCGCGGCCGCCGAGGACGAGGCGGCGGAGATCCGTCAGGGCGTGGCCGGCATGTACGAGGCGGCGGAGGCGCAGACCACGCAGCTGCGCGCCGACGCCGAGCGCGAGGCCGCGCAGATCCGCGAACTGGCCACCGCCGAGGCGGCCAGGGTCCGCGCCGACGCCGAGCAGACCCGCGAGCAGGCCGAACAGGACGCGCAGCGGCTGCGCGCCGAGGCCGAGGAGCTGCGCGCCCGCGCCGCCGAGGAGAGCACCCGCGCGCTGGCCGAGGCGCAGGAGCTGGCCGAGGCGGTCACCACCGACGCCGAGACCGCCGCGCTGGCCACCACGGCCGCCGCGGAGGAGCAGGCCGACGCGATGGTCTCGGCCGCCCGCAAGGAGGCCGAGCGGATCGCCGCCGAGGGCGCTGCTGAAGGCAGCACCCTGGTGGAGCAGGCCCGTCGGGACTCCGACCAGATCCTGGTCGAGGCCCGCGGCGACGCCGCGCAGATCCGCGAGCGCGCGGAGGAGCTGCGCGACCGCACCCACGCGGAGGTCGAGGCGCTGCACGAGCGGTCACGCAAGGAGTCCGCGGAGGCGCTGCGCGCTGCGGGCGAGCGCGTCGACAAGCTGATCTCGGACACCACCGAGCAGCTCGACGCCTCGAAGGCGGAGGCCGACCAGGCCCTCGCCGACGCGCAGGAGAAGGCCGCCGAGCTCCAGGCCGAGGCGTCCGCCGAGGCCAGCAAGGTGCGCATCGCCGCCGTCCGCAAGGCGGAGGCGCTGCTCAAGGAGGCGGAGGCGCGCAAGGCGGACTCCGACGAGGCGGCCGAGGCCGCCCGCATCGAGTCCGAGCAGCTGCGTGCGGCGGCGGCGACCGCGGCGGAGAAGACCCGTCAGGACGCCGTCGAGGCAGGCGAGTCGGAGCTGGCGCGGGCCAGGGCCGAAGCGGAGCAGACCATCGAGGAGGCGCGCGGCGAAGCCAAGCGGATCACCGACGAGGGCCGCAGGGAACTCGACGAACTGGTCAGCCGGCGCAAGGACATCAACACCGAGATCGCCCGCGTGCAGGATGTCCTGCAGGCGCTGGAGTCCTTCCAGGCTCCGGCCGCGGGCACGCCCAACGGGGGGACGGCGGGTGCCGGCAGCGGCTCCGCCAACGGGGCGAGCAGGGCGAACGGGGACAGCAACAGCAGATCGGGCGGCGGTCGCGGCGGTGCCACGGCAGGCGTCGGCGCGGGTGCAACCCGTCCGGGTGGCAAACGTGGTGGCACGCAACCACCCGATTGAGCGGTCATTCTCCACTCTTCATCGGCTTTCCGCCGATGACACTCCGAATCCGTGTCAGGATTCGCCCTATCACCTCACCTCAACCAACCGACTCTCCGGGCATACGACAGGAACTCCACCCCCATGAGCGATACACACTCTCCGCACGGCTTCGACGTTGTGCGCCGCGGGTACGAGAAGGCTCAGGTCGACGAGCGCATCAGCAAGCTGGTCTCGGACCGGGACGGCGCCCTCAACCGGATCGGCGCGCTGGAGAAGCGCATCGAGGAGCTGCACCTCGAGACCCAGAGCGCGCAGGCGCAGATCACTGACGCCGAGCCGTCCTACGCGGGCCTGGGCGCCCGGGTCGAGAAGATCCTCCGCCTCGCGGAGGAGGAGGCCAAGGACCTGCGAGACGAGGCGCGTCGCGCCGCCGAGCAGCACCGCGAGCTGGCCGAGGCGGCCGCGCAGCAGGTGCGCAGCGAGGCCGAGGGCTACGCGAAGGACCGCAAGGCGAAGAGCGAGGAGGAGGGCGCTCGCATCGTCGACAAGGCGAAGAGCGACTCCACGCAGCTGCGCGCCGAGGCGACGAAGGACGCGCAGAACAAGCGCGAGGAGGCCGACGCCCTCTTCGAGGAGACGCGGGCCAAGGCCGCGCAGGCGGCTGCGGACTTCGAGACGAACCTGGCCAAGCGCCGCGAGCAGTCGGAGCGCGACCTGGCCGCGCGTCAGGCGAAGGCTGAGAAGCGCCTGGCCGAGATCGAGCACCGCGCCGAGCAGCTCCGCCTGGAGGCGGAGAAGCTTCGCACGGACGCCGAGCGCCGCGCCCGCCAGACGGTGGAGACCGCGCAGCGCCAGGCCGAGGACATCGTCGCCGACGCGAACGCGAAGGCGGACCGCGTCCGCAGTGAGAGCGAGCGCGAGCTCGCGGCGCTGACGAACCGTCGGGACAGCATCAACGCGCAGCTGACGAACGTGCGCGAAATGCTGGCCACCCTCACGGGCGCGGCGGTCGCGGCCGCGGCGGCCCCGGAGGACGACGTCATGGGCCGCGGCGTGCCCGCGCAGCAGAGCCGGTAACACCTTTCGCCCAAAGGGTCAGTTGCACTGTCCAGGGGCGCGGGGAACTGCGCGACAAGCCACCCCGTGTGGTGGGTCGCTCAGCGAGCAGGGCCATCCGCACAGGGTGGTTGCTCGCGCAGTTCCCCGCGCCCCTGGTTGTGGCTAGTCAATGCGTGAGAGCAATCCGCGGACGGCGGTGTTGAACGCCTCCGGGACCTCCAGCGCGGAGAGGTGACCGGCGCCGGGGAGGACAGTGAGTTCCGCCTGAGGGAGCGCCGCGGCCAGCGCCTCCGCGTCGGAGGGTGGGGTGAGGGTGTCTTCCGCGCCGACGAGAACCAGTGCGGGGACCTGTACCTCCCGGAGCGCCTGCAGAGAGTCGACGCGGGCCGCCATGGCCCTTTGCGCCCAGGCGACCGACGCCGGCGGGGATTCGAGGATGATCTGGGCGACGTGGTCCGCGAGCTTCGGGTCGCGGGTCGCGGTCGTCGCGCCCAGGAGTGGGGTCGGCAGCTGTTCGTCCACCAGGAGGCGGACGCTGTCGCGGGCGAGTACCGCTGTCGCCACGCGTTCGCGGTTGGCGCGGGCGGCGTCCGTGTCGGCGGTGCCCTTGGTGTCGGCCAGGAGGAGCCCGCTGAGCCGCGCAGCGTGCCTGCGGGCGAAGGCCATCGCGACGTAGCCGCCCATGGAGAGGCCGCCGATCACCGCCTGCTCGATGCCCGCGCGGTCGAGCAGCAGCGCGATGTCGTCCGCCAGCAGATCCAGTGACGGCTCGTCGGAGCCCAGCTCCGTACCGCCGAACCCGCGCAGGTCCACCGCGAGGACGCGGGCGTCCCCGCCGTCCGACCCGGGAAGCTCGTCGAGCTGGGCCTGCCACATCCGGGACGACAGCGGGAACGCGTGCAGCAGCACCAGCGGCGTTCCCGAGCCGGCCTCGCGGACGGAGAGTCGTTCGGTCATGCGACCAGCCTATGCGCCGATCGGCGCTGCCACGGGGCAGGCGGGGGTGATCTGACCTAGTGTGAATCTATGATCGAGGTTCAGGATCTGACGAAGCGCTACGGCGACAAACTCGCCGTCGACCACCTCACCTTCGCCATCCCCACGGGGGTGGTGACGGGCTTTCTGGGCCCGAACGGCGCCGGCAAGTCCACCACCATGCGGATGTTGCTCGATCTCGACCGCCCGACCTCCGGCACGGTCAGGATCGACGGCAAGCACTACGGCCAGCTGAACGAGCCGCTCAAGTACATCGGCGCGCTGCTGGAGGCCAAGGCCGTCCATCCGGGGCGCACCGCCTACAACCATCTCCTCTGGATGGCCCAGAGCAACCGCATCCCGACCCGCCGGGTCGACGAGGTACTGAACCTGGTCGGCCTGCACGGGGTCGCGAAGAAACGGTCCGGCGGCTTCTCGCTGGGTATGGGCCAGCGCCTCGGCATCGCTGCCGCGCTGCTCGGCGACCCGCAGATCCTGATGTTCGACGAGCCGGTCAACGGGCTGGACCCGGAAGGCATTCTCTGGGTCCGCAACCTGATGAAGGCGCTCGCGAACGAGGGCCGGACGGTTTTCGTCAGCTCGCACCTGATGAGCGAGATGGCCCTGACCGCCGATCACCTGATCGTCATCGGCCAGGGCAAGCTGCTCGCCGATCTGTCGATGAACGAGTTCATCGACCAGAACTCGCACAGCTTCGTGCGGCTCCGCACGCCGCAGCCCGAGCAGTTGCTCGACATGCTCACGCGGAACGGCATGACCGCCTCCATGGACGGCGAGGGCGCCTGGGAGGTGGTCGACGCCGACCCGGCCCGGATCGGCGACCTGGCGGCCGCGCACGGGGTCACCCTGCACGAGCTCAGCCCGCAGCGCGCCTCGCTGGAGGAGGCGTTCATGCGGATGACGGCGGACTCGGTCGAGTACCACACGGAGTCCGTGCCGCAGCAGGCTCCCACCACGGCGTGGGGCTCGGACTGGAAGAAGGAGAGCTGACGATGGTTCCGGTGCTGCTCTCCGAGTGGACCAAGGTGAAGACCGTCCGCTCCACCTTCATCACGCTGATCGCCGCCTTCGTGGTGACGGTGGGGCTCGGCGCGCTGATCAGCTTCTTCACGAACAACAACTTCAAGAACCTGAACGCCTCGGAGCGGGCCAACTTCGACCCGACCTCGCTCAGCTTCTCCGGGGTCTTCCTGGGTCAGCTGGCGATCATCGTCTTCGCGGTGCTGGTGGTCGGCAACGAGTACAGCACCGGCATGATCCGGGCGACGCTGGCCGCCGTGCCGCAGCGGGCGACGCTGCTGCTGGCCAAGGCCGTGACGGTCCTCGCCCTGGTCGCGCCCGTCGCACTCGTGACCGCCTTCGTCTCCTTCTTCCTCGGTCAGGCGCTGCTGGGCAGCCACGAAGCCCACCTGGGAGACCCCGGCGTGCTGCGGGCAGTCTTCGGCATGGCGATCTACATGACGCTGATCGCGCTGTTCTCCCTCGGCGTCGGCTTCATGCTGCGCAAGCCGGTGCTGTCGCTCGGGCTGCTGATGCCGTTCTTCTTCCTGATCTCGCCGATCCTGAGCGCCGTGCCGAAGGTCAAGAACATCGCGCACTACTTCCCGGACCAGGCGGGCAGCCGGCTCGCCGCCGTGCACGAGAGCACGACCATCTCCTACGGCCCGCTGGCCGGCTTCTTCATCTGCCTGGTCTGGGTCGTGGCCGCGCTCGGCATCGGTCTGGTGCTGCTCAAGCGCCGCGACGCCTGAGCCGTCAGTACTTCGGCGCGCCGCGCCCGCGGAGCAGGTTCGCGGCGCGGCGCTCGCGCGCGGACCAGCAGGCGCGGTGCCAGTGGCGGCGGTCGTCGACACTTCCGGCCGCGCCGATCGACGACGCCGGCCAGGCGACGACGTGGCCCACGCCGGGCGGGATCTCCTGGTCGCAGCCGGGGCAGCGATAGCGCTTGCCGCTGTTGCCGGCCACCGAGCGGACCTGCCAGTCCTCGCCCCCGAAGGACTCGGTCTGCTCGATCCAGTTCGCGCCGGAAACCGGACGTGCGTTCCTGGGTTCGTCCCCACGGGGACGACTTCGGCGAGGAGACACGGTTCCCCCTTGCTGGGCGGCATTCTGGTCCCACCAGGGTAGTGGACCGGTGGCCGCGAGCACGACGGCGGCTTCTACCACAGGGGCCCGGATCCCGCCAGGGAGCGAGGGTAAATCCACCCGTTATCAGGGTGAGTGGCCGGTTCCGCTGTGCCCATGGCACATGACATGAGTTACTCCAGTGGTAGACGCGGGGTCGAAGTTCCCCGCGGGGTCAAGGAGTTGATTCCATGTCCGCCGTCCACGCCAGCGCCGCTCCGACACTCGCGCCGTACCGGCTGCCGAGGCAGCGGTCGGCGTGGAGCGCGCCGGGTGGGCTCAGCACCGGGGTGTTCCTGCTGTCGGCGCAGTTCCCAGGTCAGGGTCACGCGGAGGCGCTGGAGCGCACCGTCTCCGCCGCCATCGCGGCCGAGCAGGCAGGGCTGGACAGCGTCTGGCTCGCCGAGCACCACTTCGTCCCCTACGGCGTCTGCCCGGACGCCGCGACGCTGGCCGCGCTGCTGCTGGGACGCACCCGGCGGGTGCGGATCGGTACGGCGGTCAGCGTGCTGCCGACGCATCACCCGGTGCGGCTGGGCGAGCAGGCCGCGCTGCTGCATCTCACCTCGGGCGGGCGGTTCACGCTCGGGGTAGGCCGGGGCGGGCCGTGGGTGGATCTCGCGGTCTTCGGCGGCGGGGCGGAGGCGTACGAGCAGGGTTTCCCCGAGTCGCTCGATCTGCTGCTGCGCTGGCTGCGCTCGTCCCGGGTCGGGGCGTCAGGCCCGCGCTACTCCTTCCCCGAGGTCGCCGTCGTCCCCCGGGCGACGGAGCAGCCCCTGCGACAGCAGCGGACGGGCCGTCAGCACGCGTACGCGGACGCTCCCACGCCCGTCCCCGCCGGGCCAGGATCACGGACGGCCGGGGGGCCGCCCGTGGTGGTCGCCTGCACCTCTCCGGGCACGGTCAGGCTGGCGGCGCAGCGCGGCCTGCCGATGCTTCTCGGCATGCACTCGGGGGACGAGGACAAGGCCGAGATGGTCACCGCGTACCGAAAGGCCGCCCTGGAGGCCGGCCGCACCCCGGAGCAGGTGGCACGGGTCGAGGCCGAACACGTCGCCGCCGGCGTGGCCCAGATCGGCGACACCGTGGCCGAGGCACGGGCGGAGCTGCTGCGGAGCATGCCGGGGTTCTTCCAGTACGGCCTGGGCGCCCACCGCACGGTCGACGGCCGCGAGCGGCGCATGCGCGACCCGGAGGAGTACACCGAGCTGCTGTGCGACCTGCATGCGGTGGGCACGCCGCGGCACTGCGTCGACCGCCTGACGGCCACGGCGGAGCGCACGGGAATTCGACGCTTCGCCCTGCTGGTGGAGGGCTCCGGGGACCGGGCCGGGACGGTGGGCAACATCGCCCGCCTGGGCGCGGAGGTCCTCCCCCAGCTTCCGCAGGATTGACCGAAGATCAACCCCAGATCGTCAGTGGATCAGATCATCGGAAGTTCAACCGACGATCAGCAGTCGCGCAGCTCCTCGGACTGGTTGAGCAGCTGCGCCCGGATCGAGGTGAACCTGGCGTAGCGGGCGTCGGACGCGGGGCCCGGCGGGAAGACGGCGACGCGGTGGCAGTTCTGGAATGCGAGACGGACACCGAAGTGCCGCTCCAGCGATCCCCTGATCGCGTCGCTCGCCAGGGCACGCAGCAGCTGGCCACGGGCCTGCTCGGACGGCGGGGGAACCTGATTGTCAGCGAACTCGCTGCCGTCGACCTGCTGCTGAACGACCAGCGAGCTGATCAGTTCCCAGGCGTAGGGCAGGGAGGTACGGACGCAGTCGACGAATTCCCTCTCGTCGACCTCGCCTCGCTCGGCCTTTTCGAGCAGGGCCGGTGAGACGTCGAGCGACATGAGTTCTCCTCTCGCAGGGCCTCCGCGGGCGGACTCCCGCGGGGGTGTGGTGCAGAGCGGACGGTGGCACCCGCGATCCCGCAATCCGATGGGAAGGCGTACACACCAGCGTCTCAGGGAACGGCCGCACAGGCAGCGGAATGTGGCAATCCCCCTACCCTGAGTGGCCGTGACTCACGGTAAGCCCCCGTACGCAGAGACACCAGAGTGCGGCGAACGGATCAAGCCAGACTTGTGGTGACCCGTGCGTCACACGGCGCGTGCTCTCCGTAGTCGGCGCTACGTACGAGTGACAACGCGCCCGCGCACGCTGTCGGTTTCAGGGAAGGGGATTTCGCGTGGAATCGCTTCGAATGGCCTCCGTGGGCTAGCGTGGTCGGCCGTGCGTCTCGTCATTGCCCGCTGCTCCGTCGACTACGCAGGCCGGCTCACCGCCCACCTGCCGTCCGCCCCTCGGCTCATCCTGGTCAAGTCCGACGGGAGCGTGGCCGTGCACTCCGACGACCGCGCCTACAAGCCGCTCAACTGGATGTCACCACCGTGCTCCCTGAAGGAGGAGGAGGGGCGCTGGACGGTGGAGAACAAGGCCGGCGAAAAGCTGATCATCACCTTGGAAGAGGTGATGCTGGACTCCTCGCACGAACTGGGCGTCGATCCCGGCCTGATCAAGGACGGTGTCGAAGCACACCTCCAGGAGCTGCTGGCGGACCGGATGGAGGTCCTCGGCGAGGGCTGGACCCTGATCCGTCGCGAGTACATGACGGCCATCGGGCCGGTCGACATCCTCGGCCGCGACGCCGGCGGCGCGACGGTCGCCGTGGAGATCAAGCGCCGCGGCGAGATCGACGGCGTCGAGCAGCTGACCCGCTATCTGGAACTGCTCAACCGCGACCCGCTGTTGGCTCCCGTCCGCGGCATCTTCGCGGCCCAGCAGATCAAGCCGCAGGCGCGGGTGCTCGCCGCCGACCGGGGCATCGACTGCGTGGTGCTGGACTACGACGGGCTGCGCGGCATCGAGGACGACAAGCTCAAGCTGTTCTGAGGCTGCGGCCCCTCCCGGGGTACTCAGCTGGGCGAACTGGCGGGTGAACTGGTGGGTGAAGTGCTCGGCGAACTGCTGGGCACGGGTGTGGCCGGGCCGGCGGCGGATTTGCTGCCGGTCGTTGCGGGCGTGGTAGCCGGGGTCGCTCCCGTTGTCGTCGGCGTGGATTTCGGCGTGGTCGACGGGCTGGTGCTGCCCGAAGCGCTCGGGTCGGGCGACCCTGTCGGCGGCTTAGAACTGGCGCTACTGCTGGGCGTGGCCGAGCCAGTGGACGGGTTGCTCGGCGTCATGCTGGGACTGGCGGTGGCCGGCGGCCCGCCTGCCGGGGTCGTCGAACTGCCCGGCGTTGAGGGCGTCGAGGCCCCGGAAGGACTCGAAGAGGCGGAGGCCGAGGGCCTGGCCGACGAGGAAGCGGACGCCGAGGGCAAGCCCGACGCTGAGGTCGAGTCGGCCGGGGTCGGGTAGGACGTGTCCGTCGAGGCGCCGGGCGGGACGACCGTGACGGACTTGGGCGTCTTCGCGCCGCCGTCGTTCCACACGTTCACGCCGAAGGCGACGCCCGCGCCGAGCACGCCCATCAGGACCACGGTCGCAGCGGCCAGCAGGACCTGACGACGCGTCGCACCCGGCTCGCCGTCCGTCGACGCGTGGCGGCCGACGACGCGGCGCACCGCGAAGGGGGCGAACCTGCGCAGGCCCTCCTCGCGGGAGCGGCCGCCGCCCACGGCCGTCGCGCCGGCCAGGACCACGGCCTGGTCGAGCAGTTCCAGCACCTGACGGCCGTTGGCCGTGCCGCGGGAGTCGGCCAGCGCGCCGCGCAGCGCGACGGAGGCCTCCAGCTCGGCGCGGGACCGGTCGAACGCACCGGCGCAGAAGGTCAGCACGCCCAGCTCGTGGTGGAACCATGCCTCCTCGGCGACCGCGCCGGTCGCCCGCGCGGACTCCAGGCCGAAGCGCAGCGTCCGCTCCCACGCGCCCCAACGCAGCGCGAGGGCGAAGGACGGCGCACAGGCGCGTGCCAGCAGGACGACCTGGGCGTGCCGTCCGGCCTTCTGATCGGTGCTCATGACGGCCAGCAGGACGTCCGACTCGGCCACGATCTGGGCCTCGCCCACCGACGCGTGGCCGGTCCACCAGGCGAAGTGCTGGGCCGCGTCGGGAAGGCCCGCCGTCGGCCACTCCGCCGCGAGCAGCTCGGCCGTGCCCTCCACCAGTCGGTGCGTGCCCCCGGGCATGGACTCGGCGAGGCCGCACTCGACCAGTTCCTCCAGCGCCGCCTCGCCGTGGCCGACGTCGATCAGCGCGGGCAGGTGCGGCGGGGTCGGTATCGCGCCGCCGAGCGCCGTGGCCAGCTTCAGCGTGGCGTGAGCCGGAGCGGCCAGCCCGCGTGCGATCCGCTCGGCGGGCGCGGCGCTCTCGGCCACCGAGGGGAGCGGGACCGGGTCCTCCTCCGGCTCGACCAGCCCGCCGGCGAGTGCGTCGATCGCGAGCTCGCGGTGGCGCAGCAGCGCGGCCGCCTGGACGAAGCGCAGCGGCAGACCCTCCGACTCGAACCAGAGGTCCACGGCCCAGGCGCGTTCGCTCTCGTCGAGCGAGCGTCCGGCCAGCTTGCCCAGCAGGGCGAGGCTGCCGGCCCGGGTGAGGCCCGCGATCCGGGACTCCTCGGTCCGGGCTCCGGAGGCGGGCGTGGGTGCGTCGGGGGTGGCGGCGATCAGGAAGGCGCAGTCGGGCGCGGCGGCCAGCAGGTCGTCGAGCGCCTCGCCGCCGAAGTCGACGTCGTCGACCAGCACGATGGCCCGGATGCCGGCCAGCAGGCCCGGCAGCTCGTGCCGGTCCGGCCGGTGCCGGGGAGCACCGCCGAGGGCGCTGTAGAGGTCCTGGAGCAGGTCGCCGAGCGGGCGGCGGTGGGCGCTCAGCCGGACGACGCCGCCGGGCAGCAGACCGGAGCAGGAGGTGGCGACGGCCTCCAACACGGCGCTGCGGCCGGAGCCGTGCGGTCCGGTGAGCCTGACCGAGCGGCCCTGGCTCAGCAGCTCGCGGAGCCGCGCGCACTGCTCCTCGCGCTCCAGCAGCCCGGCGAGGGCGTAGCGGGCGGGTCCTGGCGGGGTCGGGCGGGGCGTGGGCGGCTGCGGGCGGCGCTGCTCAGGCAGCGGCCGCAGGGTCGAGCCCTCGGGGGCGTTGACGGTCAGCAGCAGGTCGCCGACGACGACCTCGCCGGTGCGGGAGCGGCCGTCCGGGCGGGGCTCGCCGGGGACGTGCTGCTCGGGTGTGCTGCCCGCGACGACGCCGCCGCCAGGGTTTCGGAGCACCAGCTCGCTGCCGCCGGATATGCGTGCGGGGTGGTGGCCTGCTGCTTCGCTCATGATCCTCTTCCGGCCCCGTCCGCGCCGCCGCAGGGCGCGGTGCGGGGGTCATTCTGCGGTACGGAAGTGAACGGTGGGGAGAGCTCGGGGCAGACCGTTATGGGATGGACACCGGCAGCGGGTTTGCCTCGGGGTAGTAGCTCTCGATGGCGAGGATCCGGTGCAGTTTGGTGGCCACCAGCAGGCGCTGCAGTTGCAGGGGGACACCGCGCAGCACGAGGCGGCGACCGCTGCGGCCGGCGCGGCGGTGGGTGCCCATGATCACGCCCAGCCCGGTGGCATCCCAGGTGGCCAGCCCGCTCAGATCGAGCACGAGGTCGCCGACGCCGTCGTCCACGGCGCGGTGCAGCGCGGTGCGCGCGTCCGCCGCCGACCGGACGTCGAGCTCGCCCTCGATGGCGAGGTGACGGTGGTCACCGCGGATGAACATGCGGGCTCCCCTCGCTCTCGTTACTTCTCTCATCTGACGCAACGACGGGCGAGCAAGTTGCTGGCCACGGCGAGATCTGAATGGAAATCACTCGTTCGGGTGCGGGAAATTCGCCCCCGGCCCTGGCGCTCGGATGGTCGTTTGATTATCGGGGAATCCCACGGTGACGTGGGCCCCAGGTGAGCGAGCTCACCTGGGGCCCACGTCACATTCGTGCTACCGGTCGCCGTAGGAGTAGAAGCCCTGCCCGCTCTTGCGGCCCAGGTCCCCCGCGGTCACCATCCGGGCCATGATCTCCGGCGCGGCGAACTTGGTGTCCTGGGTCTCTTCGTAGATGTTGTGCGCGGCGTGCAGCAGGATGTCGACGCCGGTCAGGTCCGCGGTGGCCAGCGGGCCCATGGCGTGGCCGAAGCCCAGCCTGCAGGCGGTGTCGATGTCCTCGGCGGTGGCCACGCCCGACTCGTAGAGCTTGACGGCCTCGACGACGAGCGCGGTGATCAGGCGGGTCGTCACAAAGCCCGCGACGTCCCGGTTGACGACGACGCAGGTCTTGCCGACGCTCTCGGCGAAGGCGCGGGCGGTGGCGAGCGCGGCGTCGCTGGTCTTGTAGCCGCGTACCAGCTCGACCAGCTGCATCATCGGCACGGGCGAGAAGAAGTGGACGCCGACGACGTCCTCCGGACGCTCCGTCACGGCGGCGATGCGGGTGATCGGGATGGCGGAGGTGTTGGTCGCCAGCACGGCGCCCGGCTTCGCGATCTTGTCGAGCTCGCGGAAGACGCCCTCCTTGACCTCCAGCTGCTCGAACACCGCCTCCACGACGATGTCGGCGGAGCCGACGGCGCCGAGGTCGGTGGTCGTGGTGATCCGCGCGAGCGCGGCGTCCATCGCGTCCTGGGTCATCTTCCCCTTGGCGACGAAACGGGCGTAACTGTCGCGAATCCCGTCCAGGCCGCGGGTGATGGCAGCGTCGGTCACATCGCGCAGCACCACGTCGTGGCCGCCGGCGGCCGAGACCTGAGCGATTCCGGAGCCCATGAGCCCGGCTCCGACGACGGCGATGCTGCTGGTCACGGTGGTGTCCTCCGTACGTAGGGAACCGCACGACGAGGATCGCCCGCGCACGGCGTCGTGCCTGGCAGGAATCTACACACTTCGGGGCCCGTGGAAGCAGAATGGGAGCGTGATCGCGCTCACCCTGCGGGTGCTGGCCCCGTTCCTGGTCGTCGGGGCCCTGGTCCTGTTGCTCCGCTGGACGTTCAGCCGGGGCCGCCACAACGTCGCCCAACGGACGACGAGAAGGGGCGACCCCGGCGAGTACGGCCTCCTCGTCCCGGTCGCGGCGCCGACCGACTCGGCGGAGGCGTTGGCGCAGGGCGCCCGGCTGGACGAGGCGGGCATCCGCTACACCGTCGTGGACACGAAGTCGGGCCCCCGCCTGATGGTGTGGGAGGACGACGCCGACCGGGCGCGTGCGCTGCTGAGGTAGTTGCACTGTCAGGGGCGCGAGGCTCTGCTCGATGTACAGCGTGCGCGACAAGCCACCCTGTGTGGTGAGTCCCCGAACGAGCAGGGCCATCCGCACAGGGTGGTTACTCGCGCACGCGGTTCTATCGAGCAGAGCCTCGCGCCCCTGGAGGTGCAACTACCTCAGGGCGCGGAGGGCCGCCGCCGTTTCGGTGATGCAGGTGGCGAAGGGGGGCGGGGTCGGGGCCGAGACCCAGTGGGCGAAAGCGACGTGGAAGACCGTCACCGCGCTGTGCGCGGCCAGGCTCGCGGTGGGTTCCGGCACGCCGCGCGTGCGCAGCGCCTCGGCCGTGGCGTCGACCATCGACGCGAGCTTCAGCAGCTCGCGTTCCTGAAGGGGCTGGTTGGCCGCGATGATCCGGGAGCGGTGGACGGCGTGGTCGTGAATGTCTTCCAGCAGGCCGCCGCCCGCGACCATGCCGACCAGCGCCGCGTCCAGGGGTGACAGGTCGTCCGGCGCAGCCAGGATCGCGTCGTGCGCCATCCGCTGCATGGTTCCCGAGCTGTCGAAGAGGACCTCGCGCTTGTCGGCGAAGTGCCGGAAGAAGGTGCGCTCGGTGACGCCCGCGCGCTCGGCGATGTCGCCCGCGGTTGTCTGCTCGTAGCCGCGCTCGGCGAACAGCTCCATGGCCGCGCCGAGCATCCGCCCCCGCGCGTCCGGTTTCCAGCGACCCATGCGGAGCAGTCTAGCGATGACAGTCACTGACATGACGTGTTACCGTTGATGATGTCAGTCACTGACATACCGTGGAAGGAAACCCGCCATGCGCGTCTTCGTCACCGGTGCCTCCGGCTGGATCGGCTCGGCCGTCACCGACGAACTCCTCGCCCACGGCCACAAGGTCGTCGGCCTTGCCCGCTCCGACGAGGCCGCCGCCGCGCTCGACGCGAAGGGCGCCACCGCCCACCGCGGCAGCCTCGACGACCTCGACAGCCTCGCGTCGGCCGCCGCGGCCGCCGACGGCGTCATCCACCTGGCCTTCAAGCACGACTTCTCCGACTACGTCGGCGCCGGGCGCAGCGAGCACGCCGCCGTCCAGCGGATGCTCGACACCCTCGAGAGCAGCGACCGGCCGTTCCTGCTCGCCTCTGGACTGGCCTCGGGGGTCGTCGGTCGGCCCCTGACCGAGGACGACGCCTCGCCGTTCCACGGCGCCGAGTCCATGCGCGGCGGCAGCGAGAACCTCGCCCTCTCCTACGCCGGACGCGGCGTCCGCCCGGTGGCGCTGCGCTTCGCGCCGACCGTGCACGGCATGGGCGACCACGGCTTCACCGCGACGCTGACGAAGATCGCGAAGGAGCACGGAGCGGCGGGCTACATCGGCGACGGCTCGACCCGATGGGCGGCTGTCCACCGCTCCGACGCCGCACTGATGGTCAGGCTCGCGCTGGAGAAAGCACCTGCGGGCTCGCGGATGCACGCCGTGGACGAGGGCGGCCTGCCCTCAAGGGACATCGCCACCGCCATCGGCGACTCGCTCGGCCTGCCGACGGCGTCGGTCGCGCCGGAGGACGCCGAGGCCCACTTCGGCTGGATCGGCCGCTTCTTCGGCATGGACGTCACCGCGTCCAGCGCCCGAACCCGTGAGCTTCTCGACTGGACGCCGACCGGCCCGACGCTCTTCGAGGACATCGCGGCCGGCGCCTACGCGCTGCCGGTCTAAGGCAGTTCCTGCTCGCGGGAGATCTGCGCGCCCAGCGAGCTCAGCTGTTCGGCGAAGCCCGCGTAGCCGCGGTCGATGTGGTGGATCTCCGAGACCAGCGTGTCGCCGTCCGCCACCAGGCCGGCCAGGACCAGGCCCGCGCCCGCGCGGACGTCGGAGGCCACCACGGGCGCGCCGGAGAGCCGCGGCACGCCGCGCAGCACCGCGTGGTGGCCGTCGGTGCGGACGTCCGCGCCCAGGCGGGCGAGCTCCTGGAGGAAGACGAAGCGGGCCTCGAAGATGTTCTCCGTGATCATCGAGGTTCCCTCCGCCACCGCGTTCATCGCGGCGAACTGAGGTTGCAGGTCCGTCGCGAAGCCGGGGTACGGCAGGGTGACCACGTCGACCGAGCGCGGCCGACGATCCATCACCACCCGGAAGCCGTCCGGGTCCGCGCTGACCTCGGCGCCCGCCGCCGCGATCTTGTCCAGCGCGATGCGCAGATGTTCCGGACGGGCCCGGTCCACGCGGACGTCACCCATCGTCATCGCCGCCGCCACGCCGAACGTGCCGGCGACGATGCGGTCGGGCAGCGTGTCGAAGGCGACCGGGTAGAGCCGGTCGACGCCCTGGACCTCGATCGTGGAGGAGCCCGCGCCGCCGATCTTGGCGCCCATCGCCTGCAGCATCTCGCAGAGGTCGACGATCTCCGGCTCGCGCGCCGCGTTGTCGATGACGGTGTCGCCCTTGGCCAGGACCGCGGCCATCAGGATGTTCTCGGTCGCGCCCACACTCGGGAAGTCCAGCTCGACCGCCGCGCCGACCAGCCTGCCCGACAGCGCCTCGGCGACGAGGAAGCCGTGTTCGGTGGTGATCCGCGCGCCGAGGCGGGTCAGCCCGTCGATGTGCATGTCCAGCCCGCGCGAGCCGATCGCGTCCCCGCCCGGCCGAGCGACCCGCACCCGTCCGCAGCGCGCGAGCAGCGGCCCGAGCACGGCGATGGAGGCGCGGAAGCGGCGCACCAGGTCGTAGTCGGCCTCGTGACCGATCTCCCCCGGCACGGCGACGACCGCCGCGCCGACGAACTGGTCCTCCCACTCCAGCCGCACCTCGCAGCCCATCCGGCGGAGCAGTTCGGCCATGATCTCGACGTCGAGGATTCTCGGCAGATTGCCGATCCTGAACTCGCCCTCGGCGAGCAACGTCGCCGCCATCAGCTTGAGCGCGCTGTTCTTCGCGCCAGGCACGCGCACCCGCCCCGCAAGCCTCGCGCCACCGACCACCCGGAACCGTTCCATGGTCCCGAATCGTACGATGCGCGCCCCAGCGGGCTACGCCGGCCGTGTGACCCGACGCGACCCCGGCTCGTTGACCGTGCGGACGGCAGGAACTTCCCTGAAGGAGTTCGCATGGAGTACTTCGAGGGCGAGATCGTCGTCGAGCCCAACCGGAGCATCATCCATGACGTCCCGGGCCGGACACTGGTTCGTGAAGTGTCCGAGCCTTTCGAGGCGTGGTCGGAGCGCGGGATCGAGCTCGGGCCCGAGGACAGGCCCAGGCCCGATGCGGTGATCATCCGAGCCGGCGACTGGTCCGTCGAGATGCGGGACCTGCCGGCCTCGCTGCTCCTGGCCGTCGTCGAGGTGGTCTCCACCGGCCGCGCGGGGATTCGGCGCGATTACCAGGACAAGTACCTGCGCTACGAGCAGTCCGGCATCCCGGTGTACGTGATCATCGATCCCAACATCGGCAAGTGGCAGCTGTTCCAGCTCGGCGACGAGGGGCGGTACCGCCAGGCCGACGGGGGCCTGTTCGGCGACCCGATCCACTTCCCGGCACCCGTCGACCTGACCATCCCCACGGTCGCCTTCCACCGCTATCCCGCAGCTCAGGCGGAGTAGACCTCGCCGAGGAAGCCCTCCAGAACGCGGGCGAACTCGGCCGGGGCCTCCATCGTGGTGTAGTGGCCGACGCCCTCCAGGAGCACGGTGCGGCCGTTCGGTACGGTGCGGATCAGGTCATCCGCCGTGGCCAGGAGTCCGGGGGCGTCGAGGGCGCCGTTGACGGCCAGGACCGGCACGGCGATCTCCTTGGCGCGGGTGGCCAGTTCCTCGACCGGGACGCGGTGGTCCGGCTCGTCCGGGGTGTGCTTCATCAGCGTGCGCAGGGCCATCTCGCGCACCTGTGCCACGATCGCCGGATCGACCTCGTCGAGGCCGCGCTCCGGCCCTGCGATCCACTCCAGGAAGCCGTCGAGGTAGCCGGCCAGGTCGCCGGACGCCATCGCCGCCCCCTGTCGCGCGGCGACCCGGGCGGACCAGGCGTCGCTCAGGTCCGGCTCGCACAGGCCCCGGCCGCTGACGACGAGGGCGCGCACCAGTTCGGGGTACTCGACGGCCGCGTCGACGCCGATCAGCGCGCCCATCGAGACGCCGACCAGGACGACCTGATCCAGCCCGAGGTGTCGGAGCAGGTCCGCGAGGTCGTCGGCCTGTCGGAACGGCCGGCTCGCGTTGGCCGAGCGGCCATGACCGCGGGCGTCGGGAGCGATGACCCGGTAGCCGGCTGCGACCAGCCCGGGGATCAAGTTGTCGAACTGGGTGCCGTCCACGAAGACGCTGTGCAACAGCACCAACGCCCGGCCGTCGCGCGGCCCGGCGTCGATGTAGGCGAGGGGGCCGTCCTGGGATTCGAAGTACGCGATCTCAGTCATGACAACCAAGGTGCCATGTTCTTGTAGATATGGCAACCAAGGTGTCATCATTCAGTTGTGACCGAGAACCCGAACGACCGCCCGCTCTCCCCCGACGAGCTGCCGCAGCGGCTGATGGAGGTCTTCGCCCTCGTCGGCCCGCTCTACCGGCGGGTCCAACGGAAGATCGAGCTCGACGCCGCGCAGGGGATCTCCGTCGGCGTCCGCGCCGTACTGGACCTGCTGCGCGAGCACGGGCCGATGACGGTGCCGCAGATGGGCCGGGCGCAGTCACTGAGCCGGCAGTTCGTGCAGCGAATGGTCAACGACGCCGCCGCGCGCGGCCTCGTCGAGAGCATCCCGAACCCGGCGCACCAGCGCTCCAGCCTGATCCGGCTCACCGACGAGGGCCGCACCACGATCACGGCCGTGGCCGACCGCGAGGCCGCGCTGCTGCGCCAGGCGCGCGGCGACCTCACGGACGCGGACGTGGCGACCTGCGTCCGCGTGCTGGGCCGGATGCTGGAGCTCTTCGACGACGTCGACCTGACCGCCGCCGAGCCGCCCTGCTGAGCCCTGCTAGCGGTTCTCTCCCGGCACCCAGAGCACGTCGCCGACCGCTTTGTTGGCCGAGCGGGCCAGGATGAACAGCAGGTCGGAGAGCCGGTTGAGGTACTTCGCGGTCAGCGGGTTGATGCCGTCGCCGTACTCCTCGATCGCCGCCCAGGTGCTGCGCTCCGCGCGACGGACGACCGTGCACGCCACGTGCAGGTAGGCAGCGCCGGGCGTGCCACCGGGCAGGATGAAGCTGCGCAGCTTCTCCAGCTCGGCGTTGAAGCGGTCGCAGTCCGCCTCCAGGCGGTCGACGTACGTCTCCAGCACCCGCAGCGGCGGGTACTTCGGGTCCTCGACGACGGGCGTGGCCAGGTCGGCGCCGACGTCGAAGAGGTCGTTCTGGACGCGGGTCAGCACCGCCGCGATCTCCGCGTCGAGGCCACCGCAGGCGAGGGCGACGCCGATGGCGGCGTTGGCCTCGTTGGCGTCCGCGTAGGCGGCGAGCCGGGAATCCGTCTTGTGGGTGCGGCTCATGTCGCCCAGCGCGGTGGTGCCGTCGTCGCCGGTACGGGTGTAGATGCGGGTGAGGTTGACCATGCCCGGAGCCTAGCCCCTGAGGGTCGGATCCAGCCGTGTGAGCAGCCCCACCAACTGCCGCTGCTGGGCGGGCGTGAGATGCCCGAGTACTTCCTCGTCCAACCGCGGGATGTGCGCCTCCAGGCCGAGCTGCAGCAGCCGCGAGCCCTCGGCTGTGAGACCCACCAGCGAGGCACGTCCGTCTTCCGGATCGGGCGTCCGGTCGATCAGTGCTTTGCGCTCCAGCCGTGCGACCAGTTTCGTGGTCCCGGCCGAGGTGAAGCCCATCAGCTCGCCCACTCGCGTGGGCATCGCCCGCGCGTCGAGAAACCGGGACAACCGCAGCAGGAACTCGAACTCGGACCCGTCCAGCCCTGTGGCCCCGGCGATGTCCGCCCGCAGACCGTCATTGATCAGCCGATAGACATTCCCGAACAGCCCCCACAGCACCACGCCCGCATGCTCACCCAGCTCCACCCGGCACCTCCGCAGGGGCGCGGGGAACTGCGCGACAAGCCAACCTTGGACGTACTGAACCGAACGCGCAGGGCCATCCGCACAGGGTGGTTTCTCGCGCCCCTGGATGGTGCAACTGATCCATCACGCCACGTTGACGCGCTGGCCGGGAGGCGCCGCCTCCAGCCAGGCCAGGAAGCCGGTCAGGGCGTCCTCGCTCATCGCGAGCTCCAGCGGCTCACCCGCGTGGCTGCAGTGGAGGACGACGGCGCCGGAGAGCAGCGCCAGCTCCTCCTGGCCCTCCGGGGTGCGACGACTCAGCACCTCGATCAGCGAGCGCTGCAGCACCCGGCGCGGGCGCGGCGCGTAGCTGAAGACGCGGAACCACTCCACCGCGTCGTGGTTGTAGCGGGCGATCCCGAAGATCCACCCCTTGCCCTCCGCCTCGACGGCGGACTCCGGCACGCTCAGGCGCGCCGAACAGTCGAACGTCCCCCCCGGACGCTGGATCAGCCGCCGGCGTACTGCGAAGGCCCCCAGCCCGAGCAGGCAGACCAGCAGCACCGCGATCACTACGACCACCGCGAGCACCATGCCCGGCTCCCTCCTCGTCGGCCGCCCCTGAAGCCGACGTGACGCCACGTCTTACGAATGTCGCAGCACCTGCACAACTGATACAGCAGTCCCGGGGTCACCCACTGGGCGCCCCGGGACTGCGGTGAAGCTACGTGCCTCGGCTCAGCGACCGGTCGCCGCGACGAGCCGGACCTCGGCGCGGCGCTGGGCCGCGGCCTCGCTCTCGGCCTTCGCGCCGGCCAGGGCGCGCTCGGCGCGGTCGACGTCGATCTCGTCGGCCAGCTCCGCGACCTCGGCAAGGATCGACAGCTTGTTGTCCGCGAAGGACAGGAAGCCGCCGTGCACCGCGGCGATCACCGTGGTGCCGTCCGCCTGGCGGATGGTCACCGGCTGGGTGTCCATAGCGCCCAGGACCGGGGTGTGCCCCGGCTGGATGCCGATGTCACCGGACTTGGTACGGGCAAGGACGATCGTGGCCTCGCCCGACCAGACCTTTCGGTCGGCCGCGACCAGCTCGACGTGCAGCTCAGCCACCGTGGGCTCCTCGGTCTCTGCCCCCCGCCGGAAGACGGGGGTGGGGAAAGAATAACGGGTGCGAAAGGGGCGGTCCCACCAAAAGGGCCCGCCCCTCCCTCAGCGAACTACTTCTTCGCCAGCTCTGCAGCGTTGCGCTCGAGGTCCTCGATGCCACCGCACATGAAGAACGCCTGCTCCGGGACGCCGTCGTACTTGCCGTCGGCGATCGCGTTGAACGCGTCGATCGTCTCGGACAGCGGCACGGTGGAGCCCTCGACGCCGGTGAACTGCTTGGCGACGTAGGTGTTCTGCGACAGGAAGCGCTCGATGCGGCGCGCCCGGTTGACGGTGACCTTGTCCTCTTCGGACAGCTCGTCCATACCGAGGATCGCGATGATGTCCTGGAGGTCCTTGTACTTCTGGAGGATCCCCTTGACGCGCACAGCGGTCTCGTAGTGGTTGGCCGAGATGTACCGCGGGTCGAGGATGCGGGACGAGGAGTCCAGCGGGTCCACGGCCGGGTAGATGCCCTTCTCGGAGATCGGACGGGAGAGAACCGTCGTCGCGTCGAGGTGGGCGAAGGTGGTGGCCGGGGCCGGGTCGGTCAGGTCGTCCGCAGGGACGTAGATCGCCTGCATCGAGGTGATCGAGTGACCGCGGGTCGAGGTGATGCGCTCCTGGAGCTGGCCCATCTCGTCGGCCAGGTTCGGCTGGTAACCCACCGCGGAGGGCATCCGGCCGAGCAGGGTCGACACCTCGGAACCGGCCTGGGTGAACCGGAAGATGTTGTCGATGAAGAGCAGCACGTCCTGGCCCTGCACATCGCGGAAGTACTCCGCCATGGTCAGCGCGGACAGGGCGACGCGGAGACGCGTGCCCGGCGGCTCGTCCATCTGGCCGAAGACCAGCGCGGTCTTGTCCAGAACGCCCGAGTCCACCATCTCGTGGATCAGGTCGTTGCCCTCACGGGTGCGCTCGCCGACACCGGCGAACACGGACACACCACCGAAGTTCTCGGCGACGCGGTAGATCATCTCCTGGATCAGAACGGTCTTGCCGACACCGGCGCCACCGAACAGACCGATCTTGCCACCCTGGACGTACGGGGTGAGCAGGTCGATGACCTTGATACCCGTCTCGAACATCTCGGTCTTGGACTCGAGCTGGTCGAAGTTGGGGGCCTTGCGGTGGATCGGCCAGCGCGTGGTGACCTGGGCCTCGAACTCGGCCTTGTCCACGTTCAGGACCTCGCCGAGGGCGTTGAAGACCTTGCCCTTGGTGATGTCGCCGACCGGGACGGAGATCGCGGAGCCGGTGTCGGTGACACCCGCGCCACGGGTCAGGCCGTCGGTGGGCTGCATGGAGATCGCGCGGACCACGCCGTCACCCAGGTGCTGGGAGACCTCGAGGGTCAGCGTCTTCTTGCCGGTGCCGTCGGGCGCATCCACGTCGACGTGCAGCGCGTTGAACATGTCCGGCATGGCGTCGACGGGGAACTCCACGTCGACGACCGGGCCGATGACCCGCGCGACGCGGCCCGTCGCCGTGGCCGTCTCTACAGTGGCAGTCATTCTCAGTCACTCCCCGCGTTCGCATCGGCCAGTGCGCTCGCGCCACCGACGATCTCGCTGATTTCCTGGGTGATCTCGGCCTGACGGGCCGAGTTGGCAAGTCGCGACAGCGACTTGATGAGGTCGCCGGCGTTGTCCGTGGCGCTCTTCATCGCGCGGCGGCGGGCGGCGTGCTCGGAAGCAGCCGACTGCAGCAGCGCGTTGTAGATCCTGCTCTCGACGTACCGCGGCAGCAGGGCGTCCAGGACGCCCTCGGCCGACGGCTCGAAGTCGTAGAGCGGGAACGGTCCCTGCTCCTCGGCGTTCTTCTCGGTCTCAGCCAGGGACAGCGGCAGGAGGCGGGCCTCCACCGGGTTCTGGGTGAGCATCGAGACGAACTCCGTGGAGACGATGTGCAGCTCGTCCACACCGCCGGCCGACGTCTCCGTGACGAAGGCGTCGATCAGCGCCGCGGACGCCTCCTTGGCGTCCTGGTACGTCGGCTTGTCGGAGAACCCGACCCACGAGCCCGCGACCGGGAGGTTGCGGAACCCGAAGTAGCTGACGCCCTTGCGGCCGATGATGTAGGTGTCGACGGCCTTGCCCTCGGACTCCAGCCGCTTGGTCAGCTCCAGCGCCGCCTTGATGGCGTTGCTGGAGTAACCGCCGGCCAGGCCGCGGTCCGCGGTCACCACGAGCACGGCGGCGCGCGTGGCGTCGACCGGCTCCTGGGTCAGCGGGTGCTTGGCGTTCGACCGCGTCGCGACCGCGGTCACCGCGCGGGTGAGCTCGTCCGCGTAAGGGCTGGAGGCCTTCACCGCGCGCTGCGCCTTCATGATGCGCGACGCGGAGATCATCTCCATCGCCTTAGTGATCTTCTTCGTCGCGGTGACAGAGCGGATCCGGCGCTTGTAGACCCGAAGCTGTGCTCCCATGGGTCGTTACGTCCTTTCCGTCTCGTCAGGCGTTTTCGCCGAGAAGCGCACCGGTGTGCGTGGTGAACTCGCGCTTGAAGGCGGTGATCGCTTCGACGAGCGACTCGATCGTGCCGTCTTCCAGCTTGCTGGTCTCGACGATCGTGGTCAGGACGCCCTTGTGCTCGCGGCGCAGGTAGTCCAGGAACTCGCGCTCGAACTTGCGGATGTCCGCGACCGGGACCTCGTCCAGCTGACCGGTGGTGCCGGCCCAGATCGAGACCACCTGCTCCTCGACCGGGAAGGGCTGGTACTGGCCCTGCTTCAGCAGCTCGACCAGACGGGCGCCGCGCTCCAGCTGGGCCTTGGAGGCCGAGTCCAGGTCGGAGGAGAAGGCGGCGAACGCCTCCAGCTCGCGGTACTGGGCCAGGTCCAGACGCAGACGACCGGCGACCGACTTCATCGCCTTGATCTGGGCGGAGCCACCGACGCGGGAGACCGAGATACCGACGTTCACGGCCGGGCGGACGCCGGCGTTGAACAGGTCGGACTCCAGGAAGCACTGGCCGTCGGTGATCGAGATGACGTTGGTCGGGATGTACGCCGAGACGTCGTTGGCCTTGGTCTCGATGATCGGCAGACCGGTCATCGAACCCGCGCCCAGCTCGTCGGAGAGCTTGGCGCAACGCTCCAGCAGACGGGAGTGCAGGTAGAAGACGTCACCCGGGTAGGCCTCACGGCCCGGCGGACGGCGCAGCAGCAGGGAAACGGCGCGGTAGGCCTCGGCCTGCTTCGACAGGTCGTCGAAGATGATCAGGACGTGCTTGCCGTCGTACATCCACTCCTGGCCGATGGCGGAGCCGGTGTAGGGGGCCAGGTACTTGAAGCCCGCCGGGTCCGACGCCGGGGCGGCGACGATGGTCGTGTACTCCAGCGCACCGGCCTCCTCCAGCGCTCCGCGGACGGAGGCGATGGTGGAGCCCTTCTGGCCGATGGCGACGTAGATGCAGCGAACCTGCTTCTTCGGGTCGCCCGAGCGCCAGTTGTCGCGCTGGTTGATGATCGTGTCGATCGCCACCGCGGTCTTGCCGGTCTGGCGGTCGCCGATGATCAGCTGACGCTGGCCACGGCCGATCGGGGTCATCGCGTCGATGGCCTTGATGCCGGTCTGCATCGGCTCGTGCACCGACTTGCGGACCATGACGCCGGGGGCCTGCAGCTCCAGGGCGCGGCGGCCGCTGGACTCGATGTCGCCCAGGCCGTCGATCGGCTGGCCGAGGGGGTCCACCACGCGGCCGAGGTAACCCTCGCCGACCGGCACGGACAGAACCTCGCCGGTGCGGCGGACCGTCTGGCCCTCCTCGATCGCACCGAACTCACCGAGGACGACGACACCGATCTCGCGGGTGTCGAGGTTCAGCGCGAGGCCGAGAGTTCCGTCTTCGAACTTCAGCAGCTCGTTGGCCATGACCGAGGGAAGACCCTCGACCTTGGCGATGCCGTCAGCCGTGTAGGTGACGGTGCCGACCTCTTCACGCGAGGCGGCGTCCGGCTGGTACGACTGGACGAAATTGTCCAGAGCGTTCCGGATCTCCTCCGGCCGGATCGTGAGCTCCGCCATCTGGGTTCCCTGCTCTCCTAGTTGCGATCCTCGGCCCGCCCGTGGAGGGCCGCAAGTATTCGACTCTCGGTCAGCTCCTACAAGGAGAGGCTCTGACCGTCCTCTGTTGTGTACCGACCGAGGGTCGGATGCTGCTCCCCTTGACGGGGATGGGCGTCAGCCCGCCAGGCCACGCTGCGCGGAGTCGAGACGACCCGCGATGGTGCCCTCGATGATCTCGTCGCCGACCTCGACCCGGACTCCGCCGAGGACCGCGGGGTCCACGTCGAGGTTCAGGTGCACCTGGCGCCCCACGAGGGAGGCCAGCGAGACGGCGAGTCGGTCCTTCTGCGCGTCGGACATCGGCACCGCGGTGGTCACCAGGGCGACCACCCGGCCACGACGGCCGGCCGCGAGCCGGGAGTACTCCTCCAGCCCGCTCTCCAGGCTACGTCCACGCGGCTGCGTCACCAGTGCGGTGACCAGCGCGACGGTCGCGGCCTTGGCCTTGCCGCCGAGCAGGTTCGAGACCAGCTCCGCCTTGGCGCTGCCGGTCGCGGCCTGGTCGGTCAGCGCGGAGCGCAGCTCGACGTTGCCCGCGACCACGCGGCCGAAGCGGAACAGCTCGTCCTCGACCTCGTCCAGTTCGCCGGCCTTGTCCGCGCTGATGATCAGCGACAGCGCGGCCAGCTGCTCGGTCGCGTCCGCGAGGTCGCGACCGCGAGCCCAGCGGGAGCGGACCATGCCGGAGACCAGGTCCTGCGCGTCCGCGCCGACCTTGCCCTGCAGCAGGTTGCCGACCAGGTCGGCCTTGGCCTGCCCGGGAGCGGCCGGGTCCGTCAGGATCCGGCGCAGCGAGACCTCGCGGTCCAGCACCCGGGTGACGTCCAGCAGGTCGCCGCTGAGCGCGGTGAGGTCGACGGACGCGTGGTCCGTCAGCGCCTCAAGACGCTCGCGGGCGGCCGCGGTGGACTGCCGAGTGGCGCTGCTCACTTGGCACCCGCCGACTCCGCAGCCTTGGCCTCAAGCTCGTCAAGGAAGCGGTCGATGGTGCGGCTCTGGCGGGCGGAGTCCTCGAGGGACTCGCCGACGACCTTGCCGGCCAGGTCGAGCGAGATACGACCGATGTCGTGGCGGAGCGCGGTGGTCACCTGACCACGGGTGCGCTCGATCTCCGCCTGGGCGTGCGCGACGGTGATCGCAGCCTGACGCTGCGCCTCCTCGCGGGCCTCGGCGACGATCATGGAGCCCTGCTCACGGGCGTGCTCGGTGATCCGAGCGGCCTCGTGACGGGCCTCCGCCAGCTGGGCCTTGTACTCCTCCAGCGTCCGGGTGGCCTCGGCCTGCGCCTCAGCCGCCCGCTCCAGGCCACCCTCGATCGCATCGCGCCGCTCGTCCAGAGTCTTCTGGATGTTGGGCAGGAGCTTCTTGCCGAGGACGCCGAAGACGATGAAGAAGGCAAGCAGGCCGATGATGAGTTCCGACGTGGCGGGGATCAGAGGATTCTGAGGCCCCTCCGCAGCCAGGTACGTCAGCATGTCTGAACCTTTCGTCGAGCGTGGCTACTGGTGTCGACTCAGGAAGAGAAGATGAAGGGGACGACCAGGCCGAGGAGGGCCAGAACCTCACAGAGGGCGAAGCCCAGGAACATGTTCTGGCGGATGATCGGCATGGCCTCGGGCTGACGCGCCATGGCCTCGATCGAGTGGCCGAAGACCAGACCGATACCGACACCCGGGCCGATGGCGGCGAGACCGTAGGCGATGGCGCCCATGCGGCCGGCGACAGTGGCGCCACCGGCAGCCAGGAAGTTTGCAGCGGCAGACATGTTGTCTTCCTTCTTGTGATGCGATCCGCTGGGGGGCTTCCCGGCGGAAGTCTGGATGGGTTCGTGGCAGGCGGGGTGGGTCAGTGACCCTCTTCGAGCGCTCCGCTGATGTAGAGCGAGGCGAGCAGCGTGAAGATGTAGGCCTGCAGGAACTGGATCAGAACCTCGAAGGCCGTCATGCCGACCGCGAGCACGAAGGACGCGCCGGAGAAGAGCGACATGATCGAGGGCGTCAGCAGGTACCAGGTCGCGGCGCTGAACATGACGATCAGCATGTGGCCGGCGAACATGTTGGCCCACAGTCGCACCGCGAGAGTGAACGGACGCGTGATCACGTTCTGGAGGAACTCCAGGAAGACGATCAGCGGCACCAGGGGCTTGGGCAGACCGGACATGTACGTCAGGTGCTTCCAGCCGCCGAGGAAGCCGTGCGTCTTGAAGGTGAGGTACATGTACGTGATCCACACCAGCAGGGCCAGGGCCACCGGGTACGCGAAGCGCGACGCCACCGGGAACTGGGCCAGCGGGATGATGGACATGATGTTCATGATCCACACGAAGAAGAAGATCGACGTGAGGAAGGGGACGTACTTGTCGCCCTTCTTGCCGATCACCTCTCGGGCGATGCCGCGGGCGATGAAGGTGTAGCCGATCTCGCCGACCAGCTGCAGCTTGCCGGGGACCAGCTTCGGCTTGGCGAAGGCGGACCAGAAGAAGCCGATCACCAGGAGCATGCAGATGATCGCCAGCAGCATCGGCTTGGTGAAGTCGAAGCTGCCGATACTGAAGATCGGCTTGAAGATGAAGGAGTTGAGACCGGGGGCCGGGAAACCGCAACCAGAGGGGGTGATGTGACACCCGCTCGCAAAGAGCGCTGTGGAGGGGCTACTCACCCTTGACTCCTTCGTCGTGAAGCATCAGAACTGCAACCTTGTGTGTCGGCGCGGCGAGTACGCCGCAGTTCGGCACCGTGATCGGGTTGTCCGGGGCCACACGGTCCACTCGACGCACGCGGTCGAGCAGGGGGCTCCGGATTCCGGACGATAGCAGATGTCTTGGTCATACCTTTACGCGGGCCTTACTTCCCGTCGCGCGGTCCGTCGGACGTGCCGTCGGACGCGTCGCCGAGCGTGGGATCCACATAGAGGGTCTTGCTCTTGAGCGTGAAGAACACCTGACCGCCGACCCAGGCAAGCAGGGTGGTCAGCAGGGAGAAGCCGAAGGCCTTGCCGTTGAAGACCGTCGTGTTCTTGAACACCACGATGAAGATGCCGGCCATCAGCATCTGCACCGCGTAGACCAGGAGCCCGGCCATCAGGACCAGCTGAGGCCGGTCCCGGGTGAGCCGCATCAGCGCCCAGAATCCGAGACCGAACACCACCACGACCACGGCCAGCGCGACCAACGCGCCGACCAGGCCCTTGGAGCCGGCGAAGACAGTGCTGAGCACTACGGCGAGGACTCCTACCGGCGCTGCCCAGAGGGCGCAGCCGCGCAGGATCCGGGCGTCGTTGGACAGCATTGTCGAGACTCCGGGCGGTGAGGGTCGAGCAGACATTTTCAAGGAGAGCGAGGGGCTGAACGACCGTCTCCCATAAGGTCCTTCGGCAGCTCTCCTGATGTCGTGAACGGTATCACAAGCTATTTGGTGCAGTCTTTACTTTCTTGGTGTGCTCCTTGACACACGGGCTGCGCCACTACCGGATCGTCCCGAAGTGCCCGAATGGCGACCCATCGCGTGAGCCCCTGTCCCGATCTTGTCCAAGAGCGCCCCATCTGCGATGGCAGGCTCAGACGCTGCGGAAATCGGCTGCTCCGCGATCTCCTTTACCAACTCATCGGTAAGAACATCCCTTACCTTTGCCGTACGCCGATATCGGGGCGGAACGAAGCGCTCCACCACCCGCGGGGCGTGCGGCCGGAACCGCGGGAAGAGCAGCATCAGGATGCCGACCACGCAGAGCGCCATGGCGACCTTGACCGCGAGCAGCTCGGTGCGGTTGACCGAGAAGGCGACCGTGCCGAAGGCGAGCAGCGCGGCCCAGAAGTACATGATCAGAACCGCGCGGCTGTGGGAATGGCCGAGCTGCAGCAGGCGGTGGTGCAGATGCTGCTTGTCCGCCGCGAAGGGGGATTTTCCTGCCCAGGTGCGACGAACCACCGCGAGAATGAGGTCGGCGAGCGGAATCGCGATCACGGTCAGCGGCAGCAGCAGGACGACGTAGACGGGCACCATCGCGTGGACCGCGCCGGTCTGGTTGATCGCGTGGCCGGATCCGGAGGTGCTGGCGATCTGGGTGGCGAGCACGTCGGGGTCGACACGGCCGGTGATGGAGATCATGCAGACCGAGAGCACCAAGCCGATCAGCAGCGCGCCGGAGTCGCCCATGAAGATCCGCGCGGGATGGAAGTTGTGCGGCAGGAAGCCGAGCACCATCCCCACCAGGATCACGCTGAACAGCGCGGCCGGCGCCGCGTCGGGCACCGAGAACCCGTACCAGAGCCGGTAGGCGTAGACGAAGAAGGCCAGGGCCGCGATACAGACCATGCCGGCCGCCAGGCCGTCCAGGCCGTCGATGAAGTTCACCGCGTTCACGCTTATGACGACCAGCGCCACGGTGATGAAGGTGCCCCACATCTCCGGCAGCGCGACCGTGCCCACGCCGGGGATCGGCAGCCAGAGGACGGTGAGCCCCTGGTAGACCATCACGCCCGCGGCGACCATCTGGCCGCCCAGCTTGACCAGGGCGTCCACGCCCCATTTGTCGTCCAGCACGCCGAGCACCCACATGATGGTGGCGCCGGAGAGCAGGGCCGGCACGTCGCCGGTGCCCTGGAAGACATGCTTGAGCGTGTCCAGGTGATCCGCGGTCAGCAGACCGGCACAGAGGCCGCCGAACATGGCGATGCCGCCGAGTCGTGGCGTCGGCTCCTTGTGCACGTCGCGGTCCCTGACCGCCGGCATGGCGCCCGCGATGATGGCGAACTTCCGTGCCGGACCGGTCAGCAGGTAGGTCACCGCTGCGGTCACGCAGAGCGTCAGCAGGAACTCACGCACCAGAGTCCTCCTGTGCTGCGCTGGACACCCCCGTGGTACCGGCAGAGCATAGCCGCCGCGCCACGGGGTCGATGCGGTAATGGAGGTGCGTCACAGGCACACCCTATTCAGGGAGACGCTCAGTCCCCGCATTGCGGTTTTGTCGACAGGCTGGGGAATCTCTCCGCAAGCGAACGGACGCGCTCGGTGACGGTGGCGTTCTCCGGCTCGGTGGCGGCCGCGTGGATCAACCCGGCGATCTCGGCCATCTCCGGCTCGGCCATGCCCTGGGTGGTCACGCAGAGTGTCCCCAGCCGCACCCCGGACGCGGCGGCGGGAGGCACCTCCTCGAAGGGGACGGCGCAGTGCCCGAGGAGCATCCCCGCGCTCTCGCAGCGCTGCTCGATCTCGCGTCCGGTGAGACCGAGGCGGCGGGCGTCAGCGGTGACGAGGTGGGTGTCGGTGCCACCGGTCAGCGGGCGCAGCCCGTGGCCGTCGAGGGCGCCGGCGAGCGCCTGGGCGTTCGCGACGCAGCGGCGGGTGTACGCGGCGAAGGCGGGCGTCGCGGCGCGGCCGAGGGCGTAGGCCTTCGCCGCGAGCTGATTCACCATCGGCCCGCCCTGGATGAACGGGAAGACGGCCCGGTCGACGCGCTCGGCCAGCTCCTCCACACAGAGGATCAGCCCACCGCGCGGCCCGCCGAGCACCTTGTGGGTGGCCCCGCAGACGACGTCGGCGTAGGGCACGGGGGACGTGACCGTCCCGGCTGCGGCGAGCCCGAGGGTCTGCGATGCGTCGGCGACGAAGTACGCCCCGACCTCGTCGGCGATGGTCCGGAAGGCTTCCCAGTCGATCGCGCGGGGGTAGGAGATGGTCCCGGCGACGATCACTTTCGGCCGGACGGCGCGGGCCCGGTCGCGCACCTGGTCGAGATCGATCAGCCCGTCGCTCTGCCGGACCCCGTAGCCGGAGACGGAGAACCACCGGCCGGAGAAGTTCGCGGAGCTGCCGTGGGTGAGGTGGCCGCCGTGCGCGAGCGACATGGCCAGCACGGAATCCCCCGGCCGGAGAAGCGCTGCCGCCGCGGCGAGGACGGCGATGGATCCGGAGTACGGCTGGACGTTGGCGTGCGCCGCCCCGAAGAGCGCTTTGGCGCGGGCGACGGCGAGCGCTTCGACCGCGTCCGCGGGGCCGCAGCCGGTGTGATGCCTGTGCGCGGGGTAGCCCTCGGCGTACTTGTCCGCGAAGTCGCTGGCCAGCAGCGCGCGCACCTGCGGCGAGGCGAAGTTCTCCCCCGCGAGGAGATGGATCTGGCTGCGCCTGCGCGAGCTCTCCTGGTCGAGAAGGGCGTCCAGCGCGGGATCGGGCTCGTCGGTCATGGCTACCCGCGCGGAATCATCACTCGTCACCACCGTCGCCATGGCCCCGTCCACCTCCGCTGGCCACGCTACGCCGCGCTCCTCGCGGCGGCACGCCAGGAACACGGAAGGAGGTTGGGCAGACGACCCGGTTGCACTACCAGGGGCGCGGGGAACTGCGCGACAAGCCACCCCGAGAGGTGGGTCCCCGAACGAGCAGGGCCATCCGCACGGGGTGGTTTCTCGCGCAGTTCCCCGCGCCCCCAGGTGTTGCCCGGCTCAGACTCGTACTCGGCTGATCCCGGTCAACGCCGTCACGATCGGGTCCAGCGCATCGAAGATCTCCTCGCCGCAGTTGCGGAACATCCCCAGCGGCGCGCCGTACGGGTCGTCCACCTCGTCCGCCTCCGGCGAAGCCGCAAGCAGCCAGCCGCGCAGCGCCGCCGCCGCCCGCACCAGAACCCGCGCCCGCTCGGCGAGAGCTCCCGGCTCGTCGGAGTCCTCCGGCAGCGTCGTCGGGTCGATCGCCCGGACCAGGCGGGTGAACTCCTTCAGGGTGAAGGTCCGCAGGCCCGCGTCGTGGCCCATGGAGATGACCTGGGCCCGGTGGTCTCGGGTAGCGGTCAGCACCAGGTCCGCGTCGATGACATGGTCATCCAGCAGCTCGCGGCCCACGAAACCGGACGGGTCCGCGCCGAACTCCCCCAGGATCTCCGCCGCGTTCGTCTCCATCGGGGCACCCTCGTGCCCCCACGTGCCCGCGCTCTCGACCGATATCTCCACGCCCGCGCGCAGCCCCAGACGCAGCGTCAGCTCATGCCGGGTCAGCCGCTCGGCGATGGGCGAGCGGCAGACTCCGCCGGTGCAGACGTAGAGGATCCGGAACGTTCCGACGCGCCGCTCCGCGCCGTAGGAGTACGGGCGGGGAACCGGGCGTATCGGCCGGACACGACCGGTCAACTGCCGGCCTCCAGGTCGGGTACGACCTCCCTCAGCTGGGCCAGGGACACCGCGCCCTCGCGCAGCAGGACCGGGATCTTGCCGGTGACGTCGACGATGGACGAGGGGACCGCGTGGTCGGCGCGTCCGCCGTCGAGGTAGACCGAGACGCTCTGGCCGAGCTGCTCCTCGGCCTCGTCGCACGTGGCAGGGGACGGGCCGCCGGTCAGGTTCGCGCTGGAGACGGCCAGCGGGCCGGTCGTGTTGAGGAGCTCGATGGCGACCGGGTGCAGCGGCATCCGGACCGCGACGGTGCCGCGGGTGTCGCCCAGGTCCCAACGCAGCGACGGCTGGTGACGGGTCACCAACGTCAGCCCACCCGGCCAGAAGGCGTCGACGAGCTCCCACGCGGACTCGGAGAAGTCCGTCACCAGGCCGTGCAGCGTCGTCGGGGAGCCCACCAGGACGGGCGTCGGCATGCTGCGGCCGCGGCCCTTCGCCGCGAGCAGGCCGGCTACCGCCTCCGCGGAGAAGGCGTCAGCGGCCAGGCCGTAGACGGTGTCGGTGGGGATGACCACCAGCTCGCCCCGGCGGATCGCGGAGGCGGACTCGCGCAGACCGGCGGCACGCTCGGTCGCATCGGCGCAGTCGTAGCGACGACTCATCGGTGGTGTTCCCTTCCCTACAGGACGGCGCGGCGCGCGGTGGCGAAACGAGGGCGGTTGTTCAGGTCGCGGTGGTCGGCGGCATCGGTCCAGCCCGCCTCCTCGCGGAAGATCCACGGGACCAGGCCGCCCTGGGTGTCCGCGTGCTCGACGACGACCACGCCGCCGGGGCGCAGCAGGCGCGCGGCGACGCGCTCGATGCCGCGGATGGTGTCGAGGCCGTCCTCGCCCGAGAAGAGTGCCAGCTCCGGGTCGTGGTCGCGAGCCTCTGGCGCGACGTACTCCCATTCGGTCAGCGGGATGTACGGCGGGTTGCTGATGACCAGGTCGAACTGGCCGGTCAGCTCCGGGCGGTCGACGAAGGCGCGGGTCGCGTCGCCCTGGATCAGGTCGATCCGGGAGGCGTCCGGGCTCGCGTCCACGTTGCGGCGGGCCCAGGCGTAGGCGTCGTCGGAGAGCTCCACGGCGTGCACGCGACTGCGCGGCACCTCCTGCGCGAGCGCCAGCGCGATCGCGCCGGACCCCGTGCACAGGTCGACGACGAGCGGCTCGGCCACGTCCATGTCCCGCAGGGCGTCTATCGCCCAGCCGACCACCGACTCGGTCTCCGGACGCGGCACGAAGACGCCGGGGCCGACCTGGAGCTCCAGGTAGCGGAAGAAGGCCCGGCCGGTGATGTGCTGGAGCGGCTCGCGCGCCTCGCGGCGGGAGACGGCCTCCCAGTAGCGGGCGTCGAAGTCGGCGTCGGCGACGGTGTGGAGCTCGCCACGCTTGACGTCGTGGACGTAGGCCGCGAGCTCCTCCGCGTCGAAGCGCGGCGAGGGCACGCCTGCGGCAGCCAGCCGCTGGGTGGCCTGGGCCACCTCGGCGAGGAGGAGGTTCACGTGCGTGCCTCTCTGAACGGGCCTGGGAGGGTCGGTCGCCCTAAGGGCGCTGCGCTGCTCGGCTCAGGTCGCTTCGGCGAGCCGGGAGGCGGCGTCCGCGTCGACGGCCGACTGAATCACCGGGTCGAGCTCGCCACCGAGCACCTGGTCAAGGTTGTACGCCTTGTAACCGGTGCGGTGGTCGGAAATCCGGTTCTCCGGGAAGTTGTAGGTGCGGATCCGCTCCGAGCGGTCCACCGAGCGCACCTGGCTGCGGCGCGCGTCGCTGGCCTCCTGGTCGGCGGCCTCCTGGGCGGCCGCCAGCAGGCGGGAGCGGAGGATGCGCATGGCCTGCTCCTTGTTCTGGAGCTGGCTCTTCTCGTTCTGGCAGGAGGCGACGATGCCGGTCGGCAGGTGCGTGATCCGGACCGCGGAGTCGGTGGTGTTGACCGACTGACCGCCGGGACCCGACGAGCGGTAGACGTCGATGCGCAGGTCGTTCGCGTTGACCTCGACCTCGACCTCCTCGGCCTCCGGCGTGACCAGCACGCCCGCGGCGGAGGTGTGGATGCGGCCCTGCGACTCGGTAGCCGGCACGCGCTGCACGCGGTGCACGCCGCCCTCGTACTTGAGGCGTGCCCAGACGCCCTGGCCGGGCTCGGCGGGCGCAGAGCCTCGTAGCTTCACGGAGACCTGGACGTCCTTGTAGCCACCGAGGTCCGACTCGTTGGCGTCGATGATCTCGGTCTTCCAGCCCATCTTCTCGGCGTAGCGCAGGTACATGCGCAGCAGGTCGCCGGCGAAGAGCGCGGACTCCTCGCCGCCCTCCCCCGCCTTGACCTCCAGCAGCACGTCCTTGTCGTCGCTCGGGTCGCGCGGCACGAGCAGCAGGCGCAGGCGCTCGGTGTACTCCTCGCGCTGGGCTTCGAGCTGCTTGATCTCGGCGTAGAAGTCCGGGTCGTCGTCGGCGAGCTCGCGGGCCGTCTCGATGTCCTCGCCGATCTGGCGCCAGGTGCGGTAGGCGGCGGTGATCGGCGTCAGCTCGGCGTAGCGCTTGGACAGCTGGCGTGCGGCCGACGGGTCGGCGTGCACGGCCGGATCGGCCAGACGCTCCTCCAGCATCGCGTGCTCGTTGAGGAGCTCTTCGACTGCCTCGAACATGGGAGCTGGGCCTTCTTCCGGAGAGATCGTGATGGTGCGCAGAGTTCGTGATGCCGGTCAACGCGAACGGCGCCGACCAGGCAGCACCCGGGAAAACCCACGGGTACGCCCGGCCGGCGCCGACAGCGCGCTACTGCACCTTGGCAGCGTGCTTCTTGCCGAAGCGAGCCTCGAAGCGGGCCACGCGGCCACCGGTGTCCATGAGCTTCTGCTTGCCGGTGTAGAAGGGGTGGCAGTTGGAGCAGACCTCGGCGCGGATCTCGCCGGACTGCTCGGTGCTGCGGGTGGTGAACTCGTTGCCACAGGTGCAGGTGACCTGGGTGACGACGTACGTGGGGTGGATCTCGGGCTTCAAGGGATGCTCCTATGTTCTGGGAGGGCACCGGGTCGCACGGCGGGCTGCCGTTCGTGAACCGGGACCGACGTACCAGTCTGCCAGGACCGGCGTCATTCACCCAAACCGAGAGCCGCTCCGCGGTATTCCTCTCGGACCTAGGGTGCGGTTGCACTATCTGGGGGCGCGGGGAACTGCGCGAACAACCACCCTGTGCGGATAGCCCTGCACGTTCGGATCAGTCCCTGGGTGGGTGGCTTGTCGCGCAGTTCCTCGCGCCCCTGCGGGTCTAACTGTCAGCTGGATTCTTCTGCTGGAGCTTGACCACCGAGCCCGGGACGGGCTTGTCCGCCTTGAGCGCAGCCCACAGCTCCGTCGCCTGCGGTTCCAGCGCAACGAGCCTGTTCGGGTCGCTCGGCGCCGCCGCGTTCGGCATGGTGACCGCCGTGATGTCGGTGGACTTGATCCCCTTCAGGCCCTGCGCGAACGACAGCAGCGAGTTCACCGAGCCCAAGCTGGAGTCCGTCGTGATCGCGCCCGTCGCCGCGTCCGCGATCGAATACAGCTTCGTCGGGTCGCCGAACAGGTTCAGGTTCTCGACCTGCTTGAGGATGGACTTCACCATCTCCTGCTGCAGTTCGATCCGCCCCAGGTCGCTCCCGTCGCCGACCCCGTGCCGCGTGCGCACGAACGCCAGTGCCTGGTCGCCGCCCAGGTGATGCGTACCCGCCTTCAGGTGCAGGCCGCTCTGGGTGTCGTTGATGTCCACCGTCGTCGTCACGTCGGCTCCGCCCAGCGCGTCGATCAACTTGGCGAAACCCGAAAAATCGATCTCCACATAGTGGTTCATGTCCAAGCCGGTCATCGATTCGACCGTCTTGATCGCACAGCTCGCCCCGCCGACCTCGAACGCGGAGTTGAACATGACCCCGCGCGCCGCGCCCGTGCTCCCGCAGGCCGGGCGGTCGACCAGCGTGTCGCGCGGGATGCTGACCACCGTCGCCGCCGTGTGCGCCTCGTTGACGTGGACCACCATCGCCGTGTCCGAACGGGCCGTGCCGTCGGTGGCGCCGCCGGCCAGCTTGCCGTTAGCCCCGGAGCGGGAGTCCGAGCCGAGGACCAGGATGTTCATCGCGCCCTTGGCATACGCGCTCGGCTTGCTCAGCTCGGCGCTGACGTCGACTGTCCTGATGTTCGCATTCAGCTTCCAGTAGGCCCAGCTCGCGCCCGCGCCGCCGATCAGCACCGCCGCGCCCGCGCACAGAGCGACCACCCGCAGCACGCGTCGGCGGCGCGTCGGTATTCGCTTGTGTACGGCTCTGCGGTGTTTCGTCTGCTTGTCGGAGGACATGCCTTCGAACGTACTTGATGCGTCTTAAGAACCATTCTCAGAAATGCGACAGCCCCGGGCGGAATGCCCGGGGCTGCGCGGTGAATCAGGCCTCAGCCGATCCCGACTGTGAGATCAGTCATCCTGACCCGGAGTCGTCTTCGCGATCTGCATCAGGAATTCGGCATTGCTCTTGGTCTGCTTCATCTTGTCCAGCAGCAGCTCGATCGCCTGCTGCGAGTCGAGCGCGTGCAGCACGCGACGCAGCTTCCACACGATCCGCAGCTCGTCCGGCGACATGAGGATCTCTTCCTTACGCGTGCCGGACGGGTCGACGTCCACCGCGGGGAAGATGCGCTTGTCGGCGAGCTTACGGTCGAGCTTGAGCTCCATGTTGCCGGTGCCCTTGAACTCCTCGAAGATCACCTCGTCCATCCGCGAGCCGGTCTCGACCAGCGCGGTGGCCAGGATGGTCAGCGAGCCGCCGTTCTCGATGTTGCGTGCGGCGCCGAAGAACTTCTTCGGCGGGTAGAGCGCGGTCGAGTCGACACCACCGGAGAGGATGCGGCCGGAGGCGGGCGCGGCCAGGTTGTAGGCGCGGCCCAGGCGGGTGATCGAGTCCAGCAGCACGACCACGTCGTGGCCCAGCTCCACCAGGCGCTTCGCTCGCTCGATGGCCAGCTCGGCGACGGTGGTGTGGTCCTCGGCGGGGCGGTCGAAGGTCGAGGAGATGACCTCGCCCTTGACCGAGCGCTGCATGTCCGTGACCTCCTCCGGACGCTCGTCGACGAGGACGACCATCAGGTGGGTCTCGGGGTTGTTGTGGGTGATCGCGTTGGCGATCGCCTGCATGATCATCGTCTTGCCGGTCTTCGGCGGGGCGACGATCAGGCCACGCTGGCCCTTGCCGATGGGGGCGACCAGGTCGATGATGCGCGTGGTCAGCACACCCGGGTCGGTCTCCAGGCGGAGCCGGTCCTGCGGGTAGAGCGGGGTCAGCTTGTTGAACTCGGGGCGGCTGCGGCCGGGCTCCGGGTCCATGCCGTTGACCGAGTCGAGGCGGACCAGCGCGTTGAACTTCTCGCGGCGCTCGCCGTCCTTGGGCTGGCGCACGGCACCGGTGATCGCGTCACCCTTGCGCAGGCCGTTCTTGCGGACCTGGGCCAGCGACACGTAGACGTCGTTCGGGCCGGCCAGGTAGCCGGAGGTCCGCACGAAGGCGTAGTTGTCGAGGATGTCCAGGATGCCCGCGACGGGGATCAGCACGTCGTCGTCGCTGACCTGCGGCTCGGCCGGGCCCTCGAAGCGCTCGCCACGGCCACCGCGACGGTTGCGGTCGCGGTAACGGCCGCGGCGACGGCCGCCGAACTCGTCGTCGTCGAAGTCGGGACCCTGGTTGCCCTGGCTCTGACTCTGGCTCTGGTTCTGCCGACCACCCTGGCGGCCGCCGTCCTGGCGGCCCCCGTCCTGACGACCGCCGTCGCCCTGCTGGCGACCGCCCTGGCCCTGCTGCGGCTGGCCGCCGGCCTGACCGTCGGTGCCCTGCTCGCGACGGTCACGACGGTTGCGGCGCTCGCGACGGCCCTCGCGGCCCTCGCCGCGCTCCGTGCGCTCGCGGGTCTCGGTGGCGACACCGGCGGTGGCCTGCTGCTCGACACCCTGCGCCTGGGCCGGAGCGGCCTGGGCGGACGTCTGCGCGGCGTCGGCGACGACCGCCGGGGCGGCGCCGTCCGGAGCACCGGCCGGGGCGGTGGCCCGGCGGCTGCGGCGCGCGGGGCGCTCGGCGGCGGGGGCGGCAGCGCTGTCGCCGCTGGTCTGCACGGGGATCTCGATCTGCTGCTCGGCCGGGGCGGCAGCGGCGGCGCGGGAACGCGCGGTACGGCGGGCCGGCGCCTCGGACGCGGCGGGCGCGCTCTCGGCGGCAGCAGCGGCGGGGGCAGCCGACGCGGTCTCGACAGCGGCAGCGGCGGACGCTGCGGCGGCACGCGGCGCGCGCTTGGCGGCCGGGGCCGGAGCGGAGGCGGCGAGCAGCGGGTCTCCGCCGTTCTTCTCCTTGATGGCATCGATGAGCTGGCTCTTGCGCATCCGGCCCGTGCCGCTGATGCCAAGGCCGGAGGCGAGCTGCTGCAGCTCGGCGAGCACCATGCCGTTAAGCCCGGTGCCCGTGGTCCGACGGCGCTTCGGCGCGGTAGCCGTCGCGTCCGACGCGTCAGCGTCCGGGCGCGCGCCCATCAGATCGGTGGTGTCGCTCACGAAGGGTCCTTCCCTGGAGCGGACGTCGGCCTTTCTGGCTCGGCGACCGGTCGTGCTGTCCGCCCTGTGGTCTTTTGGCAGGGCGTGGCTGCGATGAAACGTTGAAACCCAGTGCGGACGTGCGATGTGTCCGATGGCGCTGCGCACGAACGCGTCCGGGCCCCCTGCACGTGTACGGCAACGGCTCGGAGGCGGTCTTCGCCGACACGGCGTCGGGATGCGGTCACAATGGCGCAGGCAGGCTGCGTACGCGATGTGGCGGGCTCCCGGAGAATTGCTGTCCCAATGGTGGGGACGCTGCGCACCGGACCCCGAAGGGCGCCTGGTGCAGCCATGAGATTAACACTACTGGACCCAACAAACATTCCCCCACTCTGCGAGTGTCAATCGTGTTCCCACTTCTTGCAGAAGTTGCCCGGGATTCTCCCCGGCCTACTGCGCCAGAGGCAGAACCACGGCTCCTTCGGTGTCCAACGCCAGCCGGTGCGCGGCCCAGCCCTCCCCGGCGAAACCGAGCACCTTGTCGGCGGTGCTCTCGTCGGTCAGTGCCAGCACCGTCGGTCCGGCGCCGGAGATCACGGCGGCGACGCCCTCCGCGCGCAGCGCGCCGACCAGCGCGGCGCTCTGCGGCATCGCCGGGGTGCGGTAGTCCTGGTGCAGCCGGTCCTCGGTCGCCGGCAGCAGCAGCTCGGGGCGCCTGGTCAGCGCCTCCACCAGCAGCGCGGCCCGGCCGACGTTGGCGGCGGCGTCGGCGTGCGGGACGGTCGCGGGCAGTAGGCCGCGGGCGACCTCGGTGAGCACCGGGTCAGCGGGGACGAAGACGACCGGGACGACGTCGGGGTTCGGCGCGAGCGTGACCGCGTGGGCCCCGGCGCCCGGCGCCACGCCCTCACCGTCGAGTCCGTCGGTCCAGGCGATGGTGAAGCCGCCGAGCAGGCAGGCGGCGACGTTGTCGGGGTGGCCCTCGATCTCGGAGGCCAGCGCGAGGGTGGCGGCCTGGTCCAGCTGCTCGGTTCCGCCGACGGTGACGGCGCGGGCGGCCATGATGCCGGCGCAGATGGCGGCGGAGGAGGAGCCGAGGCCGCGACCGTGCGGAATCCGGTTCGCGCAGACGACTTCGAGGCCGCGCGGCTGACCGCCGAGGCGCTCGAAGGTGGCGCGCATGGCGCGCACGACGAGGTGCCGCTCGTCGCGGGCGAGGGTGTCGGCGCCCTCACCGGCGATGTCGACATGCAGACCGCCTTCGGCGACGCGGACGACGAGGTCGTCGTAGAGGCCGAGCGCGAGGCCGAAGGAGTCGAAGCCGGGCCCGAGGTTGGCGCTGGTCGCGGGAACCCGCACCCGTACGGCGGCGGCGCGGAAGGCGGGACCTGCCATTGCGTGGACTCTCCTGCGGGGATGGGCTGAGCATGCAAAGGGGAACATGCGCCTGGGGTATGACGCCAGAGTAGCGAAAAGGGGCTGCTCAGCGGTACACCCCGACACGAGGTGTCGTAGAGGCCCCGTAGGGGCCTCAGGGGCGCGGGGCTCTGCTGATGTGCGGCTCCGCCGCGTGGGTGCGAGAGATTCGCAGATGGGTGAGTTGCAATCACCCAGGGGCGCGGGGAACTGCGCGAGAAACCACCCGGAGCGGATGGCCCTGGACGTTCGGCGACTCACCACACAGGGTGGCTTGTCGCACAGTTCCCCGCGCCCCTGGAGAGTGCAACTACCTCTTAGGCGAGACCGAGACGTTCTGCGGCTGCCGTCGCGTCGATCGGCACGATCGTGGGCTGCGGCGCGCCGGCCACCGCCCAGTCCGGGTCCTTCAGGCCGTTGCCGGTGACCGTGCAGACGATGCGCTGGCCCGGGTCGATCAGGCCCTGCTCGTGCGCCTGCAGCAGACCGGCCACCGACGCCGCCGAGGCCGGTTCCACGAAGACGCCCTCGCGGGAGGCCAGCAGGCGGTAGGCGGAGAGGATCTGACGGTCCGTCACCTTGTCGATGAGCCCGCCCGACTCGTCCCGCGCGGCAAGCGCGAAGTCCCAGGAGGCCGGGTTGCCGATCCGGATCGCGGTAGCGATCGTCTGCGGCTTCAGCACCGGCGCGCCGTCCACGATCGGCGCCGAGCCGGACGCCTGGAAGCCGAACATGCGCGGCGTCTTCGTCGCCAAGCCGTCCGCCGCGTACTCGCGGTAGCCCTTCCAGTAAGCGGTGATGTTGCCCGCGTTGCCCACCGGGAGGACGTGGATGTCGGGCGCGTCGCCCAGCGCGTCGACGATCTCGAACGCAGCCGTCTTCTGGCCCTCGATGCGGACCGGGTTCACCGAGTTCACCAGCGCCACGGGGAACTTGTCCGACAGGTCTCGCGCCAGCGTCAGGCAGTCGTCGAAGTTGCCGTCCACCTGGAGGATCTTCGCGCCGTGGATCAGCGCCTGGCCCATCTTGCCCAGCGCGATCTTGCCCTGCGGCACCAGCACCGCGCAGACCATCCCGGCCCGCACCGCGTACGCCGCCGCCGAGGCGGAGGTGTTGCCGGTGGACGCGCAGATGACCGCCTGCGCGCCCGCCTCCTTGGCCTTGGAGATGGCCATCGTCATGCCGCGGTCCTTGAAGGACCCGGTCGGGTTCGCGCCCTCGACCTTCAGGTAGACGTCACACCCGGTGCGCTCGGAGAGCAGCTGGGCCGGTACCAGCGGCGTGCCGCCCTCGAGCAGGGTCACCACGGGCGTGTCGGTGGTGACCGGAAGCCGGTCGCGGTACTCCTCGATGAGGCCGCGCCACTGGTGGGTGTGCTGGAGGGTGGTGCTCATAGTGGGTTACTCCCCTTCGACACGCATGATGCTGGCCACGCCACGGACGTGGTCCAGGGTGCGCAGTTCGGCGACGGTGGCGGACAGCGCGGCGTCGGTGGCGCGGTGCGTCACGACGACAAGCGAGGCGTCGCCGTCCCGGCCCTGCTGGCGGACGGTGTCGATGGACACCCCGTGCTCGGCGAAGACCGTGGCGACCTGGGCGAGGACACCGGCCTTGTCGGCCACGTCCAGACTCACGTGGTAGCGGGTGACCACGTCGTCCATGGGGTTGACGGTGAGCTGAGCGTACGCGCTCTCGCCCGGACCCGTCGCACCGGCCACCTTGTTGCGGCACACCGCGACCAGGTCGCCGAGGACCGCCGAGGCGGTCGGGCTGCCGCCGGCGCCGGGGCCGTAGAACATCAGCTGACCAGCCGCGTCGGCCTCGACGAAGACCGCATTGTAGGCGCCACGGACGCTCGCCAGCGGGTGGCTCAGCGGGATCATCGCGGGGTGGACGCGGGCGGTGACCGACTCCTCGCCGTTCTCGTCCTTGCTGCGCTCGCAGATCGCGAGGAGTTTCACCACGCAGCCCATGGCTTTCGCGGAGGCGATGTCGGCCGCGGTGACCTCGGTGATGCCCTCGCGGAAGACGTCGTCGGCGGTGACCCGGGTGTGGAAGGCGATGCCGGCCAGGATCGCGGCCTTGGCGGCGGCGTCGAAGCCCTCGACGTCGGCGGTCGGGTCGGCCTCGGCGTAGCCAAGGGCGGTGGCCTCCTCCAGCGCCTCGGAGTAGCCCGCGCCGGTGGAGTCCATCTTGTCGAGGATGAAGTTGGTCGTGCCGTTGACGATGCCGAGCACCCGGTTGACCTTGTCTCCGGCCAGCGACTCGCGCAGCGGGCGGATCAGCGGGATCGCGCCGGCCACGGCGGCCTCGTAGTAGAGGTCGGCCCCGGCCTTGGTCGCGGCGGCGTGGAGGGCCGCGCCGTCGGCGGCGAGCAGCGCCTTGTTGGCGGAGACGACGGAGGCGCCGTTCTCGAAGGCGGAGAGGATGAGCGAACGAGCGGGTTCGATCCCGCCGATCACCTCGATCACGACATCGATGTCCTCGCGCTTCGCGAGCGCTTCGGCGTCGGTGGTGATCAGATGCTCAGGCACGCCCGGACGCGGCCGCCCGGCCCGGCGCACGGCCACACCCGCGAGCTCCACCGGCGCGCCGATCCGCGCCTCCAGATCGGCGGCGTGCGTCGTCATGATGCGCGCCACCTCGGAGCCCACTACTCCACAACCGAGGAGCGCCACCTTGAGCGTACGCATCATCCGACTCCGTCCTGCACGGGGATCAATGTGAGTCTTGCTGGTCCTACTGCTGTCCCAAGTCTCCGCGACTCGGCCGTCAAATCTGCGGCCGTTCCACGGATTGAGACGTAAATTCCGCTGGTCGATACCGGGCGGCCGCAAATCCTGCTCCCGCCCGGTGTCCGCTCACCCCACGTCGAGGCGGAGCAGGTCCTCCTCCGTCTCACGGCGGACGATGACTCGCGCCTGACCGTCGCGCACGGCGACGACCGGGGGCTTGAGCGCGTGGTTGTAGTTGCTGGCCATCGAGCGGCAGTAGGCGCCGGTGGCCGGGACCGCGAGCAGGTCGCCCGGGGCCAGGTCCGCAGGGAGGAAGGCGTCGCGGACGACGATGTCGCCGGACTCGCAGTGCTTGCCGACGACGCGGCTCAGCATCGGCTCGGCATCCGAGGCCCGGGAGACCAGCGCGACGCTGTACTCGGCGTCGTAGAGGGCGGTGCGGATGTTGTCCGACATGCCGCCGTCGACGCTGACGTAGGTGCGCAGGCCGTCGAGCGGCTTGATCGTGCCGACCTCGTAGAGCGTGAACGCGGTCGGGCCGACGATCGCGCGTCCGGGCTCGACCGAGAGGCGGGGAATGGACAGGCCCTCCGCCGCGCACTCGCGGCGGACGATCTCGGTCAGCGCGGCGGCGATCTCCTGCGGCTCGCGCGGGTCGTCCTCGCTGGTGTAGGCGATGCCGAGGCCGCCGCCGAGGTCGATCTCGGGCAGCTCGACCCCGTGCTCGGCCTTGATCTCGGCCAGCAGCCCGACGACACGGCGCGCGGCGACCTCGAAGCCGGCCATGTCGAAGATCTGCGAACCGATGTGCGAGTGGATGCCGACCAACTCGACGCCGTCGAGGGTGAGCGCCCGGCGTACCGCCTCAGCGGCCTGACCGCCCGTCAGCGAGAAGCCGAACTTCTGGTCCTCGTGGGCGGTGGCGATGAACTCGTGGGTGTGCGCCTCGACGCCGACGGTGACGCGGAGCAGGATCTTCTGCCGCGTGCCCTGCTGGTCGGCGGCCCAGGCGAGCCGGACCAGTTCCTCGAAGGAGTCCACGACGACGTGCCCGAGACCGGACTTCACCGCGTACTCGAGCTCGGCGACGGTCTTGTTGTTGCCGTGGAAGGCGATCCGCTCGGGCGGCATGCCCGCGCTGAGCGCGACGGTCAGCTCGCCGCCGCTGCAGACGTCGACGTTGAGCCCCTCCTCATGCAGCCAGCGCACGATCGCGCGGGAGAGGAACGCCTTGCCGGCGTAGTAGACGTCCGCGTCCAGGTGCGAGAAGGCCTGCTGCCAGGCGCGGCACCGGGCGCGGAAGTCGTCCTCGTCGAGGATGTAGGCAGGGGTGCCGAACTGCTGCGCCAGCGCGCGGACGTCCAGCCCAGCGACGGTCACCGCACCGGTCGCCTCGTCGCGGGCGACGGTCTGGGACCACACCTTCGGGTCGAGCAGGTTGAGATCGGCCGGCGGGGCGGCGTAGTGCCCCTCGGGCAGCACGTCACCGTGGCGCGGCCCGGCGGGGTGGGCGGAGCGGCTCATGTCTGACTCTTTCGTCTGTCAGTGCTTGCACGAGGGGCCCGAAACCGTCGACTCGTTGACGGTTCCGGGCCCCTCACGCCGACTACATGCGTTCGGGGGCGGACACACCCAACAGGTCGAGCCCGTTGGCGATCACCGTTCGGGTGGCCTCTGCCAGCCGGAGCCTGGCGCGCGTCAGGTCGGTGACCTCCTCGTCACCCCGCGGCAGGATCCGGCAGTTGTCGTAGAACCGGTGGTAGTCCCGGGCCAGCTCCTCCACGTACCGGGCAAGCCGGTGCGGCGCGCGGAACTCGCCGGCCTCGGCCAGCGCGCCGGGGAACTCACCGAGACGGCCGAGGAGCTGGTTCTCCCACTCGGTGGAGAGGAGCTCGGGTTTGAACGCCTCGGCCGTGCCCTTGTCGATGCCCAGCTCGGCGGCGTTGCGCGCGACGGAGGACATACGGGCGTGCGCGTACTGGACGTAGAAGACCGGGTTCTCATTCGACTGGCTGGTGAGCACGTCGATGTCGAGGGTCAGCGTCGAGTCGGTGGGGACGCGGGCCAGAGAGTAACGGGCGGCGTCGACGCCGACCCAGTCGACGACGTCGTCGATCGTGATGATGTTGCCGGCGCGCTTGGACATGCGAACCTCTTCGCCGTCCTTGAGCATCTTCACGAACTGCCCGATCAGCACCTCGATGTTGTGCGTCGGGTCGTCACCGGCGCAGGCGGCGATCGCCTTGAGGCGGCCGACGTAGCCGTGGTGGTCGGCGCCCAGCATGTAGACGTTGACGTCGTTGCCGCGGTCGCGCTTGTTCAGGTAGTACGCGGCGTCCGAGGCGAAGTAGGTGGTGTCACCGTCGGCCTTGATCAGGACGCGGTCCTTGTCGTCGCCGAAGTCGGTGGTCCGCAGCCAGACCGCGCCGTCCTGCTCGAAGACGTGGCCCTGCTCGCGCAGCCGCTCGACGGCCTTCTCGACGGCGCCGGAGTCGTGCAGCGACTTCTCGGAGAACCAGACGTCGAAGTGCGCGCCGAACTCGGCCATCGAGCGCTGGATCTCGGCGACCATGAGGCGCAGACCCTCGGCGCGGAACTTCTCCAGCTGGGTCTCGTCGTCGAGCTCCAGAATGCCGGGGTTCTGCTTGACGATCTCCGCGGCGATGTCGTTGATGTACTCGCCGACGTAGCCGTCCTCGGGGACGGGCCGGCCGTTGGCGGCTGCCCGGAGGGAGGTGCCGAACTTGGAGATCTGCACTCCGGCGTCGTTGATGTAGTACTCGGTGGTGACGTCGGCGCCGCAGGCCCGCAGGATCCGGGCGAGCGAGTCGCCGACGGCGGCCCAGCGGACGCCGCCGATGTGGATCGGGCCGGTCGGGTTGGCGGAGACGAACTCCAGGTTGATCTTCAGCCCGGAGAAGGCGTCGCCATGGCCGTACTGCGCGCCCTCGCTGACGATCGTCCGGGCGAGCTCGCCCTGCGTCGCGGCGTCGAGGGTGATGTTGAGGAAGCCCGGCCCGGCGATGTCGATCTTCGCGATCCCGGGCAGCTCTCGCAGTCGGGCCGCGACCGACTCGGCCACCTGTCGCGGCGGCTTGCCGGCGGCCTTGGCCAACTGGAGCGCGACGTTGACGGCGTAGTCGCCGTGGTCGCGGTTCTTGGGCCGCTCGACGTTCACGGTCTCGGGGACGGCGACGGTCAGCTCGCCCGCCTCGATGGCGGCGCGAACGGCGGCCTGGACTGCCTGGGAAAGCTCTGCGGGTGTCACGGGGCAAGCCTAGGCGAGAGGGGCGAAATCCCTGGCATCAGTTCTGCCGGGTGAGACGCGGCGTCCACGCCTGCTGGGGCCGTGGACCCCTCACTGCGTTCGCCGAGAGCGAACGCCATGCCGCCCCTCAGCCACCGACGCCCGGCCCGCCGGCCCCTGACCGAACAGCGCGGATGCCCCCTCCTCAGTGGGCACCCGCCCGTCCGCGAGCCGCCGCACCAGCGCGACCAGATCCATCGGCTCGAACGGCTTCGCGAGATACCCGTCCACCCCGACGGACTCCCCGCGCTCCAGATCCAGCTGCGTACAGGCGCTGACGATCGCTATCCGCAGATGACTCGTCCGCGGATCGGCCCGCAACCGCGCCGCCGTCCGCAGACCGTCCAGGCGGGGCATCACCACGTCCAACGTGATCACATCCGGCCGCACCGCATGCACCACGTCCAAACACTCGGCCCCGTCCGCGGCGGTCACCACCTGGAAGCCCTCGAGCTCCAGATTGACCCTGATCAGCTGGCGGATCACCGCGCTGTCATCGACAACGAGCACCCGCCCCGACTCGCCTGACACATCACTGAGGGTATGCGGCTGCACCACCCTCCGTCTCCGTTTTCGGCACTTCCGCCGGAACCGGTTACGCGACCTTCCGAAAACCCTGTGCACGAGGAGGGGGTGGGGACTGGTAGTGTTCTGCACGTCGCAAGACAGTGCGCCCCCGTAGCTCAGGGGATAGAGCACCGCCCTCCGGAGGCGGGTGCGTAGGTTCGAATCCTACCGGGGGCACTTCGCAGCAAGCATCACAAGGCCCAGGTCAACCGGGATATCCGGCCAGCCTGGGCCATTGTCGTTTCTGAGGCCGGATCAAGCCCGTGCCCTTGCGTGCCCAACCCTCGGGCGGAGTGCCTTTCTGGCCCGGCTTGCGGCGCTTCGGAGCCAGCGCCTTGGCCCATGGTCGAGTGCCCCATTCGGTGCATCAGCTCGCGGGTGCTCGCTCCGGCGTCGGCCGCCATGGCGTTGCCGAAGTGCCGCAGGTCGTGGAACCGCACCCGCCGGACCTTGGCCTTCGTCAGCGCGCCTGTCCACAGGTGGTGGAAGTTGCTCCGTCGCAGCAGGCCGCTGCGCGGGCCAACGAAGACCCTGCCATCGGGACCGTCCTCCGCGAACCAGCGCAGATGCGTCTCCAGGTCACGGGCGATTGGCTCCGGGAAGGCCACCGGCCGGACGCCCGCCGCGCTCTTGGGCAGCTTCAGCCGCAGCGTTCCGGTCGCCAGCTCCGCCTGGGCCTGGCGGACCCGGATGATCCGCTGCTCCAGGTCGATATCCGCGCGACGCAGCCCGGCCAGCTCCCCGAACCGCAGACTGGCGAAGGCCGCCAGCAGCACCAGGGCCCGGTACCGGGGCTGGATCGCGTCGGCCACGGCCTAGACCTCATCGACCATCAGCACCGGCCGTTCCGGCGAGTTCTCCTCCCCTCCGCCCTTGATCCGGCACGGGTTCCGCTGGATCGGCCCGTCGTCCAAGGCCGTGTTCAGGATCGCCCGCAGCGCTCGGTACGCCTTGGCCACGGTCGCCTCACCCACTCCCCCGGCCATCAGTCCGGAGCGCCAAGCCCGGGCGCGGGCCGGAGTGACCGCAGTCACCGGCAGCACCCGGAAGGTCGGCCGGATGTGCATCCGGATCACTCCCTCGTAGCGCTCACGGGTCCGGTCAGCCAGCTCCCGATCGCGCAACCAGTAGTCCGCGTAGGCACCGAAGTTGACCTTGCCCGCACGGAGGTCGACCCACGAGCCGGAGGAGCGCGGTGAAGGGGAGAAGGTGCGGGAGGGTGGGAGTAAGGGGGTGGGCCGTGGGGCGGTCCCTCCTCACAGAACTGGTAGTGAGCGCGTGCGCTACTCTCCGCCGAGGGGGTACGAGATGCCGGAACATGGTCAGGACATTCAGCAGGAGCTCTGCCGCGAACGAGCACGGATCTTCTGTCTCGTCGTAGGAGCCATTGTGGCCATCACTCTGGCGTTCATCCTCGTGCTCGGCCTGCTCGCGGTGACCTGGGGGACGTACTACTGAAGCGGTCGGGTCGAGCGGCGACCAAGATCCGGACCAGCCACGAACCAAGCGTCATGCTGGAGCGCGTGCGGCTTGCTGCAGCGCAGGTCAAGTGGCGTACCTGAGATTGTGTAGCCGCCTGTGAAGCCGCTCGTCTTGGCCTGGGAAGCTGCCCCTGGCAAGAGAGGCCTAAGCGGAATCGGCGCCAACCACAGCGAAGAACAGTGGCCAGCCGTCAACCTCTTTTGTGCAGTCCTTGGTCGGGAGCCCGCCGCGCTCCGCGACCGCATCAAGGAGACGCCGAACCGTCCTGGGCTCGTACAGGTTCAACCAGTCACGGCTTGGGAGGGCTACCACTGTGCCGGCCTCAAAATAGTCCTTGGAGACGATCCGGTCGGCCTGCGGCTTGAACACGATTGCCAACCGAGCAGGCAAGTCCTGCCTGCGCAGAGAGCGCTAGCTGGTAGTTACCGGGACCCGAACGGTCGACCTTCTGACGCACGGACCACAGCCAGGTGGTATCGCCCACGACGAGACGCCGCAGCCGACGATCGGTCTTCACGACCGTCACTCTAGGGGCACCGACGCGTGAGGTGAGCGTGCCCCGAGGGTGCCCATTCGACCGGGGGGATCGGGGAACCAAGGGCACTTCGCAACGAACGCGACTAAGGCCCAGGTCAGCGGGATCTCCCGCGGAACTGGGCCTTCGTCATATCCGGGGCACAGTCAGGCTCCGCTTGGACGTGTGATGGCGACGATCTCCACCAGATCCTCCAGCCCCTGAAAGTCCTTGGGGTTCGAGGTGTACAGCGGGAGCCCGTTGCTTGCCGCCGTCGCCGCGATCATCAGGTCGGACGAACGCCCCCGAGGCTGACGCCCAATGGCAATCACGGCCGCGCACATCTGACCGTAGATCCTCGCCGCGTCACGGTCGTACGGGAGCGGATCGAAGGCACCCTCGACATGCTGGAGGACCGCCATACGCCGGGCCCGCTTGACGGGGTCATCCGTCGCATGTGGCCCGTGCGACAGCTCGCCGAGCGTCACGGACGTAATGAGGAGTTCATCCGGGAGCTCTGCGGGGTCGTACGCCGACAGCGCCGCGATGATGTTGGTGTCGAGCACTCCCTCCTGATGCGTCACAGGTCAGTTCCCTCGAACGGGTCGCGCAGGTCCTGGTCGACTGCGCGCGCGAGGTCTTCGCGCAGCTCATCAGGGTCGAGCACGGGGGCAGTGGCGAAGATCGCCAGCGCCTCGTCCCTGGGGACTGAGCGACGGCGGCGGATGGGGATCATCTGAGCGAGGGGTTCGCCGTTGAGCGTCAATATGTAGGGGTGCCCCTGGCGCAGGCCTCGGGTGACGCTGCCGGAGTCAGCGACGAACTGGCGCACGCTGACGTCTGTGGGGTGACGATGCGGAAGAGCCATGAGACCAGAGTAGCCCTCCGTACCACGCCGTGGTACGGGAAGCCACCCTCGTAGGGCATGCTGAGCTCCGCACCGGATTCGGCACCGCGCGAGGACGCTCGGCCGGCCCTCTCTGCCGCGGTGATGAGGCCAGGAAGCACGGCAGCGGACGGGTAACGGCTGTCCAGCTCGTTTCCAGGCTTCTACGAGCTCCCGGACGCCGGGCGCTGCCTCCGCGACCGAGGCCACGCTGCCGACGAGCTCACGCTCCAAGGGTGAAGGTGTCGAAGTCGACTGCGTGTTCCCGTCCGTCGCGCAGGCTCGCCCGGACCAGGTCGAGGATTGCCTCGCCCAGGCGTCGAACGAAGCCGACAGCCGCCTCGGTGAGGATTAGCACTACCCCAGCGCTGTGTCTATCCATGCCACATCCGTGCCAGATGGACTGGGGAAACAAGCCCTCAGCCCAACACTGCACACTGGAGCTGTGGCCAGTATTGATCCATCCTCCCCCGCGGTTGCCGCTCGCATGAGCCGTCAGGCATCCCGTAATACCGCGCAGGAGCTGGCCGTGCGCCGAATCCTGCATCGAACTGGACTGCGCTACCGAGTGAACGTCCCCGTACCCGGAATGAGACGGCGCACGATAGACATCGCCTTCGGTCCGTCGAGGGTCGCGGTCTTTCTCGATGGCTGCTTCTGGCATGGCTGTCCCGACCACGCGACCCAACCGAGGGCCAACGCCGAGTGGTGGCGGACCAAGCTCGACCGGAACGTAGCGAGAGATCGTGAGACCACCGAACACATGACCGCCGCCGGGTGGACGGTACTGCGCTTCTGGGAGCACGAGACGCCTGAAGCCGTCGCAACCGCAGTTGCCCATGCCGTGGCCGCTTCTCGCCCCCAGAAGCGGGGTCATCTCCCGCACGAACGACAGTTGGGCGAGCGAGAGGAGGGCGCCGGCGTATGAGCGAAGTCAACTGCCTTTGATGTTCAGGCTTCGAGGGCAGGAGGCACCCCGTGAGCCAGTGTCGGGGTTTCAGGTCCAAGCCCATGGTTGGCAGGCGTTCGGGTCACTAGTGTGTAGGAGTTGTGCGAGACGGCATATGACACGCTCAACGCCCTCGCCCACCGTGGGACGGGCCTGGAGGCCGACGCGTCCTACTTTGCCCGGCTGTCGCACCAAGTGAGAACGGGAAGCGGTCAACTCCCATGGCGGATGAGCTCGATGCAATGTACGACACATTCAAGGCGCTCCTGGACGCATTTCCGCCGTCGGAGGCCGTGAAACGCCTGGAACAGTTCGGCATCAGTCCTGACATCGTGGACCGGATCCGCGAGCGGCACGAGGAACAGACCATCCGCGTGAGGGAGCTCGAGGAGCCGCATGCGGTGGTGCTCGATAACCGCGACACGTGGTACACCGGCCCGCAGGCCAAGGACAAGTGCTGGCCGGCGATCACGGATCTCCTCCGCAAGGACGGCTGGCCCGAAGAGCCCGCGATCCGGAGCCTCGACGACTCCTCCACTCGTGTCGTCTCGCTGCTGAACCACCCGAAGGAGAAGACGTTCTCCACTCGGGGGCTCGTCGTCGGATATGTGCAGTCAGGCAAAACGACCAACTTCACCTCGGTGGTGGCCAAGGCAGCGGATCGCGGCTACAAGCTGTTCATCGTCCTCGCGGGCATTCACAACGGGCTCCGGCGCCAGACGCAGGCCCGGCTGGTGCAGCAACTCGTCGAGCCGAACCCATCGATGTGGTCTCAGCTGACAGGACTCGACAAGGACTTCACCCCGCAAGAGAACCCGGCTTCATACTTCGGGCGGAGCAACAAGACTCACGTTTTGTGCGTGGTCAAGAAGAACGCCACCGTGTTGCGCAAGCTCGCCCGATGGCTCGAGAAGGCGTCGGAGTACCTCGAGGACTGCCCTGCGCTCATCATCGATGATGAGGCCGATCAAGCGACAGTTGCGACTAAATCCATCAACCCGCTCATCCTGACCATCATGAGCCACCTGCCCAGATCCGCCTACCTCGGCTACACCGCTACCCCGTTCGCCAACCTGTTGATCGACCCGAGCGCGGAGGATCTTTACCCCAAGGACTTCGTCGTCAATCTTCCAAAACCCGCTGGGCACTTCGGCACCGAGGTTCTCTTCGGTCGCTATGCCCTCGACGGCGAGGATCCGGAGCAGGTCGACGACGGACACGACATGATCCGTTCGGTTCCCAAGGACGACGTGGCGGCCGTTCGCCCGGAGACGAGGGCCGACGTCGAAGGCTTCGAGCCAGTGATCACAGACACCCTCAGGCAGGCGGTCGAGTACTTCTGGCTGGTCACAGCCGCCCGACGCGTGCGCGGTACTGGCAACCCCCACAACACCATGCTCATCCACACAAGCGTCAACACCGCGGTGCACAACAGTTTCGAAAGGCCCTTGAAGCATCTTCTCGCCCGGTCTGCCCGATCCCTGACAGAGCAGGACGACGCTCTCCTCTCTCGCTTGCGGGATCTGTGGGAGGAGGAGACTGATCGGGTCAGAGCCGAAGACTTCGACGTCACGAAAGTGCCATTTGAGCTACTGATGCCTGAGTTGCCCGGTGTTCTCAACAGTTGCCGCATCATCATGGACAATTCGAGCAGCGAGGATCGTCTCGACTACGAGAACGGTCCGGTCGTGGCGATCGCAGTCGGCGGCAACACCCTCTCACGTGGGCTCACTCTGGAAGGCCTGTCCGTCAGCTACTTCGTCCGCGCTGTTTCGGCGTACGACACGCTGCTGCAAATGGGACGGTGGTTCGGCTTCCGCAACGGCTATGCGGATCTGCCGCGAATCTGGATGACGGACGAGTTGGCCGAGTGGTTTCGGCACCTTGCCACGGTCGAGACCGAGATGCGCCGAGACATCGACATCTACATGACGGAGGATGAAACCCCGCTCACCTTCGCTGTGCGCCTGCGCACCCACCCGGCGCTTCGCGTGACAGCGGCGGCCAAGATGCGCGACGCCGTCACCGCCGCTTCGTCGTACGGCGGTAAGCGAGTTCAGACGCACTATTTCCGCACCGACGCCGACTGGCTCGGGAACAACATCGACGCTGCTCGCAACCTGGTCGCGGCCTCTGCCGCGAACGCCGTAAGAACCGATGAGCGCCCCACGGAGGGTCGGTTCGTCTTCCGCGATGTGCCCCACAACCTTGTGATCGACTTCCTGTCGAACTACAGGTTCCACGAGAATTCTCCCGAGAACGACGCGAACCTGATCATCAAGTACATCCGGAAGCAGGTCTCCGGCGTCGGCTCACTCCGTCGATGGAACGTTGCGATCGTCGGTAATCCGAAGGGGGATCCCTTCACTTTCGCCCGCGGAGTGAGTGTGGGGCGAAACAATCGCGCACGTCTTCACCTTCCCAATCCGACCCCTGACTTCGCGGACATCAAAACGCTGATGAGCCGAAGGGACGCTGCTGTCGACCTCTCCGGAGACACAGCAAAGTTGACGGAGAAGGGAATCATGGACGAGCGGCGGCAGCAGTTCCCCGACACCGGCCTCCTGGTCCTGTACCCGATCGACAGGGTGTCCGAGCCGAGCCCGTCGAAGAGGCTACGTGCGCCCCTGAACGCGGAGGAGCATGTCATCGGTCTGGGCTTGGTCTTCCCCGAACCCCACAACCGCGACAGCGCGGTGGAGAGCTACATCTCTGCCAATCTCTCGAACATTCGAATCGAGGACGAGGACTACAGCCTCCTCGATGGAGAGGACGCATGAACGACGACGAATTGCGGCGCCTCGTCGAGGATCGCTGGTCGGCGCTGGAAGCCGAAGCCACTGTGGGAGCACGTCGCCTGCGTGTGGCTGAACTCCCGACGGAGGTCGTGAACGGGACATTGGCAGTGGCCGTCGATCGCGAAGGGCACCGCCATCTCCTCGTACCGATCCACATGCACCGCAAGGTCCGTCCCGGGCTGGACGGACCCGTCCTGCGCCTGCGCAAGCGCTCACTGGAGGACGCGGAGACGTTCCAGACATACGCCGACCTGGCATGCCTGCGCGACGACCTCAACGATCTATTCACGAAGATGTGCGTGAACGTGCTCGGTGCAACGTCGGAAACGCCGGACAACCCCGTCAAGGTGCTGTATAGAGTGCTCGACCGATGGAGGGCGCTCTTCCGGGCACAGGGCACATTGCTGGGGCCGGAGGAGCTTGCTGGGTTCTACGGCGAGTTGACCGTTCTCAAGCGGTTCCTCCAGAAGGATCCGAGCGCGCACCGCTTCTGGCAGGGGCCTCTCGGATACCGGCACGACTTTGCGGCGGGCAGCGAGGCCGTCGAGGTCAAGTCGGCCACGAGCGGTGACGGGCGAAAGCCGCGGATCCACGGGCTGGATCAACTCGAGGCGCCGGTGGACGGTGCACTCGTCCTTGCCTGGTTCCGCCTGCGGCGGACCACGACGGAGGGCCTTGGCGCCGCCCTCAACGACACCGCAGAGGAGGTACTTCGCCTCTGCGACGACGAAGGGACGGTCCTCGAACTGTTCGCGCGAGCCGGGTATCGCCTCTCCGATGCCGATCGCTATCACGATGTGCGCTACGAGATCTGCGAGGAGCGATGGTACCGCGTCGAGGCGGGCTTCCCCCGGCTGACGGGCCGCGCGCTCGAAGCGGCGGGGGTCCCGGTGTCCGTACTGGATGTCGAGTACACCATCGACCTGTCCGGCGAGGTGCCTGCACCCCTCACGGCCGGCGAAGTTGCCCAGGTGATCGACAGAATGATCCAGGAGTCCGTGTGACGGAGGCACGCTGGTTCTCCCAGCCCTATCCCCCCGAAGGCGCCAGCGCGGCCGAGGGCATCCGAAATCAGCTCGGACGGCCCGAACTCGACCTACTCACCATCCTGGTTCGTGAATCGGCCCAGAACAGCTGGGACGCCAGGCTTCTGTCGTCGCCCGATCCAGTCGACTATCGAATCGACATGTGGACTGTGGGACCGGCACACGCCGGCGCATGGCGAGAGCTCCTTGCTGACACTGCGCCCGTCGGAGCCGACAGATTTCCGCTTCGTGAGACGCTCAGGAGAGGCCCGGCCCGGGTCCTGGCCGTCTCCGACTGCGGCACCCGAGGATTGGGCGGACCGACTCGCGCCGACGACGCGGTGGGCTCCGAGCGCGACTTCGTCTCGTTCATCCGCAATATCGGGGAACCGCGCGACACTGCCCTCGGTGGCGGTACCTACGGTTTCGGGAAAGGCATCTTCTACCTGCTGTCCAGGTCCGGCACGATTCTCGTTCACTCCCGTTGCCGCACCGCTGGGGGAGGCTTCGAGACCCGGCTCATCGGCTGCTCCCTTTGGAAGAGCTACGTGGCGGCCGAGCCCTCCGGGGACCGGCGATATACCGGCCGACATTGGTGGGGCGACATATCGGGTGGCGTGGTAGAACCCCTCATCGGCCCGGCCGCAGAAGCCACGGCACAGCGCCTCGGCCTGCGGCCCTTCGGAGCGGCCGAGACAGGGACGACCATCGTCGTGGTCGACCCGAACCTGGACGAGCTTGAACCTGCCGCGGCTGCCGCCTACCTCGCGGAGACCATCGCCTGGCACCTCTGGCCCAAGATGATCTCAAGCGGCGGCAAGCCACCCGCCATGCGCTTCACCGTCACCTGTGACGGTGTCGAACACCAGGTTCCGGATCCGCAGGAGATTCGTCCGCTCAACATGTTCGTGGCCGCCTACGAAATGATGCTCGGGCCTGGCGGCATGACGGTCGAGTGCATGAGACCGAGGCGCTACCTCGGGCGGCTGGGGCTGGTCAAGCGAATCATGCCGCCACTGGAGCCGTCCCGGGCTTCGCGCATGCTCGACATTGAGGACATCGTGCACCACGTGTGTCTGATGCGACCTGCGGAACTCGTCGTCACATACCGGCCCGGACCGAAACCTCCCAGCGCGAACCAGGGCTACGCAGGCGTCTTCCGAGCGGACGAGGCCATGGACGAGGTCTATGCGAAGGCCGAACCACCGACTCACGACGCCTGGAACGCACAGTCGCTCGACAGGCCGGAGAGCACGTTCGTGCTGACGACCTTCCGGCGCATCGGGGAGGCCTTGGACGGGCTCCTGTCCTTGAGCGGTATGACGCGCCCCGGTGCCAGTCAGATTGCCCTGGGCGCGGCGAGTTCCTTCTTCTCTGGACTGGTGGGCGGCGCCTGGGGCATCGGCGGATCGACCGCGTACTCCAAACCGGGCAGCACTGCGATCCGGAGCGCCCGCCATGCACCCGACGAGGCGGATGAGGTGACCCCAGAGCCGAGTTCCGACCGAAATCCCGTGCCGGATCCACGACTCGGAACCAGTTGGCCTGCCCCGCGCGATGCCGCAGGACCGAATGCCAACCACCCGGCTGCCCAGGTCACGGACAAATGGGCAAACGTTGGTGCCGGCGTTGGACGGCGCCGTCCGCGAGTGCAGTACGTCGGCGAGCCGTACTACGACGATCGGGATGGCGACTCGTTGCTCGTTCAGGAGTTTCGACTCCCGGTTCCTGGGCCACAACAGGTCCGAATTGACCTGGCCGTCACGCTCCCGGGCAGTAGCGGTCGCGAAACGGACCCACCGATCGGGGCGAGGACTCCGACGCTGGTCGGCTGGGAGAGTACTGACTCCGGACTTCACACCACGGAGACATGCGTGATCGATGGAGGGGAATCTGTCTGGCGAGCGTTGGTGCGTCCTGCTCCGGACACGATGACCGAGATCGACATCAGGGTCGAGGCGGTGAGAACGCCGTGACTCGGCGCGTTCTTCCGTACCGGATCCCGTCCGACGATGTGGTCAGTGCCGAGCGATGGCGCCTCGTGACCGACGACGGCGAGCTCAGCATGCCGGATGCACTGCCGGACTGGGATTATCAGATGGACCTCCGGCTGCGCCGGAGCGTCCACGTCGACACTGACCGTGCGCGAATCCAGTCAGGTCTTCCTTCCGATGCAGTGCTCACTCTTGCCGTGGTCTGGACCGCCACAGGATCGAATCTCAGCGGACCCGCCAACCACAAACGCCTGACCGATGCCGGCCGCATCACGGTGGACTTCGACATCCGGCTTCGCGGCGCGGATCTGGGTGGCCTGCTTCTTCTCAGCACGGCACTCGTTCTCGGCGAGCGACGGAGCGATGCCCTTCCCTCATCCCCACGCAGAGCAGGCTCGGTCCTGTGGAGCGATCAGGAGGCGCTTCGCCTCCAGGGGGATGCGCCGCAATTCCCCATGGCCGTGGTCGACTTCTCGCGCACGTCCTTCCCCGATGCAGCGGCCTGGCACCTCCAGATCAGCGGCAGCCTCGAGAGCGCCACGATGGGTTCCCTGCTCCTGCTGGTGAACGAGCGGAACTCCGCCACCACAACCGCATTCCAGAACGCAGGCAAGCCCCGTCCGATCGATCGGATCGTGCTCTCTGCGGTATATGCAGACACAGCGCGGATTCTGATCGAACATGCGTTGGGCAATGATGACTTCGTCGAGGACGCGGACTACGCCGACGATTCGCTGGGCGCCACGCTCCTGAGCCTCTTCAATCAGCTCTTCCCGGGGCAGTCGATCACCGACGTCCGTCTGCGCCAACGTCAGTCACCAGCCTTGTTCGCATCAGACCTGCAGGCGGCGGTCAAGATCTTCGAGGTGCCGTCATGAGCTTCCTCTACCCCCGGCTGCTCACCCAACAAGCCGCTCCACTCTTTGAGGAATACCGGCCTCTGACACCGGACGAACTGGCAGGCCGTGTCGCCCTCTCCCACGAGTCGGCCGTGTACGTGGCCACAGGCGGTGACCGAGTCTCCACCGATCAGCTCCGCGATCTGCGGGCGGGTGTCATCGATCTCGCCAACCGCGCCGGTTTCCCCAACGCCTCCGATCGTTCCAGGAATGCGGACTTCGATCTACGGCTCGCTGCTCTCCTCCACAGCGAGATGAGCATGGTGCCCGCTGAGGCCGCATCACGTGACGTCTGGGCCTTTCTCGCGCTCGTTCTACTCCCCGACGTCGCCTTCTGGCGGTACCCTCAACCGCCCAAAGACCGCGTCCTTGGTACCGATCTCACCCGTCACGTTTTCGGCCGGCTCTGGTGGCGGGCCCAGCTGGTACGTTCCCCCGACGATCCAGATCCGTACGGGGCGCTCGAGGTTCTCGGCGAGGCAGCATTCGACCAGATCTACGCCCGACGCACCGCGCTGGGTGGCAGTCCTCACCTCGTCCGGGCCATCCTCCGCATCTGGAAGGATCTCGACCTCAAGGGGCTCAACGAGCGCGAGGCACTGCGTGACTTCCTCAAGAGACTACTGAGACTGGCCCCCTTCGTGCTGTTCGACGGGGTAGAAGAGAACGCTCTCGACCTCGAACTGCACGCGGTTGCTCAGGAGTCCATCGCTGCCCAACGCGTCGCCCCGGCGCACGACGACCGGCCGGCCCAGCTGCCGAAACCTGAAGCTGTCAGCGACTCCCTCTCCGGGGAGGCAGCCAGGGCAGGTGCACCGGCTGCGCGGCCCTCTCAATGGACCGCACCACCGAGTGCCCCCCTTTCCGGCCGCTACAGGTCAATCGAAATCTGCGCCGGCTCCGGGGCGCAGGCCTTGGGGCTCGAGCGCGCCGGATTCGACCCCATGCTGCTCATCGACAGCAAGGCCGACGCCTGCTTCACCATCGACCTGAACCGGCCGGAGTGGGACGTAGTCTGCATGGACGTCGTGCAATTCCGAATGAGCATGCGGCCGGACGCAATCGGTGTCGATCTTCTCAGCGGTGGACTCCCACGCGTGAAGTCGGTCGCAACAGTCGGTCGAGCCGATGACGAAGGGGAGCGAACTGTCCTGAGGGCAGCAGTCACGCTCGCTTGTGAGCTCAAGCCAAAGGCCGTGCTTCTGGAAAACGTTGCCGACCTGGTCGACGGCGCTGACTTTGCTGTCGACCGGGCTTGGATCGAAGCAGCACTGCTCGGAGCGGGCTACCGCTCGACCTGGAGAGTCCTCAACGCTGCGGACTTCGGTGTGCCACAGAGCCGAAGGAGCGGCTTCCTGGTCGCCCTGCAGGAAGCGTTCTTTCCCAGGTTCGCCTGGCCCGAGCCGAATGCGTTGCCCCCGCCCACCGTGGGACAGGCCCTTGGGCCATCGATGTCGGCGCTCGGCTGGCCGGGCGCCGAGCACTGGATCAAGCGTGCCGACAACGTCGCGCCGGCCCTTGTCGGCGGCTCCGATCGTCGCGGTGGGGCCGACCTCGGTCCCACCGGCAGCAAGAAGGCATGGGCAACGCTCGGAGTGAACGGCACCAGCCTCGCGGATGGGCCCCCGGACATCAGCTTCCCGGCTGACGAGCAGCCGAGGCTCACCATCGGCCAGGCCGCGATGATCCAGGCCTTTCCGGAGGACTGGCGCTTCTTCGGCGGCAAGACGTCCAAGTATCGCCAAATCGGACACGCCATGCCTCCACCCCTCGCCACTGCGGTTGGGCTGGCGCTCGCAGCCGCCCTGCACGGCTAAAATCCCTCCATGCACCCCGGCACCTTCGATCCCATCACAGTCGTCGATCTCTTCTCCGGTTGTGGCGGCTTCACTCAGGGTCTACACGAGTTCCGTCCATCGGGATCGGAGGAGTCGGGTCCGGTCTTTCAGAGCATCGCCGCGGTCGAGCACGACCGCGCCGCTGCTGCCACGTATGCCGCCAACTTCGGTAGCCTGCGCGCCAGGGCAACAAGCCCAGCCACGAGGCTCCACGTGGGCGACATCGAGAAGTGGGAACCCACGGACGAGGATCTGCATGCGGACGTCGTCATCGGCGGCCCACCCTGCCAGGGGTTCTCAGCGCTCAATCGGTCCAAGAAGGGCATTGAGCGCAACCGCCTGTGGGAGGAATACGTACGGATCGTCGCCCTCATCCGGCCCAAGATCTTCGTTATCGAGAATGTCGACCGCTTCCTCAGGTCCGTCGAATTCCAAGACCTCCTGAGCGCCGTTGAAACCGGGAACATCCTCCAGGATTATCAACTCGTCACCCCGCCGGGTGCGGCACCATCCGACACTACCGACAAGCGAACCGGGCGCTATTTGCTGAACGCCGCAAACTATGGGGCGGTCCAGGCACGACGGCGTGCCATTGTGATCGGCGTACGCAAGGACTTCGAGGGAAGTGATCGGATGGCCTATCCCATCGCCTCCCACTCGCGACGTCGCAAGTCCGCCCTCGGCGGGTCGCATCAACCAATTGACGGCGTCGAGCTCAGCACCGGCTATTGGCTCGCTGCTGACAGCGTCTTCGCGGAGTCCGCAAAACTCCGCGTCAAGGGAACCGAGCTCCCCCGCACGCGAGTGCGTTTCCCGGAGATCGACGACACCATCCCGGGCATCTTCACCACTGACGATCTGCACATCGGCCGAAACCCCGAGGTGCTATCACAGGCTCGTTACCGCGCCATCCCCAGAGGCGGAAACCGCAAGGACCTTCGCGGCAAATGGTATACGGAGGATGAGAACGGGAAGATTCACATCTTCAAGGAGTCGGCTCCGGAAGGGGTGACAACAGCAGTCAGATACCTCTCGACCGAGAGCTGGGACAACCACAACACCGGAACTGGTGACGTGATGGGGCGACTCCGGGAGGGAGAGCCGTCCGTCACGATCCGAACCGAATTCTTTAAACCCGAGAAGGGTCGATACCTGCACCCGACCAAAGACCGCCCCATCACTCACTACGAGGCGGCTCGCATCCAGGGCTTTCCGCCCGGATTTCGCTGGTGCGGCTCGAAGACCGAAGTTGCCCGGCAGATCGGCAATGCGGTGCCGATCCCCCTGGGCACAGCCATCGCCTCTGCTATTCATGCCTGCTTGCGCCCGACCGATTGAGCAGCAAGCCCGACGTATGACGATTACCTGCCGGCCTGATAAACCCTGTTGGATGCGCCTGCGAGTCAGGCGAGTGCATCCGGTGCCGGACGGTAGGTGGCTGTGGTGCGGGGGGTCTCGGAGACGGTCACGGCGGTGAGGGCGGGGAGGCGTGGGTTCCAGAGGTCAAAGATCCATATCGCCAGGTTCTCGGCCGAGGGCGAAACACCCCCCCCCCATCGCTTCATTGAGATGGCGATGATCGAGGGTCTCATCCATCCAAGTCTTGAAGACATCGAGTTCGCGGAAGTCCTTCACGAACCCGTTCTCGGTCAACTCCGCACGCGGGGCCTTCAGCTCCAGCACGACGGCGTAGTTGTGGCCGTGCATGCGGGCGCAGGGGTGCCAGGAGGGCAGGCGGTCCAGGACGTGGCTCGCCGAGAAGGCGAACTCCTTGGTGATCGTCAGCACGGTTGCTCTTCGCCCTCCACCGGTTCTGGGCTGCGCACTCTAGTCCCTCGCCACTGCTACTCGTAGGGGTGGCTGCCGAGGATCCGCGCGTTGAGCGGCTCGGCAGTGAGGAAGCTGCGGCGCAGGTCCGGGGTGTCGTCGAGGCTGGCCGCCTTGCGCTGGACCTCCGTACGCGAGCGTTGCAGCAAGGCGTCCGCCTCCGTAGCGCGGCCGGCGGCGTGGAAGGCGTGCGCGGCGTAGAAGTAGACCTCTTCCGTGCGCAGCGCCGGCATCGCGCCGACCTCCGCGAGGCGGGTGAGGGCCGACTCGGCGTGGCGAACGGCGTCGGCGGTGTTCCCGCTCACCGTCGCGACGCGGCTGCGGAGCAGTTGGGCCGCGATCTCGCTGCGGACCATGTCGGTTTCCTGGGTCTCCAGGTAGGTGTCCGTGGCAAGGCGCTCGACCAGTTCCCGCGCCTTGTCGTCCTGCGGCGCGGCCTGGAGCAGGACGTCCGCGTAGAGGTTGCGGACGATCGGGTTGAGGTTGGCCAGCCAGGTGCGTTGGGTCTCCAGCCACGCCTGCTCCGCCAGGGCCACGGCCTCTTCCCGACGAGCCGGCTCCCTCGCACACAGGAACGCCAGCAGCGCTGTGTTGTAGGCGTGCCAAGCGCTGTCGGCTCCGCGGGTTCCCGCGAACTCCCTGGCCTCGCGGAGGGTCCGCTCCGCATCGTCCGTCAAGCCGAGGAGCAGTTGATTCTGGGCCAGGTAGTTGAGCGCTATCGGCAGTTCCGCACGCAGCGGCTCGGTCCGCAGCCGGTCGGTGCAGCGCAGCAGGCGGGCGTGGGCGTCGCCGAGTTCGCCGGAGTCGTGAAGGGTAATTCCCAGCTGCATCTCCGCCAGGTTCCTGGCGTGCTGGAGCACCGGATCCTCGCTGCCCCCGAGCGCCGGGTCGGTGGCGTAGCGTTCCTCGGCCTCCCGCAGCGCAGCCAGTCCGGCGGCCAGACGCCGCTTGGACACCTGCCGTCCGTACTCCACCAGGGAGACGAAGAGCGCCACCGGATCGTCCAGCCGCCGAGCGCAGGCCACCGCGTCGCCCAGCTTCTCCAGGGAGGGGACGAGACCGCGGGTGACCAAGAGCGTCTTGCCGCGAAGGAGAGTGGTGCGGGCGATCAGCGCCGGATCCGCAACCCGCGCCGCTGCCTGTTCGGCCTCGGCGGCGAGCGCGTCGATCTCCGGGCCTCCGCCCGGGGTGTGCAGCCCACGCCAGTTCACTTCGGTGAGGCAGAGCAGCAGTTCGATGGCGGCGACGAGTCGCCTGTCACGGTCCGGCCGGTCGTGTGGCAGCGCCCTGGAGGCGGTGATCGCGATCTGGCAGTAGCGTTCGGCGTCCGCGAAGGCCAGACCCTCCACGGCCGCGTTTCGCGCGAGTTCGTAGTGGACGACGGCCGACTGTTCGTAGCAGGGCACGCCACCGAACTCAAGGTGCCGGGCCCACTCCAGGCGACGGCCGGTGGACGGCGTCCGCGCTCCCCCGCCGCCAGAGGCCCCGCCCTCAGATGCTCCGCCGAGCGCCGAGGCGATCGCGGCGTGGCGCGAGCGGCGCTGCTCATCGGTCTGGCCCCGGTAGACCACCTGCCACACGGCCCCGTAGCCGAAGCTGTAGGCATCGGCCTGGTCGTCTGCGGCCCATTCGGGCTTCGCGCAGCCGACGATCATCCGTCGACTGCGCGCCAGCAGACGCAGTCGCTCCAGCACGACGTCTGCCGGCAGGCCCGTCACCTCAGCGACGGTGCTGGACAGGAAGGTCCGGCCTTGGACCGCAGCCGCCAGAATGATCTCCCGGTCCTGCGCGTCGAGCCCGGCCAGCCAGCCCTCCACCAGCTCGGACAGCGTCTCCGGGAGCGGGACCGAAGTGCCGTGCTCCGGCAGCCATGCTTCGAGACAGAGGCCCACCAGGAGCGGATGTCCGCCGGTGGCGCGGACGATCGCGTCGGGCAAGCCGGCGGGCGCGTGCGGCAGACGACCGGTCACGAGCGTCGTGACGGCGTCGAGCGGCAGGCCCTCCAGGCGGTGGCGTTCCAGTCGGCCGTGACTCGACCAGCGCCGCAGCAGTTCGTCGAGATCGCCGACGCTCCCCGCGGCCGGGCCTCCCGTTCCGTCGTAGCCGACGACCAGGCTGAGCGGCTCGCCGGGCAACCGCTGCACCAGGGCGTGCAGGACGCTCAGGCTGCCCTGGTCGATGCGCTGCAGATCATCGACCACCAGCACCACGGGCGGCCCCGACCGTGCCAGTTGCAGCACGGCATCGGCGATGTGCGACACCACAGTCTGCTGCCAGGGGACCAGGCTGTCGCCCGGCATCGAACCGGCGCGGAGGGCGGATTCGGTGACCTGCTTGCCCGCCGCCCACAACGGCCCCAATCCGGGGACGAGGGCGCCGAGCACCTCGGGCAGCGACTGCACCGCCCCCTTGCCCGCTCCGCCGAGCACGCGGCGCCATCTCGGCACCTGCCGCCGGCGCAGCACGGCCAGCCGGTACACCAGCTCGCACGCGACCGCGTAGGACCCGCGACCTGAGAGGTCGGCGCGCACTGCACGACCACGAGCTGATGACTCGCCAGATCCGGCTCTCTGAGCATGCGCTCGCCCAGCTCGGTGAGGACGGCCGACTTCCCCATGCCCGCGCCCGCCTCAACGGCCATCGCCTGACCCGAGCGGCGGACCAGCTCAAGCAGGCCGGCCATGCTCTCGTCGCGGTCGACGAACGTGAACGGCGCCGGCATCAGTCCCCCAGTGGTCCCCAGCTGCTCCATGGACATATCAACGGCGCCACCCTACAAAGCGAATCGCCCCCGCACATGGCGTTCTGACGGTTCGACATGCCAGCGCGGCAGCGCCCGCGCCGTACCAGGCCAGCTCGACGGCGGCGCGGGTGAGGCCATGGAGGGGGAAGGTCGCCGAGGGGGCACAGAAGGTTCCCCAGACGATGGCGAAGAGGGAGACCGTCGCCAAGGCGGCGAAGGGCCTGAGCCAGTGGCGGCGGGGGCGGCGCCGGGGGCGGGTCCAGGCCCACCAGGCTGCGGAGGCGTAGACGGCGAGTTCGAGGAGGAACGCAAGGAGCAGGTTGGCGTCCTTGAGGGCAGTCCAGAGCATCTCATCTCTCCATGAATCATTCGAGCTGTGAATGATATTTCTAAGGTACCGTTCTCGACGTGAGCGATGTCAAGGGGAACGGGCTGCCGTCCACCGCCGTCTTTCAGCTCGGCACGCTGGGCGCGGTCGCCGAGAGCAGATTCGCGCGAGCGGTGGAGGGGCTGGGGCTGAAGCCCAAGCACGCCGGCCTGATGACGGCGCTGGCGGCGGTCGCCGCCGAGTCGCAGCAGGAGCTGGCCGCGCGGCTGGGGGTGGCGCCGAGCCTGGTGGTGACGCTGGCGGATCAGCTGGAGGCGCTCGGCGCGGTGCAGCGGACCCGGGATGTGAACGATCGACGGCGGCAGGTCCTGACGCTCACCGAGGTCGGGCGTGCGCTGCTGGCGCGGTGCGAAGCGGTGGCTCGCGCGCTGGACGAGGAGCTGCTGGCTGATCTGACGCCGAGGCAGCGGGCGGCACTGGCAGAGGCGTTGGGCGTATTGACCGGGCGATGAAGCGTCATGTCATCAGCAACTCCGCCGCCGTGGTGACGGCGGCGGTGAGCTGCTGGTCGGCGATGTCCGTGTCCAGGGCCGCGCGGGCGCGGTCGAAGAAGGCGCGGAGTTCACCGGTGCCGGCGGGGGTCAGTCCGCGGAGGTGGAGGGCGCGGACGGCGGCGAGGAGTTCGCAGGCCAGGACGAGGCGGAAGGGCTCCACCGAGTCGAGGAGCCGGCGGGCGCCGGTGGAGGCGAAGCTGGCGTGTTCCTCGACGCCGCGCGACAGGACGGCGTGGCCGAGGGTCACCGGCTGGGCGAAGGCGCGGAGTTCGGCCAGGGCGGACTGGGCCGCGTATTCGGTGATCATGATGCCGCTGCTGCCCTGCACGTCGGCGGCCAGGTAGGGGGCGAGGCCGGTGAACGCGGGCTCGACGAGGACGCCGAGGCGGGCGGTGGAGAGCTGGGCGGTGCCGAGCAGCGCGAGCCGGTACTGGTCGCCGGCCAGGGCCAGGCCGGCCTGGTGGAATCCGCCGTGGTGGTGGTAGTCGAGCCCGTCGGCGTCAAGCAGCGGGTTCTCGGCTGCGGCGTTCAGTTCGACGGCGAGGATGCGGTCCAGTGCGTCCGCCGCCTCCATCGCCGCGCCGTGGACCTGCGGGAGGCAGCGCAGGCCGAAGGGGTCCTGGACGAGCGGGGCCTCCCAGTCCGCGTCCGCGAGGAGGTCGCGCATATGGGCGGCGAGCCGGGTCGCGCCGGGGTGCGGGCGACGGGCGTGGACCTGCTGCGCGTACGGCTCGGCGGAGCCGCGCACCGCGGTGAGCGTCAGGGCAGCGACGAGCGGCACGCGGTCGAGGAGGCGGGCCAGGTCGGTGGCGGCGAGTGCGGTCTGGCCTATGGTCAGCGCGCTGCTGGACATCAGCGGCAGCGCGTCCCAGTGCGTCAGTGGGACCGGCCAGGGCGGTTCTGCTCCCGGATCGCCGCCGTGCCAGGGCAGTTCGCCCGCGAGGGTGAGACCGAGCTCGCCGAGCGCGGAGAGGTCCGCGGTGCCGACGGCGCCGTAGGCGTGGACGGTCGGGACGTGACCGGAAGCGAGGGCTTCGGCGATCCTGTCGACGACGTCGAGGCCCAGGGCGGAGCCGGCGCCGAGCAGCTGGTTCAGCCGCACCGCGAGCATCGCGCGCGCCTGCTCGTCCGGCACGACGGGGCCGATGCCGCCGCTGTGGCTGCGCAGCAGGTTCATCCCGAACGCGTCGGCCGCGGACGCGGGCACCTCGGTGGTGCGGTTCACGCCGACGCCGGTGGTGTGCCCGTAGACGCGCTTGCGCGCGGTCGCGCGCAGCGCGGCGTCACGAGCGGCGGCGACGCGGGCGCGGGCGGCGGGATCGACGGCCGGGCGAAGGGCGCGCCGCGCGAGAGCGGCGACGTCGGCGGGGGCGAGGTCCCGGCCGGTGAGGGTGAGCGGCCGCGCGGCAGCGGCACCGGCGGTGGCAGCGGCACCGGCGGTGGCGGAGCTGCGGGCCGGTGGGAGCGGGACGGCGTCGGTGCGCATGGGCGGTCCTGGACGGGGAGAGCCGGAGGCCGGGTGAGAGCGAGTCGCACCATTGAGCAGCCAGGAGGGCCCGCCGCGCAAGCATCCCCCGCGCGCCGGGTGCAGCAGGGCAGGCGACGCGTCAGACCAGGATGGCCAGCACGGCGCCCGTCATCAGGAACGGACCGAAGGCGAGCTGACTGCGTCGGCCGGCACGGCGGGTGGCGAGCAGGACGATCGCCCAGACGCCTGCGAGCAGGGCGGCGTAGACCGTGCCGGTCAGTATCGTCCGCCAGCCGAGGTAGCCGAGTACCAGGCCGACCAGGCCGGACGCCTTCACGTCGCCGAGGCCCGCGCCGCCGAAGAGCGCCAGGACGTAGTAGCCGAGGGCGAGCGCGAGCGCGCCGAGGACGGCACGGAAGAGCGGGCCGCCGTCGCCCGGCAGGCAGAGCAGGAGCAGCAGGGCCGGGTACGCCGGGTAGGTGAGCGCGTCCGGCAGGCGGCGCAGGCGGGCGTCGAGCACGGTGAGCGCGGCGGCGAAGACCGCGAAGGCGGCGTGCGCCGGGAGCAGCAGCGACCATCCGTCGTGGAACGCGAGCGCGACGATCACGGCCGCCGCGCCGAGTGCGATCGGGAGCGCGTCGGCGCGCAGCACGCCGCGCGTCTCGGCGTCGGGACGCGGGAAGATGCGCAGCGGTCGGCCGACCGGCTCCGCCTCAGCCGCGACCTCGTAGGTCTCGCCGTCCTCGCCGGCCTCGCTGACGGGGGCGCCGGGGCCGTATGGCGCGGGGGTGGCATCGGACATGGCGGCGCTCCGTTCTCGCTTGGCCTGTCGGCCGGCGGGTGCGTGGTGCGGGCGGTCGCGGTGGGGTCATCCTTGCGCAGGGTGCCTCCGGACGTGCTCGTTTTGGGCGAACTTCGCCCGTCGGACGACTGTTACGGTGCCGGACCGCGCGGAGGAGGCGTGATGATCACCTTGCTGGTGTTCCTGACATTCGCCGCGGCGGCGTTCGCACAGTCGGTGACCGGGTTCGGCTTCGCCCTGGTCGCCGTCCCGCTGCTCGGGGCGGTCATCGTTCGCGCGGGCAGCTCACTCGTCTGAGTCCGAGCCGCTCAGTCCGGCATGGCGACGCTGCGCGCGGCGAGGATGTCGTAGCGCAGCAGCAGCGAGCGGCGCTCGTCCGGGGCGAGGGTGAGCTCCCAGCGGACGATGCCGTCCGCGTCGACGGCGTCCGGCGGCGGAACCGTCCGGTCCTTGTCCACGCGGACCTCCACCGCCGCGACCTCCGACACCGGGATCCGCTCGCGCAGCACCACCCGGACCGGGCCCGCGTCAGCGGGCGCGAAGCGGGAGAGCGAGATGCCGACCGCCCGGCTGCGCACCGAACGACCGGTGATCGCGCCGGTGAGCGTGCCCGCGCCGCGCGTCTCGGTGATCGTGCGGACCACGCGGAAGGTGTCCTCGCTGCCGAAGCAGAGCTCGGCGGGGGCGTCGGCAGCGGTGAAGCGCAGCTCGCCGCGCCCGACGAAACCACTGCCCCTGACGAGGTCGACCGGGCCGGAGAGCAGTACCTGGCCACTGGTGTTGCGGAACCTGGCCGTGCGGACCACCAGGGGCGACAGCTCCGGCACGCTGCTGAGCTCCAGCGTCGCGGCGGCTCCGGTCCGGCCGAGCGCGACGCGGTGGGCGCGTCCGTCGCTGGGCACGGTCACCGGTTCCGGCACGACGAGCCGCCGGGCCTCGCCGCCGTCGTCCACGCCGGGGAGGGCGGAGAGGGCGGGCGCAGGAGTCGTGCCGTCGTCGCCGAATGCCTCGGGGCCGAGGTCGGGGATCTCGACTTCGCGCAGGTCGACCTCGATCGTGCGGCGCTCCTCGGCGCTGCGGTCGCGCAGCACGATCACGTCCTGCGGCAGGTAGGGCGGTGCGGCGGCACGGGCCGGGCGGGCGGTGGAGAGCGTGATCCGGACGTCCGTCCACGGCTCACCGGTGCGCTGCCAGAGGAACGCGTCGCGCTCCAGCAGGAGTTGGGGGGCCTCGCCCTCGTCGAGCGTGGCGCGGTAGGCGGGACGCCACAGCGCGCAGGGGACGAGGTGGCGCACGGTCAGCTCGACCTCGGCGGCGTGGGATTCTGCAGCGTCGGCGATCTCGACGGCGGCTTCCAGGTGCGCGGTCAGCACCATGGGCCGGTCTTCGGCGTTCTCCCAGGCCAGTTGGGCCTCGATCAGCTCCTGCTTGAGCCGGGCGCGGCGGAAGCGGGCGTCGCGCAGCAGCTCAGCCTGCGTTTCCTGCTCGGCCTCGGCCCGGTCCAGGCCTTCGGCCCAGGTCTCGGGCCGCGACTCCCCCGCGCCCGCGCCTTCGGTGATCTCCCGCTGCAACTCCGTCAGCAACTGGTCCAGCACCGCGACCCGGCTCTCCCGGCGCGCGAGCTCGAGCTCCGCCCGGCGCAGCTGTTCGGAGAGGTCGTGCACGCGGCGTTCCACCTCGGACGCGTCGGGCGGCGGGCCGCCGACGGCGGAGGCGGGCGGTTCGGCCGTCCAGCGACGGACGACCCGCAGTTCCAGCACCCGGCCGGGCGTCCGGCCGTTCGGGCCGGCGGTCAGCTCGCCGCGCAGCGAGCGGTCGACGGCGAGCGGGGTCACCGGGCCTAGGCGGAGCCGGTGGACGCCGGGCGGCAGCGCGCCGAGGCGAGCGGTGCGGGTGAGCTCGGCGCGGTCCTCCAGCAGGGTCGCGGCGGTGACCGGCAGGGGGATCGGGGCCGCCGGAACGGTCTCCACGGCCTCTCGTGCGTGCTGCTCGGTCATGCGTCCCTCCGGTTACCGCCGAGGACGGCCTTGTCGGCCGGGAGGCGGAGCTCGTAGCCGGCGCGCAGCGCGGCGGTGCCGCCCGGCGGGACGACGATCCGCCAGCGGCGCAGCCCGCGTCGGCGCTCCTCGTCCTCCTCGGGCGGGACGACCGTCCACGGCGGCGTCGCGGCCGTGTCCTCGACGCGGACGTCCTTCTCGTCACTGACCGGGACCCGCTCGAGCAGTTCCAGCGAGACCGCCCGGCCCAGACGGTTGACGACGTCGATCTCGACGCTGCGAGCGACCACACTCGTGCCCGCGCGCAGGCCGGTGGTCGACTCGCTGGTGCGGCTGCGGCGGGCGACGCGCACGCCCTCCTCCACGCCGATCCCGATCCGACGGCTCTCGCCGGGCGCGAGCGACGGCATCGGCACGGTGGCGGTGTACTGGCCGTCGACCAGCACGTCGACCGGACCGGGAAGCAGCGGGTGGGGGCTGGTGTTGGTCAGCTCGACGGCGGCGTAGACCTGCGGGTCCAGGGCCGGGACGCAGAGGTGCTGCGGCGTCAGCCCGACCGGGAAGTCGTCGACGGGCACGCTGTGCCAGACCCCGTCGGCCGGGACGTCGACGGGCGCGGCCGTGTCGAAGCGGTAGGCGAACGAGGTGGACGCGCGACTGACGGGGACGGCGTGGGGCGGCGCGGTCAGGGCGTTGACGGCCAGGGCGCGACGGCGGTACTCGGCCTCGATCGGGGAGCGGCCGGCGGGACCGCCCGCGTCGGGGGCGAGGGTGCCGCGCGCGTCGCCCTGCTCGGCGTCCGGACCGGCGAGGACGAGGTCGGCGTAGTCACTGAGCGCGGGGTCCAGGGTGGGCTCGGGCGTCGGCGCGAAGACCGAGAGGGCTGCGCCGTGGGCGGCGGGCGGCGGCGGACCGCCGGGCGCTTGAGGCACGGCTGGCGTGAACGCCCCCGCCCCGGCGGCGGTGTACTGCGCCCGCACCGGCTCCTGCCCTGCACCGCGCCGGGCCGCAGCCCGACGCAGGACCGGAGCCGGGGCACTCGCCGCCTGAGGCTCGTAGGCCATGGCGACCGCAGGCACGGCCACCGCCTTCCCGGCGGCGAGAGCTCCTCCCGGTCGGACGGAGAGCGGCCGACGCGGGGACGCGCTGTCGTAGCCGTCGAAGAGTTCGGACAGCCCGGCGGGCGGCTCGCGCCACTGCGGCACGGGTGCCTCGTCCTGACGCCGTCCGAGCCGGATCGACCGAAGCTCGGGCAGCGCGGCTCGGCGTTGCAGATCCGCGGTGGAGAGGCTGAGTCGGACGCCGGTCCAGTCCTCACCGGTCCGCTGCGCGATGTTCGCCCGCAGGGCGAGGCCGCCGGTGCCGGTGTCCTGGGCGAGGCTCAGTTGGTAGGCGGGGAACCAGGTCGCCCCGGGGACGACGTACTCAAGCTCCAACTCCGTCTCCGCCCCCGTCTCCTGGCTGAGGGGCAGCTCGCCGCGAGTGATGGTCACGACGGCGTCGACGGTCGTGCGGGTGGACTCGGTGGGGAGAGCATGGGAGGCCTCGCCGAGCCGGTGCCGGGCGGTGTCGTGTACGTGCTCGGCGAGGGCGAGCGCGTCCTCCGCGGCGAGCAATCGCGCGTGCAACGCCGTGAGGCGCTCGTCGACGAACGCGGCGAGCGCGAGCAGCGCGTCGACCGGGGCGGGGCGCGGCGGGTCGCCGCGACGGGGCGTCGGCGGCACGGCGCGGAGCGCGGCGGTGGCGTCCACGCGGGCCGCGATCCGGTCGCGCCGCGCGCGGGCGGCGTCGTGCGTCTCCTCGGCGACGTCGAGCTCGCGCTGCAGGGTCGCGAGCCGCTCGCCGGGGACGACCTCGGCGCGGATCTCACGCCGCGCGTCGGTCACCCGCAGGCCCGCGAGCGCGCCGAGCACGCGGGCGCGCAGCGAGTGCGCGTCCAGCGCGAGCGGGAGCCCGGGCAGCCGCAGCCGCGTGACGTCTCCGGCGGGCGTGAACACGACGCGACGGCGGCAGAGCGCGCCCGAGGCGTAGACGGTGACGGAGTCCAGCCGCGACTCCCCTACCACTTCGCGGTCCACATGACCCCCTCCGGGTAGCCGAGGTCCTTACGGTAACCCCAACGACGCCCCGCGGCCCGGGAAGCGGCGACACCCACGGAGCGGGCTGCGCCCGGCACCCGTCGGACCGGCGGGCGGGGTCAGCGCCGGCGGGCGCCCGGCCTTTCGGCCTGAAGCCCCGCAGCCGACCCACCTACCCGGCGCCGCCCCGGCGGAGCCACGACCCGGACCGGGCCGACGGCACGCCAAGGCGCACCCGGCCTCCGGCCGAGGAAGCGCCCTGCGCCGCCTGCCCACGCGCATCCCCGGCCACTCCCGGGCCGGAGGAGCGGAGCCCTCGTCCCGGCCCCGCAGGGCCACGCCGGACGGCCGGAGCCCAAAGGAGCAGGACGGACCGCCCGCCCCGGAGGGCCACGCCGGACGGCCGGGACCCGACCGGGCGCAGCCGCCCGGCCCGACAGAGCGGACCGCCCGCCCCGGAGAGGCAGAGCAGCCCCCGCCGGAACGGACCGCCCACCCCGGAAGGCCACGCCGGACCGCCGGGACCCGACCGGGCGCAGCCGCCCGGCCCGACAGAGCGGACCGCCCGCCCCGGAGAGGCAGAGCAGCCCCCGCCGGAGACGAAGGCGCGAAGCAGCGCGGCCCGGCCCGAAGCGACAGCCCGGCCCGAAGGGGCAGCGCGGACCGCTCGCCCCGGAGGGCCACGCCGGACCGCCGGGACCCGACCGGGCGCAGCCGCCCGGCCCGACAGAGCGGACCGCCCGCCCCGGAGAGGCAGAGCAGCCCCCGCCGAAGACGAAGGCGCGAAGCAGCGCGGCCCATCCCGAAGGGGCAGCGCGGACCGCCCACCCCGGAAGGCCACGCCGGACCGCCGGGACCCGACCGGGCGGAGCCGCCCGGCCCGACAGAGCGGACCGCCCGCCCCGGAGAGGCAGAGCAGCCCCCGCCGAAGACGAAGGCGCGAAGCAGCGCGGCCCATCCCGAATGGCAGCGCGGCCCGGCCCTTACAGGGCCGTCAGCTCCCGGACCAGGTCGTCCAGGCCGAAGGAGCCCTGGGCCAGGGCGCGCATGTGCCAGGCCTTCAGGTCGAAGGTCTCGCCGCGGGCCTCCGCCGCGGCCTGCGCAGCCGCGCGGCCCGCGCGCCAGGCGCGTTCGCCGAGCTTGTAGCCGATGGCCTGGCCCGGCCAGCCCAGGTAGCGGACGATCTCGCTCTCCCGCATGTCCGCCGGGCAGCCGCTGTAGGCCGCGAAGAACTCCGAGGCCAGCTCCGGCGTCCAGGTCTCGCCCGGGCGGAAGGGAGAGTCGGCCGGAATGGTCAGGCCCAGGTGCATGCCGATGTCCATGATCACGCGGATCGTGCGCAGCATCTGCTCGTCCAGGAACCCGAGCCGGCGCGCCGGGTCGGCGAAGTAGCCGAGCTCGTCCATGAGGCGCTCCGCGTACAGCGCCCAGCCCTCCACGTTCGCGCTCACCATGCCCAGGCTGACCTGGTACGTCGACAGCGACTCCGCCGCCGCGACCCAGGAGGCCAGCTGCAGGTGGTGGCCGGGAACGCCCTCGTGGTACCAGGTGCTGACGAGCTGCCAGGTCGGGAAGGACTCCCGGTCCAGCGTCGGCAGCCAGGTGCGGCCCGGACGCGAGAAGTCCAGGCTCGGCTGCGAGTAGTAGGGCGCTGCCGCGCTGCCCGCAGGGGCGATGCGGGATTCGACGCGGCGGATCGGGCCCTGGATGTCGAAGTGCGTGCCGTCCAGCTCCTCGATGGCCTGGTCCATGACGTTCTGCAGCCAGGCGCGGATCTCCTCGACGCCCTCGACGGCGTGGCCCGCGGTCTCCAGGTACTCGATGGCCTCCATCGGCGTCGCGCCCGGCTTCACCTTCGCGGCCTCGGCGTGGATCTCGCCGTCCAGGCGGTGGAACTCGGTCCAGGCCCAGGCGTAGGCCTCGTCGAGGTCCAGATCCGCGCCGGTGTGCAGGCGCGCGGAGCGGAGGTAGAGCTCGCGGCCTGCGACGTCGGGGCGGGTCGCGGCGACCGGCCCGTAGGTGTCACGCAGCCAGGTGCGGAACTCCGCGACCGCCGCCTTCGCCGACTCGGCGGCGGCGTCGAGCGCGGGGCGCTGTGAGTCGGGGCAGTCCGCCGCGAAGGACGCGTACCAGCTGTTCTCGCCCTCGAACCAGGCTCCGAGCTGGGTGTCCACGGTCTGCACCTGCCGGGGTCCGTTGACCAGGTCGCGACGGAGGCCCTCCGCCAGCGTCTCCTGGTAGCCGCGGACCGCACCGGCGAGGTTGCCCATCCGGCCGACGTGGGTGGCCCAGTCCGCCTCGGTCTCGCTCGGGGTCGAGGAGAAGATCTGACGCACCCAGTGGATCGGCGCCGCGATGTTGCTCAGCGAGCGCAGATGGTCGCCGGCCTCGTGGACGGCGAGCTCCGCGGTCAGCCGCTCGCGCAGCAGCCGCGCGCAGGCGGCCTCCGCGGGGTCCGCCAGCGCCTCGGCGGGGAGCGCGTCGAGACGGGCCAGCGCCTCGCGGGCGAGCTCGGCCGTGCCGTCGAAGCCCTGTGGCGAGAGGTCGGGCTGGCGCGGGTCGGTCGGGTTGACGCCGAGCTCGGCGGCGACGATCGGGTTGAGTTCGACCATCGCGTCGACGTAGGCGTCTGCGATCTGTCGCGGCGTCGCCGGGCGGTCCTCGGACGCGGCCGCAGGGGACGAGGGGAGGGAATCTGCCATGCCCGTCATCCTGCACCACGGAGAGGGGTGCTACACCCGCGATTTACGGTTCGGGTTGCCGGAACCTGCCGGGACCTCGGCTGCGTAGGCGGATGCCTGCCCGGTTGATCCGCTGCCGAAACAGGGCCGGGGTCCACCCGCCTCCCCTTCGACCGCGGGTGATCGGGTAACAGGCGACGCCGATCAGGTAGGCGCAGAGGTGGCCCAGGTTGGTGAAGTTGGTGCCGACGGCCAGCAGGCCGCAGAAGAAGGCCGTCGACAGCCCGAGGTACCACCACCGCCACGGCCGGGCGAACGCCCACACCAGCACCCCGACGCCACCCGAAAGCCCGTAGCTGACGCCGATGTCGACGACGAACTCCTCCCGCCGCGAGAGCGCGTGCGCGTCGATGAGGAGGCGCACGGCGCCCTCGCTGATCAACGTCGCTCCCACGTGCGCGAGGACCACGACGACAAGCCAGCGGGCGGTGCCGAGCCACCGTTCGGCGGGGACGAGGAAGAGGTTGAAGAGCAGGAACCAGAAGAGGAAGCTGGGCGTCTCGGTCCAGAACGCGCTGCTGATCAGCACTTTGACGGGGTGATGGCTGAGCCCGGCCAGGTTGGTGCTGTGGGTCGCCAGGAACCAGTGCTTGTAGCGGGGCGACATCTGCGTGAGCGCCAAGGTGTTGAGGCCGAGGACCAGCAGCCAGATGTACGTGCCGGGCGCCGCTCGGAGGTAGGACCAGACCTGGTGGACCGCGCGCTTCATGGGGCCATTCTGCACATATGACCTGTGTGTCCCGCTGATGCGCCGAAGGCGGTGGCGTCGCAGCCATTGACACTCTTGCTGACAAGCAGTCTTATAAAACCATGGCGACGACGACCTCACCGAGCGAAGGAAGCTCCCTGCTCAGCGAACGCGAGCAGGTCGCCGAGCGCCTGCTGGCGGCCTCCGCCCGGCACTCCTTCGACCCCGACACCGAGCTGGACTGGGACGCACCGCTCGTCCCCGGCCTCTGGTTCATGCCCGCGCACCTGGTCTCCCTCTACGGGACACCGCTCTGGGAGCGGATGAGCGAGGAGCAGCGGATCGAGCTCTCGCGTCACGAGTCCGCGAGCATCGCCTCGGCCGGGATCTGGTTCGAGATCATCCTGATGCAGCTGCTCTCCCGTCACATCTACGCCATGGACCCGCGCACCGGTCATGTCCGCTACGCCCTGACCGAGGTGGCGGACGAGTGCCGGCACTCGAAGATGTTCGCGAGGCTGCTCACCAAACTGGAGACCCCCTGGTACGGGCCGAGCGGCACGACCCGCTTCCTCGGCCGGATCATGAAGACCACGGCGCCGACTCCGGCCGCGTTCATGGCCACGCTGCTCGCCGAGGAGATCCTGGACCGCACACAGCGGGCGACCTTTCCCGACGAGAGCGTGCAGCCGCTGCTGCGCGGCATCACCCGGATCCACGTGATCGAGGAGGCCCGCCACGTGCGCTACGCCCGCGAGGAGCTGCGCCGCCAGATGGCGACGGCCCCGGCCTGGGAGCGCGCCTACACGCGGCTGACCTCCGGCGAGTCGGCGGTGGTCGTCTCGCGCTCGCTGATCAGCCCGAAGGTCTACGGCGCGGTCGGCCTGGACATCGGCGAGGCGCTGCGCGAGGCGCGCGCCAGCGAGCACCGACGGGAGACGCTGCGCTGGTCCGCCGAGAAGTTGGTCGAGTTCCTGGAGGAGATCGGCGTGATCCACGGCCGCGCGGAGCGGGCGCGGTGGCGACAGGCGGGCCTCCTCTGACCTTGCCGGTTCCGCACCGCTGCAAGGCCGTAGTCTGGGCGGGTGACCCGAGCGACCGCTGACGAGACCCCCGCGACCGCGCCGCGCGCCCGCCGCGGACCGTACCGGCGGCTGCCGGTGGAGCAGCGCCGCGAGCAGTTGATCGCGGTCGCGCTCGAACTCTTCAGCCGGCACGCGCCGGAGGAGGTCTCGCTCGACGAGGTCGCCGCCGCGGCGGGCGCGTCCCGACCGCTGGTCTACCGCTACTTCCCTGGCGGGAAGCAGCAGTTGTACGAGGCCGCGCTGCGCACCGCCGCGAGCGAGCTGACCCGCCGCTTCGTCGAGCCCTCCGAGGGCACGCCGACGGAGCGGCTGGCGCATGCGCTCGACCGCTACCTCTCCTTCGTCCGCGAGCACGCGGCCGGCTACGGCGCGCTGCTGCGCGGCGGCTCGGCGGTGGAGACGCAGCGCACGACGGCGATGGTGGACGAGGTCCGCCGGGCGGCGTTCACGAACATCGTCGAACACCTGGGGGTCGAGGACCCCGGCCCCCGCCTCGGGCTGCTGATCCGCTCGTGGGTGGCGGTGGTCGAGGCGACGGCGCTGACCTGGCTGGACGAGGGCGACGTCGGCAGCGTCGAGTCGCTGCGCGACTGGCTGGTGGACGAGTTCGTGGCGATGTTCGCGGTGACCGCGCTGCACGACGCGCAGAGCGCGCGGGTGCTGCGCCGTCTGCTCACCCACTACGACGGCGCGGGCCCGGGCGCCAAACTGATCGAGGGCCTCGGCGGCCTGCTCCTCCCGGAGGAGTAGGCCGGCACGGCCTGAAGGGGCGCGAGGAACCGCGCGGCCAAGCCGCGCCGCCCTCCAGATAAGGAGACGTTGCACTACCCCCAGGGGCGCGAGGAACTGCGCGAGAAACCACCCAGTGCGGATGGCCCTGTTCGCGCGGCGACCCACCACTTCAGTGGCTTGTCGCGCAGTTCCTCGCGCCCCTGAGATGTTGCAACTGGCCCTATTGCCGAAGCCTTACGCCTTGCCGAGAACCTGGCGCTGAACGCCCAAGCCGTCGATCTCCAGTTCCATCACGTCGCCCGGGCGGAGCCACGGCTGGCCGGGGGTGCCCATGGCGACGCCGGCCGGGGTGCCGGTGTTCACCACGTCGCCCGGGTGGAGGACCATGAACTGGCTGAGGTACCAGACCACATGCCGCACATCGAAGATCATGTTCGCGGTCGAGCCGTTCTGCCGGAGCTCGCCGTTGACGCGCAGGCGCAGCCCGAGCGTCTGGGGGTCGGCCACCTCGTCCGACGTGACCAACCAGGGGCCCATCGGGTTGAAGGTCTCGCAGGACTTGCCCTTGTCCCAGGTGCCGCCGCGCTCCAGCTGCCATTCGCGCTCGGAGACGTCGTTGGTGATCGTGTAGCCCGCGATCACCGCCGCCGCGTCCGCCGGGGAGGCGAGGTAGCGGGCCTCCGCGCCGATGACGATCGCGAGTTCGATCTCGTAGTCCGTCTTCTCGCTGCCGCGCGGGACCAGGACCTCGTCGTCGGGGCCGATGACCGTGTCGCTCGCCTTCATGAAGACCACCGGCTCCGCCGGGATCGCCGCGCCCGTTTCGCGGGCGTGGTCGCTGTAGTTGAGGCCGATACAGACGACCTTGCCCGGACGCGCCACCGGCGCGCCGACGCGGAGGCCGGCCAGCGGGACGAGCGGGAACTCGCCCGCGTCCGCGCGTGCGGCTATCTCCGCGCGGCGCTCGGCCGTCAGCGAAGCGAGGAACGTGCCGTCGATGTCCGGCGTGAGCGCGGACAGGTCGAAGGCACCCGCCGCGTCCGCGGCGAGCAGCGCGGGCCGCTCGGCGCCCGCCGGTCCTATGCGCAGGAAACGCACCTGCGATCACCCACCTTGCGATCGGGACGGTCCGGTCGCCCACCGTCGCTTGGAGTCAGAGATGCGTTTCTATCAAAGGGGACCGACAGAGGCCATGACAGGCCCGCCATACGGACGGGTAACCAACGCGGAGGCAAAAACTGAATAGACCGATTCACTCATTCGGCCGGAGGTGAAAGGATGTGCCCGAAGACGACGAAAGGTGAGGCGCATGGCGCGCAAGGCTCCCGCGACGGACCCGGCGCAGGACGCGCCCTCGACCGGCGCGCCGCAGCACGCGGCCGCGGGTATCCCCGCGCTCCGGCACACCACGCGGATGGCCGCCGCGCAGATGGGCCTGCCGCGCGCGGTGAAGACCCTCCTCAAGCTGAACCAGCCGGACGGCTTCGACTGCCCCGGCTGCGCCTGGCCGGAGCCGGACCACACCCACGTCGCCGAATTCTGCGAGAACGGCGCGAAGGCCGTCGCCGAGGAGGCGACGCTGCGCCGGATCGGTCCTGAGTTCTTCGCCGAGCACTCCGTCGCCGAACTCGCGGAGCGCAGCGGCTACTGGCTCGGCCAGCAGGGCCGGCTCACCACGCCGATGCTGCTGGACGAGGGCGCCACCCACTACACCCCCGTCTCCTGGGACGACGCGCTGCAACTGGTCGCGGACGAGCTCAAGGCGCTGGACACCCCCGACCAGGCCGCGTTCTACACCTCCGGCCGGACCTCCAACGAGGCCGCCTTCGTCTACCAGCTCTTCGCCCGCCAGCTCGGCACCAACAACCTGCCCGACTGCTCGAACATGTGCCACGAGTCCTCCGGCTCGGCGCTGACCGAGACGCTGGGCGTCGGCAAGGGCAGCGTCAGCCTCAAGGACCTCTACCAGGCGGACCTGATCATCGTCGCCGGGCAGAACCCGGGCACCAACCACCCGCGGATGCTCTCCGCGCTGGAGCGCGCCAAGCGCGCGGGCGCGACGATCGTCAGTGTGAACCCGCTTCCCGAGGCGGGTCTCGAGCGGTTCAAGGACCCGCAGAGCGCGCGCGGACTGATCGGCGGCGGCACCAAGCTGACCGATCTCTTCCTCCAGATCCGGCTCGGCGGCGACCTGGCGCTCTTCCGCGCGCTGAACCTGCTGCTGCTGGAGGCCGAGGAGAAACACCCGGGTGAGGTGCTGGACCGGGCGTTCATCGAGGAGCACTGCGCCGGATTCGAGGAGTTCGCCGCCGAGGCCCGCGCCACCGACTGGGCGGAGGTGCACGCGGCCACCGGCCTGCCGGACAGTCAGATCCTTGAACTCTCGGAGCTGGTGCTGAAGTCGGAGAAAATCATCGTTTGCTGGGCCATGGGCCTGACGCAGCACCAGCACTCGGTGCCGACGATCCGCGAGGTCGTCAACTTCCTGCTGCTGCGCGGCAATGTGGGACGACAGGGTGCCGGCGTCTGCCCGGTGCGCGGGCACAGCAACGTCCAGGGCGACCGGACCATGGGCATCTTCGAGCGGCCCAGTGCCGCCTTCCTGGACGCGCTCGGCAAGGAGTTCCACTTCGAGCCGCCGCGCGAGCACGGCCTGGACGTGGTGGACACGATCCGCGGCATGCGCGACGGCAAGGTGAAGGTCTTCTTCGCCATGGGCGGCAACTTCGTCGCGGCCTCCCCCGACACCGAGGTCACCGAGGCGGCCATGCGCGGCTGTCGGCTGACCGTGCACGTCTCCACCAAGCTGAACCGCTCGCACGTCGTAACCGGCTCGCGCGCGCTGATCCTGCCCACGCTCGGCCGGACCGACCAGGACCGCCAGGCGTCGGGCCCGCAGCAGGTCACCGTCGAGGACTCGATGGGCATGGTGCACGCCTCGCGCGGCGCGCTGCGGCCGCCGGCCCCCGAGCTGCACTCCGAGGTCGCCATCGTCTGCAAGCTGGCGCGCCGCACGCTCGGCCCGAAGAACACCGTGCCGTGGGAGGACTTCAACGCCTCCTACAACAACATCCGCGACCGCATCGCGCGGGTGATCCCCGGCTTCGAGAACTACAACGTCAAGATCGAGTCGCCGGGCGGCTTCACGCTCCCGCACGCGCCGCGCGACAAGCGGGCCTTCCCCACCACGACGGGCAAGGCGAACTTCACCGTCAACGCGATGACCGCGCCGGTCGTCCCCGAGGGCCGACTGCTGCTGCAGACGCTGCGCTCGCACGACCAGTACAACACCACGATCTACGGCCTCGACGACCGCTACCGCGGCATCATCGGCGGTCGCCGGGTGGTGCTGCTGCACCCCGAGGACGCGGCGGCGCACGGCGTGGCCGAGGGCGCGTACGTCGACCTGGTCAGCGAGTGGAGCGACGGCGTGGAACGGCGCGCGCCGCACTTCCGGGTCGTGCACTATCCGACCACGCGCGGCTGCGCGGCGGCGTACTACCCGGAGACGAACGTGCTGGTCCCGCTGGACAGCACGGCCGAGACCAGCAACACGCCGACCTCGAAGTCGGTCGTGATCAGGCTGGAGCCGGACTCACTCCCCAGCGGCGGCTGAGCCGGAGGCGGAGGGCTTCGCGGCAGCCGCCCCGGAGGCCGACCCTGAGGCCGACCCTGACGCGGACACCGGAGCCGACGCCGAGGCGCGGGCCGAGGACGTGACGCCGGCCGACGGAGTGGCCGTGGTCGAGGGCGTGACGCTCGGGCTCGGCGTGGGCTTGGCCGTCGGGGTCCCGCTGGGGTTCCCCGTCGGCGTCCCGCTCGGTGACCCGGTCGGCTCGGGCGTCGGGGTGACGGTCGGGGGCGCAGTCGGCTTGGGCGTCGGCTTCGGCGTGGGCTTGGGCGTCGGGACCGGGGTCTGGACCGGCGTGATCGGGCCGATCGGCTGCGGGTCGGTCGAGGCAGGGGGCGCGGTCGGCGGGGTGTAGCTGCCGAGCGAGGCGTCCTGCGGGTCGGGCCGGACCGCGCCCAGGATGGGGTTCTGCGCGATCGGCGCGATGTCCACGTAGGCGCCCGGGTGCGGGGCCTGGATCACCAGGCCGCCCCCGATGTAGAGGGCGACGTGGCTGGCGCCGGAGAAGTAGAGGATCAGGTCGCCCGGACGCAGCTGGTTCAGCGGGACGTGGGTCAGCTGAGCCCACTGCTCCTCGCTGGTGCGCGGGATCGGCATCCCGGCGTGCAGCCAGGCCTGCGAGGTCAGTCCCGAGCAGTCGAAGACCTGCGGTCCGGCGCCGCCCCAGACGTAGGGCTTGCCCAACTGCGCGAACGCGTACGCGACCGCCGCGGCGCCCGCGGCGGACGGCTTCGTGCCGTTCTTGCCCAGTGCGCCGGAGGCCAGGAGTGCGAGCTGGGCCGCACTGGCCTGCTGCTGCTCCAGCTGCGAGAGCTCCGCGCGCTGCACGCCGGTCAGGTTGGAGACCAACTGCTCGACGCTGGTGAGCTCCTTGTTGATGCCGTCCTTCACCTTGGCCTGGGCCGCGACCAACTGCTGGACGCGCTGCTGGGCGCTCACCGCGGCGTTCTGCGAGGTGACCAGCGCGGCCTGGTCCGTGGCGAGCTGAGCGAGCAGGTCCGCCTGGGAGTGGGCGGCCGCGTCGAGCAGCTCCTTGCCGTGCATCATGGCCTGCGGGTTGTCGGCGAAGAGCAGCCGGGTCAGGTCGGAGACCGCCCCGTCGCGGTACTGCTGCGAGGCCAGCGCGCCGGCCATCGCGGTGCCCGCGTCGACCTGCGCCTGCGCGTCCTCGACCTGGACCTTGAGCTCCAGCACGTCGGTCTGGGCCTGGGTCAGCTGCTCGGACATGGCGTCGTACTTCTGGGTCGCCGTCTCCATCTGCTGATAGAGCGCGTGCAGGCGGTTCAGGATCGGCAGCAGCGTCTGCTCGGCCTGGGTCAGACCGGCCATCCCGCCGGTCGCCGTCACGCCGCCGCCGACACCACTGCCGCTGCCGCTCGGCGCCGCGCTCGCCATGCCCGCCGGCAGGACCGCCAGCGACACCGCCGCGAGCAGCACGCCGCAGCGCAGCGCTCCGCGCAGCCATGGACGTCGTCGCATGCCCCCGTTGCCCAGCACTTCGCCCCGCCCCTTCGTCACGCCGCGTCCGGACGGCCCCGCCCCTGGAGCCCGCCCACCCTGCGGCCGTGGGCGATCCTCCCACGGCGCCGCCGCGGACGGCAGTACACGTCCTGGATTCTGAGAGCTCTCACACCTGGCACACCGGGGGCCGTTTCCTACTCAGCCGACCACCCGTCAGTGAATGTGACGCATGACTCACGCCCCCGCACGACAAACGGGAGTTGAACGCTGGAGGCCAGACACCGTACGGGCGACTCCGTAAACAGAAGATCAAGCTATGCACCTTTTGTCATGTTTCGCTGGCTACATCAACCTCGAATAGTGCGTCAGTTAACCTTCCGTTCACCGAAGGTCCCTACGGTCACGCACGCGGCGACCGTCGCTTCCGCTGAGACGATTGTTTGGGCATGGGACACATCTCGTTCCTGGTGACCGCCGTAGTGATCACGGCACTCGCCTTCGACTTCACCAACGGCTTCCACGACACGGCCAACTCGATGGCCACCTCGATCGCCACCGGAGCCCTGCGGCCCAAGGTCGCCGTCGCGATCTCCGCAGTGCTGAATCTGGGCGGAGCCTTCCTCTCCGTCGCCGTCGCCAAGACCATCTCCGGCGGAATCCTCGACGAGAAGGCCGGCCTCAAGCCGCAGATCGTCTTCGCCGCTCTGATCGGCGCGATCGTCTGGAACCTCGTCACCTGGCTGCGCGGCATCCCGTCCAGTTCCTCGCACGCCCTCTACGGCGGCCTGATCGGCGCGACGCTGATGGCCGTCGGCACGAACGGCGTCCACTTCGACGTGGTCGTCACCAAGATCCTGATCCCGGCGATCGCCTCCCCGATCGTCGCGGGCCTGGCCGCCTGGGGCGCGACCAAGCTGGCCTACAGGGCGACCCGCAAGAGCGACGCGGCCACCACTACCAAGGGCTTCAAGGCGGGCCAGATCGCCTCGGCCGCACTGGTCTCCGTCGCGCACGGCACCAACGACGCGCAGAAGACCATGGGCGTCATCACCCTGACCCTGATCACGGCAGGCTCGCTGGCCCCCGGCGCCAACCCGCCGCTCTGGGTCATCCTCGCCTCCGGCGTGGCGATCGCGGCCGGCACGTACATCGGCGGCTGGCGCATCGTCCGCACCATGGGCAAGGGCATCACCGAGATCGAGCCCGCCCAGGGCTTCACCGCGCAGACCGCGGCGGCCACGGTCATCCTGACCTCCTCGCACATGGGCTACGGCCTGTCCACCACGCACGTCTGCTCCGGCGGCATCATGGGCGCCGGCAAGGGCCGCGCCGACGGCGTCGTGCACTGGTCGACGGCGCGCAAGATGGCCTACGCCTGGGGCCTCACGCTGCCGGCCGCGGGCGCTGTCGGCGGCCTGGGCGTGCTCCTGGCCGACCAGGGCGCCTGGGGCGAGATCGCGCTGGCCGTCCTCGGAGCGGGCTTCTCGACCTGGATCTACCTGCTGTCGCGTCGCCAGAAGGTCGACGCCGGCAACGTCGTCGCCGAGGAGATCTCCCTCGCGACCGAGGTCCCGCCGACCACCCCCGCCACCACGCCCGTCGCGGCCTGAGGAGACGATCCGAGATGAGCATCAAGTGGGCTGCGCTCGGCAGCACCTTCGGTCTGAGTCTGCTGATCACGCTGGCCGTGGTCGGTGCGTTCTGCGCCGGCATCGCGGCGCTGAGCCGCAAGGAGCGGGTCTCCGGCGGGGCGGCGACCGCTTCGCTCGGCGCGGCGGTGATCTGCTTCGGCGCCTGCGCGAGCGCGGTGGCCTACGGACTGTTCCTGATCTGGAGCAAGAAGTAGTCCCGACCGGCTGAACGCAAACGAAGGGGCCCGCGGCCTGGCCGCTCCACGGAGATGTGGAGAGGCGGGACCGCGGGCCCCTTCGGGTTCTGCGGCCGAACGACCTCAGAAGGACGGGACGCTCGCCGTCGAGGCTCGGGCGTTCGGCGAGTCGGCCTTGGCGAGGTCCGGACGGCCGCCGCGTGGCCTCATCGCCGTGGCGACGAGCGTCGCGGCCACGCCGACGACGACCCAGGCGATCAGCACCAGCAGCGGCTTGGTGATCGCCGTCCCGTCGAAGTAGGCGATCGAGCGGTTCAGGCTGGTGCCGGCGCCGTTCGGCAGCCATGGGCCGATGGCCCGCCAGAAGGCCGGCATCAGCGGCGGCGGGAAGACCCCGCCGGAGCTCGGGTTCCCGAGGATCACGAAGAGCAGCACGGCGATCCCGATGCCGATGACGTCGAAGAAGCACTCCAGCGCCATCGTCACCGCGCCGACGCCGAAGACGACGAGGGTGCCGACACCCCACAGGGCCATCAGACTGCCCGGCAGCGCGTTCAGGATCGGGCCCGCGATCACCGCTCCGCCGATGCCGGCCGCGATCGAGTAGAGCAGCAGTGCGCCCAGCCGGATGACCGCCCGCCGGAGGTTGGCCGGCCGGGTGCCCGCGCTGATGCCGAGCAGCGAGGCGACGAGGTACCCGCCGACGCACCAGCCGATCGCCAGGTAGAAGCCGGACAGCCCCTCGGCGTCCCCGTCGGCCAGCGGCACCACGTCGCTGACGGCGATGGTCCGGCCCTGCTGCTTCTCTGCCGCGGTGACGACCTGGCTGATCGCCGTGGCCAGCGCCGGCCCTGAGGCGTTGGCGACCAGCAGCTTGTCCTGCGTGCCAGCCGGGTTCACCACCAGTGCCGAGTAGAGCTTCTGGTCCGTCATCTCCTTGGTCGCTGCCGCCTCGTCCGCGACCGGCTTCGCGTCCAGCACGTGCTTGGGCAGCCCGTTCAACCCGGCCACCGTCTGCGCGCTGACCTGCTGCGGTGCGACGACGCCGATGGACGCCTTGTCGGGGAAGGGGTGATGCAGGGCGCCGATGTAGGACACGATGAACCCCAACTGGAGCAGGAGCACCGCCACCACGAGCAGGGCCGTGCGGCCGTTGACGGCGTCCTTCAGCTCGGCGACGAAGCCGCGTCCGCCTTTCGGGGCCCTGTTCCCGCTCACTCCACTGGCCATCGGGTCGTCCGTTCGTCCTTGAGGCATGAAACGGACAGAACACTATATTTCGGCTGCTCCCGGCCGGTGCTGCCACGCCGGTACTCAGGGGCGCGAGGAACCACCCTCCCCCAGCCTTCGGCCGGGAGGTGCCCCCGTGCGGATGGCCCTGTGCGTTCGGTGCTCTACCTCGCGGGTGGCTTGTCGCGCAGTTCCCCGCGCCCCTGGGGAGAGTGCAACGGGCCCACCGTCGTGACCTGTCGCGCCCACGCGCCGGAGGCGCAAATCAGCAGAGCCCCGCGCCCCTGGGTGGTTGCAACTGAGCCTCTGCGCTAGAAGCGGGGCGCGCGGCGCTCCAAGAACGCGGCGAGGCCCTCGGGGACGTCAGGGGAGGTGCGGGAGGCGCGCTCCCACGCTGCCACCGCAGCCTGCGGGTCGCCGCCCGTGACGGTCGCGTCGACGACCGCCTTGACCGCGCCCTGCGTCTGCGCCGAGCGGCCGGCCAGCACGTGGGCGAAGGCCAGCGCCCGAGCGTCCAGCGCTGCCGCATCCTCCGCCACCTCGTCGACGAGGCCGAAGACCAGTGCCTGGTCCGCCGTCACCAGTTCGGCCGAATACAGCAGATACTTTGTACGAGCCGGTCCGAGCAAGCGTGCGAGCCGCGCGGTGGGTACCGCCGGATAAACGATGCCGAGACGCGCCGGGGTGATCCCGAAGCGCGCGCCGCGCGAGGCGAACCGAAGATCACAGGCCACCGCGAGCTGGCAGCCGCCGCCCACGCAGGGACCGTCGACGACCGCCAGGGTCGGGTGCGGGAAGTCCGCGAGCGCGGTCTCCGCCGCGACGTTGATCGCGTGGTACTCGTCCGCCGCCTCCGGGCTCGCGTAGACGCCGGCCAGCTCGCCGATGTCCGCCCCGGCGCTGAACGCCCCGCCCGAGCCGGTCAGCAGCAGCACTCGAACGCCGGGCTCCCGCGCCAGCCGGTCGAGCAGCTGCGGCAGCGCGGCCCACTGCGCCCGAGTGAGGGCGTTCCGCTTCTCCGGCCGGTCGAGGGTGAGCACGGCGATGCCGTCCTCGCCCAGGGCGAGGCGGAGTCCGGGGACGCCGTAGTCGAGCTCTTTACGGTCGCTTGTGAGCACCTGTTCTCCTCGATCGGTCGGCCTGCCGCACTCCGATCGTCCGTCAGGTACTCGGCGCGCGGATATGTGACGTTCTGCATATCGTCGGGACAGTGAGCCCCCTGGACCGACGAACCGTCCTGCGCAGCGCCACGCTCGGCGCCGCCGCCTCCCTGCTCGGCGCGTGCGCGAGCGCGAGCAGCACGAAGCAGGGTGCGACACGCGGCACCGATTCGCTGCCCAGCCACGCCGCCGTGCCCGGCACAATCGGCAGCCCGAGCGCGTCCGCAGGCCCCGCGCTTGCCCAGGGTCTCCCCTTCGAGATCCAGTCCGGGCCGACCACCACGCACCGGCTCGCGCTCACCTTCCACGGCCAGGGCGACCCCGCCATCGCCCGCAGCCTGCTCGCCGAGGCCGAGCGGGCGCACGCGCGGGTCACCGTGATGGCCGTCGGCAGCTGGCTCGACGCCTACCCCGAGCTGGCCAAGCGGATCCTGGACGGCGGCCACGAGCTCGGCAACCACACCCAGAACCACCGCGCCATCTCCGCGCTCCCCGCCGAGGAGGCGTACGCCGAGATCGCCCGCTGCGCGCAGCGCCTGCGTGAGCTGACCGGCAGCATCGGGACCTGGTTCCGTCCCTCGCAGGCGCAGGACTGCACCCCCGCCGTCGCCGCCCAGGCGCGCCGCGCCGGGTACGCGCACTGCCTTTCCTACGACGTCGACTCGCTCGACTACCAGGACCCCGGCGCCACCGCGGTCACCCGGACGGTGCTCGACCAGGCGCGGGCCGGGTCCGTGGTCTCTCTGCACTTCGGGCACAGCGGCACCGTGGCCGCCCTGCCCGGGATCCTTGACGGCCTGCACCAGCGCGGACTGAGCGCTGTCACGACCTCGGAGCTGCTGAGCTGATGCGCACTCACCACCTCGCCACCGCCGCCGCACTGAGCGCCGCCACGCTGCTGGTCACCACGGCCTGCTCCTCCGGCGGCAGCCCGACGCAGAACACCGTCCAGAAGCCCGCCGCGAAGCCGGCGGTCGACTCACCGACGGCGGGGACCGCCGAGCAGGCGAAGAGCGGCGACGCCTACCTGCCGGGAATGCCGCCGCCGCTCTCCCCCACCGACGTCTACGCCGCCGACCGGCCGAACGAACTCTCGCCGGTGGTGAAGAACTTCCCCTCCCGGGTCTACGTGCCGAACACGCTCACCAACACGGTCAGCGTCATCGACCCGGCGACCTACAAGGTGATCGACACGATCCCGGTCGGCGACCAACCGCAGCACGTCGTCCCCTCCTGGGACCTGAAGACCCTCTGGGTCAACAACGACCTCGGCAACACGCTCACCCCGATCGACCCGGCCACCGGCAAGGCGGGCCAGACGGTCGACGTGCACGACCCGTACAACCTCTACTTCACCCCGGACGGCAAGTACGCCGTGGTCATGGCCTCCGCCGACCACCAGCTGGTCTTCCGGGACGCGCACACGATGAAGACGGTCAAGGCGATCCCGTCCCAGTGCGCGGGCGTCAACCACGCCGACTTCTCTCCCGACGGCAAGTACTTCATCGTCTCCTGCGAGTTCTCCGGCGACCTGCTCAAGGTCGACACCGCGAAGATGGAGATCATCGCGAAGCAGAAGATCCCGATGAACGGCTCGATGCCTCAGGACGTCAAGATCTCGCCCGACGGCAAGGTCTGGTACGTCGCCGACATGATGGCCAACGGCGTCTGGGAGCTGAACGGCGACACCTTCTCCAAGCCGCAGCTGCTGCCGACCGGCGCGGGCGCGCACGGCCTGTACGTCAGCCGCGACTCGAAGAGCCTCTACATCTCCAACCGCGGCGAGGGGTCGGTCTCGGTGCTCGACTTCGCGACGGGCCAACTGGTCCACAAGTGGTGGATCCCCGGCGGCGGCAGCCCCGACATGGGCGGGGTCTCCGCCGACGGCAAGGTGCTCTGGCTCTCCGGCCGCTACAGCAGCGTCGTCTACGCGATGTCGACAGCGGACGGCAAGCTGCTGGCGAAGATCCCGGTCGGCGACGGCCCACACGGGCTCTGCGTCTACCCGCAGCCGGGCCGCTACTCGCTCGGCCACACGGGCATCTTCCGCTGAGAGCTGCCGGTGCTCAGCCGCTCTCTTCCATCTCCGCGCGGGCACGGGCGATCTCCTCGGCGGAGATCGTCAGGGTCTCGGCCGGGTCGGGCTTGGGTTCGAGCTCGGCGCGGCCGGACGCGTCGCTGAGCTTGATCAGCAGCGCGACCATCAGCCAGTTCGCGACGGTGGAGGAACCACCCTGCGCGAGGAACGGGAGCGCCTTGCCGGTCTGCGGGATCAGGCCGACGACACCGCCGGCGACGACGAAGACCTGCAGCACGAGCGCCGCCGCGAGGCCGGCCGCCAGCAGCTTGCCGAAGGGGTCGGTCAGCCGGACCGCGGTCCGCAGGCCGCGCTGGGCCATGACCGCATAGAGCACCAGGATGACCATGATCCCCGCCGTGCCGAGCTCCTCGCCGATGGTGGCCAGGATCCAGTCGCTGCGCCCGGCGAAGCCGATCAGCCAGGACTCGCCCCGGCCAAGGCCGGTCCCGAGCAGGCCGCCGTGGGCGAGGCTGAAGAGCGACTCGGCCAGCTGCGGGGAGGACCCCGTCGGAGAGGGGTTCCCGTAGTAGGCCATCGGGTCGAGCCAGTTGTTCACGCGGTAGGTGACGTGAGTGACCAGCGTTCCGGCCGCGACCGCGCCGCCGATCGCCATGACCGCACCGAGGGCGACCCACCCGGTCCGCTCCGTGGCGACGTACAGCATGATGATGAACGCGCCGAAGAAGATCAACGAGGTGCCGAGGTCGGACTCGAAGACGAGGACGACCAGGCTGACGGCCCAGACGACGAGGATCGGGCCCATGTTCCGGCCGCGCGGCAGGGCGACGCCCATGAACTTACGGCCGACCAGCGCGAGCGCGTCGCGGTTCGCCATCAGGTAGCTGGCGAAGAAGACGATGATCGCGAGCTTGGTGAACTCACCCGGCTGGAACGAGAGCGGGCCGAGCCGGATCCAGCGACGCGCACCGTAGACGTCCCCACCGAAGAACGCCGGCGCCACAAGAGCGATCAGCGAGCCCGCCATCAGCAGGTAGGTGTACCGGGACAGCTGCCGGTGGTGCTTGATCAGGATGACCAGCGCGGCGAAGATCACGACGGCTATGCCGGTCCACATCACCTGGTTCGGGGCCGCAGGAGTCGACCGGTACACCTTGGCGTAGGAGTCGTCGAGCCGGTGGATCACCACGAGACCCAGGCCGGTGAGCAGGACCGCGATCGGCAGGATCAGCGGGTCGGCGTAGGGCGCCCAGCGCCGGACGACCAGATGCGCGACCACCGCGATGGCCGAGAGGCCGAGCACCTGCATGAGGAAGCCACTGGGCAGCTTGCCGTTCAGGCCGAGTTCGGCGTTGATGTCCGCGAACACGCACACGACGATCGCGAACAGCAGCAGGAACAGCTCCAGGTTCCGCTTCCGCTTCGCCCCTGGTGCCACGTCCACGGCTGCACTCCGCGAGCCACGTGCGCCCATCTTCTGCACCCACCCATACTTCGCCGACGGTCTCGGAACCGTCGCATTCTCGCAGGTCTCCTGTCCCCAGTGGGAACGCGCCTTCGGACCCTCCGGTTCTGGCCGGGACAGCACTGTGACGCAGGCTACGCTCGGCCGGTAGCGCGTTGGGGAGGAGCAGGCATGATCCGCTGGGTGTACGCCTTCGTCGACCGACCACGGGACCGCTTCGAGCAGGCGGCGGAGTTCTGGACCGCGGTGACCGGGACGACGTTGAGCCCGCGACGCGGGGAGGACGACGAGTTCGCGACGCTGCTGCCGGGTGACGGCGCGGACGCCGCCGTGAAGCTGCAGGGCGAGGGTGGGTCCGGTGCGCACCTGGACTTCCACGTCGAGGACGTCCGGGGATGGATCGACCGGGCGGCGGGTCTGAACGCACGCCTGGTCGCGGACCACGGCGACTGGGCGGTGCTGTCTTCGCCGTCGGGTCAGCACTTCTGTGTGGGCGCCTGGGCGGGTGAGGCGGTGCGACCACCGGTGTTCGAGAACACCCGCCTCGATCAGGTCTCCATCGACATCGCGCCGGAGGCGTTCGAGACGGAGTCGGCGTTCTGGGGCGAGCTGACGGGCTGGCCGATCCTGACGGGATCGCGGCCGGAGTTCCGGGTGGCCAAGCCCCCGGCGGAACTGCCGGTCCGCATCCTCCTCCAGCGGCTGGACGAGCCGCGTGCGACGGGGGCCCGCCTGGACTTCGCCTGCGCGGATCGCTGGGCCGCACGGACCGCACACGAGAAGTTGGGCGCGAGCTTCGTTGCGGAGTACCCGCACTGGATCGTCATGCGAGACCCGGCAGCTGGGCTGTATTGCCTGACCGCCAGGGACCCGCACACAGGCACTTTGCGGTAGCTCGTCAGGGGCGCGGGGAACTGCGCGACAAGCCACCCTGCGTGGTGACCCGACGAACGAGCAGGGCCATCCGCACTGGGTGGTTGCTCGCGCGCGCAGTTGATCAAGCAGAGCCCCGCACCCCTGGCTGCTTACGCAGCCACCTGCTCAGGCTTGCTCAGAGAGACCGCCGGCTCCAGCGCCAGGTCCAGGACCTGGCGGACGTCGGAGACCGCGTGGACGGTGAGGCGGGAGAGGACCTCCGCAGGGACGTCGTCCAGGTCCGCCTCGTTGCGGGAGGGGATCAGCACCGTTGTGATGCCTGCCCGGTCCGCTGCCAGCAGCTTCTGCTTGACGCCGCCGATCGGCAGCACGCGGCCGGTCAGCGAGACCTCGCCCGTCATCGCGACATCCGGTCGCACCTTCCGGCCGGACAGCAGCGAGGCCAGGGCTGTCGTCATCGTCACACCCGCGCTCGGGCCGTCCTTCGGGACCGCGCCCGCAGGGACGTGGATGTGGACGCCGCGCTCACGCAGAGACGTGACCGGCAGCTCCAGCTCCGCGCCGTGCGACCGAAGGAAGCTGAGCGCGATCTGCGCCGACTCCTTCATGACCTCGCCCAACTGACCCGTCAGCTGCAGCCCGCTGCTGCCCGTCTCCGGGTCGTTCAGCGAGGCCTCGACGAACAGGACGTCGCCGCCCGCGCCCGTCACCGCAAGACCCGTCGCGACGCCCGGCACCGCCGTCCGCCGCTCTTCCGGCTCCTGCGCGTGCTCGGGGGTGAACCGCGGCCGGCCGATCAGGCCGCGCAGGTCGGACTCGCCGACGGTGCGCGGCAGCTCCGCGCCCTCCTCGCCGAGCTCCTGCTGGGCCGCGACCTTGCGCAGGATCCGCGCGACCGCGCGCTCCAGCGTGCGGACACCGGCCTCACGCGTGTACTCGGCGGCGAGCTTGCGCAGGGCCGACTCGTCCAGGACGACCTCGTCCGCGCCCAGACCGGCCCGCTCCAGCTGACGCGGGAGCAGGTGGTCACGGGCGATGACGACCTTCTCGTCCTCGGTGTAGCCGTCCAGGCGCACCAGCTCCATCCGGTCGAGCAGCGGCTCCGGGATGGCCTCCAGCACGTTGGCCGTCGCCAGGAAGACCACGTCGGAGAGGTCCAGCTCGACCTCCAGGTAGTGGTCCCTGAAGGTGTGGTTCTGCGCCGGGTCCAGGACCTCGAGCAGCGCCGCCGCCGGGTCGCCGCGGTAGTCCGAGCCGACCTTGTCGATCTCGTCCAGCAGCACGACCGGGTTCATCGAGCCGGCCTCCTTGATCGCCCGCACGATGCGGCCGGGAAGCGCGCCGACGTAGGTACGCCGGTGGCCACGGATCTCCGCCTCGTCACGGACGCCGCCGAGTGCGACCCGGACGAACTCGCGTCCCATCGCCCGTGCGACAGACTCGCCCAGCGACGTCTTGCCGACGCCGGGAGGACCGACCAGCGCCAGCACGGCACCGCCGCGACGGCCACCGACCAGCCCGAGCCCACGATCAGCCCGGCGCTTGCGCACAGCCAGGTACTCGACGATGCGCTCCTTGACGTCGTCCAGACCGAAGTGGTCCGCGTCCAGCACGGCCCGGGCGCCGGCGATGTCGTAGGCGTCCTCGGTCCGGGTGTTCCAGGGCAGCTCGAGGACGGTGTCCAGCCAGGTGCGGATCCAGCTTCCCTCGGGGGAGGCGTCGGAGGAGCGCTCCAGCTTGTCGACCTCCTTGAGGGCGGCTTCCTTGACCTTCTCGGGCAGGTCGGCGGCCTCGACGCGGACGCGGTAGTCCTCCTCCTCGGAATCCGGCTCGCCGTTGAGGTCGGCGAGCTCCTTCTTCACCGCGTCCAGCTGGCGGCGGAGCAGGAACTCCTTCTGCTGCTTCTCCATGCCCTCCTGGACGTCCTTGCGGATGGTCTCCTGGACCTCCGCCTCGGCCAGGTGGTTCTTGAGCAGCTCCAGCGAGACCTTCAGGCGGGCGATCGGGTCCAGCTCCTCCAGGACCTGGACCTTCTGGGCCACGGTCAGGAAGGGCGCGTAGCCGATGTTGTCGGCGAGCTCGGAGACGCCCTCGATCTGGGCGACCCGGTCGACGACCTGCCACGCGCCGCGCTTCTGCAGCCACGTGGTGGTCAGCGCCTTGTACTCGCGCACGATCTCGGCGATGGAGCCGGGCAGCGGCTCGGGCACGGCGGTCTCCTCGACCGCGACGGCCTCGACCCAGAGCGCGGCACCGGGCCCGGTCGTCCCCGCCCCGATCCGGACCCGGCGGACTCCGCGCACCAGCGCGGCGGGATCGCCGTCTGCCAGGCGGCCGACCTGCTCGATCGTCGCCACCGTGCCGATCGCGCCGTAGGCGCCGTCGATACGCGGGACGAGCAGGACGCGCGCCTTGCGGGCGTTCGCCACCGTCCTGATGCCGGGGGCGTGCGCCCCCGTCTCCCGGACCGCCGCCTGCGCGGCCTCCACTGCGGCACGGACGTCCGGGTCGGAAAGGTCGAGCGGAACGACCATGCCGGGGAGTACCGCGTCGTCGTCGAGCGGCAGCACCGGCAGGGTGAGCGTTGTGGAAGTCGAAGCCATGATCTCTCCCCGGTCATTCAAGTTGAGTTACCTGGACTAAAGGTTCATGACCCCACCATTGTTCCCCGGCCCTGTTCGCTCTCAGCGATCACCCTCAGGGGCGCGAGGAACTGCGCGACAAGCCACTCACCCAGGTAGAGCCCCGAACGCACAGAGCCATCCGCACGCCGGCGGTCAGTGCAAGTCAGGCACCATGAGCCCATGCACCTCGACGACGCCCCCGAACTGCTCGACCGTCGCGAAGGCCCCCACGGCGAAGTGGCCCTGCGCCGCCGAGGCCCGAACTTCGAGATCATCGCCAACGGGACCTTCCTCATGGACACCTCCGACGGCCGCTCCGAACGCATGCTCATCAGCGCCGCGCTCGACGCGCTTGATTCCCCGCGCGGAGCGCACCTGCTGATCGGCGGGCTCGGCGTCGGCTTCTCGCTCGCCGAGGCCGCGCAGGACCGGCGGCCCTCGCGGATCACCGTCGTCGAGCGGGAACAGGCGATCATCGAATGGCATACGCAGGGTGACGCCCCGTTGGCACCCTTCGCCGGAACCGGGCACGGGGATCCGCGGACCGAGATCGTCCACGCGGATCTGCTGGAACACCTGCGAACCACCGAGACCCGCTACGACGCACTCTGCCTCGATATCGACAACGGCCCCGACTGGACCGTCACCGAGTCCAACGACTCGCTCTACGGCGAGGCCGGCCTGGACCTGCTCGGCCGGACGCTCGCCGACGAGGGCGTTCTGGCCGTCTGGAGCGCCGCGCACTCGCGGGAGTTCGAGGCGCGGCTGCGCGCCCGCTTTGCCCGGATCGAGGTGATTGAGGTCCCGGTGCATGTGGAGCGTGGCGCTCCCGATGTCGTGTACCTGTCCTCGCGCGTATAGGTGACGCACGGTATGGTCTCTGCCCGTGCCACCCCCCGAAGGGTCGGTTTATCCCACGACGGCCTGCCACAGCGGGCATCCGGTCCGTACGCTGCGACTAGCAGTGACTGGGTGGGGGCACCGTACGAACCGTACGAACCGGAGGGTCCGATTCAGCTCGGGCCCGCGAACGCGAGGCCCTGGGGGCGGTGGCGTGACCGTGACGGATGTACAGCAGCAGACGAACAACGGGCTGGGCAACCAGCGCAGAGTGCTGGTCGTCGAGGACGAACCGACGATCGCGGAGTCGATCGCGGCCCGACTGGGCGCGGAGGGCTTCCGTGTCGCCGTCTCCCATGACGGCCCGACGGCGGTGGACTGCTTCCAGACCTGGCAGCCCGACCTGGTCGTGCTCGACGTGATGTTGCCCGGCTTCGACGGCCTGGAGGTCTGCCGTCGGATCCAGGCGCAGCGCCCGGTGCCGGTGCTGATGCTCACCGCGCGTGACGACGAGACGGACCTGCTGGTCGGGCTCGGCGTCGGCGCGGACGACTACATGACCAAACCCTTCTCGATGCGCGAGCTGGCCGCCAGGGTCAACGTGCTGCTGCGCCGGATCGAGCGCGCCCAGCTCGCCGCGCGCACCCCGATGGGCGGCACGCTGCGCCTGGGCGATCTGGAGATCGACCACATCCAGCGCCGCGTCCGGGTCTCCGGCGACGACGTCCACCTCACCCCGACCGAGTTCGACCTGCTGGCCTGCCTGGCCCAGCAGCCGCGCGCGGTGCTGACCCGTGAGCAGCTCCTCGCGGAGGTCTGGGACTGGACCGACGCCTCCGGCACCCGCACCGTCGACAGCCACGTGAAGGCGCTGCGCAGGAAGATCGGCGCGAACTGGATCCGCACCGTCCACGGCGTCGGCTACGCGCTGGAGTCCCCCAACCCGTGAGGCCCCCCAACCCTTGAGGACGTCGTGAGCAGGACGCGGACGCACACGCAGGCGCCGCCGCCGAGCCCCGGCCGGGCCGAGCGGTTCTGGGCCGGGCTGCGCCCGCTGGACCCGCTGCGCTCGGTCAAGGCCAGGCTCAACGTGCTGGTGCTGGCCTCGGTCTGCATCTCCACGTTGATGGTGGTCCTGGCGCTGAACTCCTCCACCCAGATCCGGGTGGTGATGGTCTTCTCGGTGATCGCCTCGCTGCTGATCACCCAGCTGCTGGCGCACGGCATGACCTCGGGGCTGCGCGAGATGACCGCCGCCGCGCGGGCCATGGCCGCCGGCGACTACACTCGCCGCGTGCACACTCGCTCGCTCGACGAGGTCGGCGAGCTGGCCGTCGCCTTCAACACCATGGCCGACGACCTCGCCGCCGCCGACCGGCAGCGGCGCGAGCTGATCGCCAACGTCTCGCACGAGCTACGCACCCCGATAGCCGCCCTGCGCGCCGTGCTGGAGAACGTGGTCGACGGCGTCGTGGAGCCGAAACCGGCCACGATGGCCGCCGCCCTGGAGCAGACCGAGCGGCTCGGCCGCCTGGTCGCCCACCTGCTGGACCTGTCCAAGCTGGCCGACGGCGTGGACGCGCTGGAACTGCGCGACTTCGAGGTCGAGCCGTTCCTCGCGGGCGTGCTGCGCGGGCTGACCGTGGACGGCTCGGTCTCCGGCGGCGCCAGCAAGCGCCGCACGGACGTCGCGCTGCGTCTGGACGTCTCCGCCGCGCTCACCGCCACCGCGGACGCGGAGCGGCTGCACCAGGTCGTCGCCAACCTGGTCGACAACGCCTGCCGGCACAGTCCGAAGGACGGCACGGTCACCGTGCGGGCCCGACGCGCCGAGGACGGCGGGCTGCTGGTGGACGTCGCCGACGAGGGGCCTGGCATCTCCCCCGCCGACCGGGCCCGGGTATTCGAACGCTTCGGGCGCGGCAGCGTGGCCACCGCCCAGGGACCCGGCTCCGACGGCGGCACCGGGCTCGGTCTCGCCATCGCCCGCTGGGCGGTCGAGCTGCACGACGGCACCATCGCGGTGGCCGACGCCCCTCAGGGCTGCCTGATCCGGGTCCAGCTGCCGGGACCGAGGCGGGCGCAGGCGATCCTGCCGCACGCACAGTCCTGAACCGGAAGAATGCCCGAATCGACCGCGCCCGGCCGCACGAACAGCCTCTCGTTATCCCCCATCACGTCCAAGATCTAACATTCTTTTTCGGCCATTGTTTGCGACCGGACTGTGATCTGGGCGACGCTTGCTCTGCGGGACCTGCGCGGACGTGCGGCGGAGGCGTAGCCTTACTACCCGCTGTCCACCATTCACACGGAAGCGGAAGAGGGCGGTTGCCGCCGTGTCGCCACAGTCCCCCCATAACTCGAACAGCTCACCTGCCACCACGGCCGAACCCGGCCCCGGGGCCGCCTTCGGCCCGAACGAGTGGCTCGTGGACGAGATCTACCAGCAGTACCTCCAGGACCCGAACTCGGTCGACCGGGCCTGGTGGGACTTCTTCGCTGACTACAAGCACGCCCAGAACACCCAGGGTGCCGAGAGTGCTCAGGGTGCTCAGACCGCGGGTGCCACCGCCGTCGTCGTGACCGAGGCGCCCCCGGCCCCGGCCGCTGCAGCGGTACCCGCACCGGCTCCCGTAGCCGCCGCTCCCGCTCCGTCCCCCGCAGCCGTTCCGGCTGCCGCAGCCGCGCCTCTCACTCAGAAGCCTGCTGCGCCTGTCGCGCCCACCCAGCGCGTTTCGGCCACTCCGGCCCAACCTGCCGACACCGTGAAGGACAGCACCAACGTGACCGCCCCCGCCGAGGCACCGTCAGGACCTGAGCTCGTCGCACTGAAGGGCCCCGCGGCCCGGATCGTGACGAACATGGACGCCTCGCTCACGATGCCCACCGCGACCAGCGTCCGCGCCATCCCGGCGAAGCTGCTGATCGACAACCGCATCGTCATCAACAACCACCTCAAGCGCGCCCGCGGCGGCAAGGTGTCCTTCACCCACATCATCGGCTACGCCATGGTCCAGGCGATCAAGGCGATGCCGGCGATGAACTACGGCTTCCAGGAGAAGGACGGCAAGCCCTTCCTGGTCAAGCCGGAGCACATCAACCTCGGCCTGGCGATCGACCTGACCAAGCCCAACGGCGACCGGCAGCTGGTCGTGGCCGCGATCAAGAACGCCGAGACGCTCGACTTCTTCGGCTTCTGGCAGGCCTACGAGGACATCGTCCGACGCGCCCGGCAGAACAAGCTGACCGTCGACGACTTCTCGGGCGTCACCTGCTCGCTGACCAACCCCGGCGGCATCGGCACCGTCCACTCCGTGCCGCGCCTGATGCCCGGACAGGGCACCATCCTCGGCGTCGGCTCGATGGAGTACCCGGCCGAGTTCCAGGGCTCCGCCGAGGAGAACCTGGCCCGGATGGGCGTCTCCAAGGTGATGACCCTGACGTCCACCTACGACCACCGGGTCATCCAGGGCGCGCAGTCCGGCGAGTTCCTGCGCACCATGCACCAGCTGCTGCTGGGGCAGGGCGAGTTCTACGACAAGATCTTCGAGTCGCTGCGCATCCCCTACGAGCCGGTCCGCTGGGCGACCGACGTGGCCCGCGGCCACGACAACGAGGTCAACAAGACCGCCCGCGTGATGGAGCTGATCCACTCCTTCCGCGTCCGCGGCCACCTGATGGCCGACACCGACCCGCTCGAGTACAAGCAGCGCAAGCACCCGGACCTCGACGTCCAGGCGCACGACCTCACGCTCTGGGACCTGGAGCGCGAGTTCGCGGTCGGCGGCTTCGCCGGCCACACGATGATGAAGCTGCGCGACATCCTCGGTGTGCTGCGCGACTCGTACTGCCGCACCGTCGGCATCGAGTACATGCACATCCAGGACCCGAAGCAGCGCCGCTGGATCCAGGCCCGCGTCGAGCGCGGCCACGACCGTCCGGAGCGCGAGGAGCAGCTGCGCATCCTGCGCCGCCTCAACGCGGCCGAGGCGTTCGAGACCTTCCTGCAGACCAAGTACGTCGGCCAGAAGCGCTTCTCGCTGGAGGGCGGCGAGTCCGTCATCCCGCTGCTGGACGCGGTACTGGACTCGGCGGCCGAGTCCCGCCTGGACGAGGCCGTCATGGGCATGGCCCACCGCGGCCGCCTCAACGTGCTGGCCAACATCGTCGGCAAGTCCTACGCGCAGATCTTCCGCGAGTTCGAGGGCAACCTCGACCCGAAGTCGATGCACGGCTCCGGCGACGTGAAGTACCACCTGGGCTCCCAGGGCACCTTCACCGGCCTGGACGGCGAGACGATCAAGGTCTCGCTCGCCGCCAACCCGTCCCACCTGGAGGCGGTCGACCCGATCGTCGAGGGCATCGCCCGCGCCAAGCAGGACATCCTGGACAAGGCCGGCGACTCCTTCGACGTGCTGCCGATCCAGATCCACGGCGACGCGGCCTTCGCGGGCCAGGGCGTGGTGGCCGAGACGCTGAACATGTCGCAGCTGCGCGGCTACCGCACCGGCGGCACCGTGCACGTCGTGATCAACAACCAGGTCGGCTTCACCGCCGCCCCGGCCGCCTCGCGGTCCTCGATGTACTGCACCGACGTGGCCCGCATGATCGAGGCGCCGATCTTCCACGTGAACGGCGACGACCCTGAGGCCGTGGTCCGCGTGGCGCGGCTGGCCTTCGAGTTCCGCCAGGCGTTCCACAAGGACGTGGTCATCGACCTCATCTGCTACCGCCGCCGCGGTCACAACGAGGCCGACAACCCGAGCTTCACCCAGCCGCTGATGTACGACCTGATCGACAAGAAGCGCTCGGTGCGCAAGCTCTACACCGAGGGTCTGATCGGTCGCGGCGACATCACCCTGGAGGAGGCCGAGCAGGCGCTCAAGGACTACCAGGACCAGCTGGAGAAGGTCTTCGCGGAGGTCCGCGAGGCCAACGTGACGCCGGTCCCGGCCGTGTCCGAGCGTCCGCAGGCGACCTTCCCGGTCGCGGTGCAGACGGGCATCTCCCAGGAGATGGTCAAGCGCATCGCCGAGTCCCAGGTCGCGCTGCCCGACTGGCTGACCGTCCACCCGCGTCTGCTGCCGCAGTTGCAGCGCCGCGCGGCGATGATCGAGGACGGCACCATCGACTGGGCCATGGGCGAGACGCTCGCCATCGGCTCGCTGCTGATGGAGGGCCACCCGGTCCGCCTGGCCGGCCAGGACAGCCGCCGCGGCACCTTCGGCCAGCGGCACGCCGTGCTGGTCGACAACAAGACCGGCGAGGACTACACCCCGCTGCTCTACCTGACCGAGGACCAGGCCCGCTACACCGTCTACGACTCGCTGCTCAGCGAGTACGCGGCGATGGGCTTCGAGTACGGCTACTCGCTGGCCCGTCCGGACGCGCTGGTGATGTGGGAGGCGCAGTTCGGCGACTTCGTCAACGGCGCCTCGACGGTGGTGGACGAGTTCATCACCTCCGCCGAGACCAAGTGGGGCCAGAACTCCGGCGTCACGCTGCTGCTCCCGCACGGCTACGAGGGCCAGGGCCCGGACCACTCGTCCGCGCGTCCCGAGCGCTTCCTGCAGATGTGCGCGGAGAACAACATGACGGTCGCGATGCCGACGCTGCCGTCGAACTACTTCCACCTGCTGCGCTGGCAGACCCACAACCCGCACCACAAGCCGCTGATCGTCTTCACCCCGAAGTCGATGCTGCGGAACAAGGCGGCGGCGTCGAAGGCGGATGAGTTCACCAGCGGTGGCTTCCGCCCGGTCATCGGCGACTCGACGGTCGACCCGGCGAACGTGCGCAAGGTCGTCATCACGGCCGGCAAGTTCTACTACGACCTGGAGGCGGCCCGCACGGAGCGCGGCATCACCGACACGGCGATCGTCCGCGTCGAGCGGCTGTACCCGCTGCCGGTGGCGGAGCTCCAGGAGGAGCTCAAGCGCTACAGCACCGACGTGCAGTACGTCTGGGCGCAGGAGGAGCCGTCGAACCAGGGCGCCTGGCCGTTCATCGCGCTCAACCTGGTGGACCACATCGACGTCGTGGTCGGCCCCTCCGCCAACCGCGGCCGTCTGCGCCGCGTCGCCCGTCAGGCCTCCTCCGCTCCGGCGGTCGGCTCGGCGAACCGGCACAAGCAGGAGCAGCAGGGACTGATCGACGAGGTCTTCTCGCTCTGACCCAGCTCTGACCCAGCGCTGTCGTAGTGTGAACCAGTAGTACCCCTGGGCCCGGTCTCGCGTTCGCTCGCGGGGCCGGGCCCTTCGCCTTCTCGCCTTCTCGTCTTCAACTGGGAGCTTGTGGATGTACTTCACCGACCGTGGCATCGAGGAGCTGCAGAACCGCCGAGGTGAGGAGGAGGTCGGCTTCGACTGGCTGGCCGACCGCCTGCAGGAGTTCGTCGACCTGAACCCGGAGTTCGAGGTGCCGATCGAGCGGCTGGCCACCTGGCTGGCCCGACTCGACGACGAGGACGAGGAGTAGCGCGGACGCGTAGTCCCGGAGATCGACGGGACCCTGACGCTTCCCTGAGAGCGACCCTGATTCTCGCGATATAGCTTGACTCTCCATGGGCGCGATATATCGTGAATACCAGAAGGCGCGCCGGAGGGCGGCGTGACCGTCGAGCATCGGGGAGTCCGGTATGTCCGAGAAGTGGACCGTCAGCGAGCCGCAGAAGATCACCTTCGGCGAGCCGGTGCACCGCGTGAAGGTGCGCACCATGGCGGGTGCGGTGAACGTCGTCGCCGGCGAGGGCCCGGCCCGGCTCGAGGTCTCGGAGGTCGACGGCCTGCCGCTCGAGGTCGCGCTGGTCGACGGCGAGCTGGAGATCAGCTACGAGGATCTGCACTGGAAGGATTTCCAGTGGAAGGCGCTCGGCCGCTGGATCGAGGGCCTGCGGCAGAAGCGCCGCGCGGTGGTCTCGCTGGTCGTCCCCGCCGAGGTCGACGTCGAGATCGGCTCGGCCTCCTCCGACGCGATCGTCTCCGGCATCGCCGGCCGGGTCCACGCCAACTCCGCCAGCGGCGGGCTGACGCTGGTTCGGGTCAGCGGCCAGGTGGATGCGAACACAGTTTCCGGTGCAGTCGAGGCCCACGAGACGTCCGGAGGGCTTAAGATCAACACTGTGTCCGGCGCGCTCACCGTCTTCGCCGGTACCAGCGGCGCGCTGAAGGCCAACTCCGTCAGCGGCGCGATGACGGTCGACCTCGACCGTCCGGCGGCCGCCGACGTGGAGCTCACCAATATCTCCGGCGAGGTGGCCGTACGCATCCCCGCTCCTGCGGATGCCCAGGTCCGGGCCGACACCACCAGCGGCTCCATCTCCTCCTCTTTCGACCAGCTGCAGGTCAGCGGCATGTGGGGAGCCAAGCGGATCACCGGCACGCTGGGCGCGGGCACCAGCCGTGTGAAGATCACCACGGTCTCCGGTTCCGTCGCCGTCCTGCGCCGTCCCGACGAGGACGACGCCCCCCAGGCGGACACTCCGCAGGACGCTACGCCGCTCGCGATCGACTTCCAGAAGGGGGCTGACGAGGCATGAGCCGTCCCGTATTCGCCCATGGCCGCCTCCGTCTCTACCTGCTCAAGCTGCTGGACGAGGCGCCGCGCCACGGCTACGAGGTCATACGTCTGCTGGAGGAGCGCTTCCACGGGCTCTACGCCCCCTCCGCCGGCACGGTCTACCCGCGGCTGGCCAAGCTGGAGCAGGAGGGCTTGGTCGAGCACTCGGTCGAGGGTGGCCGCAAGGTCTACCGGATCACCGAGGCCGGCCGCGCGGAACTGACCGCGCGCGGTGCTGAACTCACCGAGCTGGAGGCCGAGATCCACGACTCCGTCTCCCAGCTCGCCGACCAGATCCGCGAGGACGTCCGCGACTCCGCGCAGGTGCTGCGCGAGGAGATGCGGGCGGCGGCGAAGGAGACGCGCCGTCAGACCCGCTTCGGGGACGACGTCTGGCGCGCCGACCACGACTCCTGGCAGCGGGCCAAGGAGGAGTGGCGCGTCGCCAAGGAGCAGGCACGGGAGCAGGCCCGCGAGGCCAAGGAACAGGCCCGCTCCGCGAAGCAGGAGGCCCACGAGGCGCGGGAGCAGGCCCGCGCGGTCCGCGAGCAGGCGCGGCGCGAGGCGACGCGCATAGGCGAACAGATCCGTTCGCACATCAAGAGCGGCGACTGGCCGACGGGCCTCTCGGAGGGCCTCTCCGAACTGACCCGCACGCTGAGCGGCCTGGCCGACCCTTCGCGCTGGACGACTCCGGCGAGCGAGTCGCCCGTGGACTTCGAAAAGGCGGACGGCGCACCCGAGGATCTGCCGAGCTGGACGCGAGTGGACACCGAGGGCGAGCCGCTGCGCGAGCTGAGCGCGCTGCTTGACCGCTTCCGCGATGAGGTCCGCGACGGCGCTCGGGACTCGGGCGTGACGGCGGACAGCCTGCAGCGTGCGAGGGCAGTACTGGCTGACGCTGCCAAGCGCTTGCGCTGACCTAAGGGGCGCGAGGCTCTGCTCGATGAACTGCGTGCGCGAGCAACCACCCGATGCGGATGGCCCTGCTCGTTCAGCGACACACCACATCGGGTGGCTTGTCGCGCAGTTCCTCGCGCCCCTAGGCGGTGCAACTTACGGCTTCAGCACAATCTTGCCGAAGACGTCGCCCTTCTCCATGCGGGCGAAGCCCTCGCGGGCGTCGGCGAGGGGCAGCACGGAGTCGATGACGGGCCGGACGCCCGCCGTCTGGCACAAGGCCAGCAGGCCCGCGAGCTCTTCCTTCGTGCCCATGGTCGAGCCGACGACCCTGAGCTCCAGGAAGAAGATCCGGGTCAGCTCCGCCGCAGGCGGGTTCGGGCCGCTGGTCGCGCCGGAGATGACCAGGGTTCCGCCCGGCTTCAGGGACTTGATGGAGTGTGACCACGTCGCCGCGCCGACCGTCTCCATCACCGCGTCCACCCGGTCGGGGAGCCTCGCGCCACTGGGGAACCAGGCGTCAGCCCCCAGCGCCACCGCCCGCGCGCCCTTCGCCTCGTCGCGGGAGGTCGTCCAGACCCGCAGTCCGGCCGCCTTGCCGAGCACGATCAGGGCCGTGGCGACGCCGCCGCCCGCGCCCTGGACCAGGACGGTGTCGCCGGGCTTCACGCCGGCGTTGGTGAAGAGCATCCGATACGCCGTCAGCCACGCCGTCGGCAGGCACGCGGCCTCCTCGAAGGAGAGCTCGGCCGGCTTGGGCAGCAGGTTCCAGGTCGGCACGGCGACCTTCTCCGCGAAGCTGCCCTGGTACTGCTCCGTCAGGATCGACCGCGGTTCGCGCGGGCCGACGCCGTGGCCCGTCTGGCCGATGACGGAGTGGAGGACGACCTCGTTGCCGTCCTCGTCGACGCCTGCCGCGTCGCAGCCGAGGATCATCGGCAGCTTGTCGCCGGAGAGCCCGACACCGCGCAGCGACCACAGGTCGTGATGGTTGAGCGAGGCGGCCTTGACGGTGACGACACTCCAGCCGGGCCGGGCCTCGGGCTCCGGGCGCTCCCCGAGCTCGAGACCGCTCAGCGGGTCGTCCGGCGCGATACGTGCGGCATAGGCAGCGAACATGCCTCGACCCTAGGGCCGCGCCTGGCCGCCGCGGAACCGCGCCACGATGTGATCTACGGCTCCGCGGCAGGCACGGAAAGCCGGACTACGCGCGGGCGACACCCTCGGCGCGCGCCGCCTCGGCGACGGCCTTGGTGACCGCCGGGGCGACCCGCTCGTCGAACGGGCTCGGGATGACCTGCTCCGCGGAGAGGTCCTCGCCGACCAGCCCGGCGAGCGCGTCCGCCGCGGCGATCTTCATGCCCTCGGTGATGCGCGAGGCGCGCACCTGGAGCGCGCCGGCGAAGATGCCGGGGAACGCCAGCACGTTGTTGATCTGGTTCGGGTAGTCCGAACGACCCGTGGCCACGACCGCCGCGTACTTGTGCGCGATGTCGGGGTGGACCTCCGGGGTGGGGTTGGCCATGGCGAAGATCAGGCAGTCCTTGGCCATCGCGGCCACCGCCTCCTCCGGCACGGTGCCGCCGGAGACGCCGATGAAGACGTCCGCGCCGGCCAGCACGTCCGCGAGCGAGCCGGTCAGACCGCCGCGGTTGGTGAGCTCGGCGATCTCGCGCTTCACGTCGGTCAGGTCGGTGCGGCCGACGTGGACGACGCCCTTGCGGTCACAGAGCGAGACGTCGCCGATGCCCGCGCCGACCAGGATCTTGGCGATCGCGATGCCGGCCGCGCCCGCGCCGGAGATGACGGCGCGCAGATCGGCCAGGGTGCGGCCGGTCAGCTTGGCGGCGTTCCGCAGCGCCGCGAGCGTGACGACGGCGGTGCCGTGCTGGTCGTCGTGGAAGATCGGGATGTCGAGGGCCTCCTGGAGGCGACGCTCGATCTCGAAGCAGCGCGGCGCCGAGATGTCCTCGAGGTTCACTCCACCGAAGGACGGCGCCAGCCGCACGACGGTCTCGACGATCTCGTCCACGTCCTTGGTGGCCAGCGCGATCGGCACCGCGTCGACGCCGCCGAACTGCTTGAAGAGGATCGCCTTGCCCTCCATCACGGGCAGGGACGCCTCCGGGCCGATGTCCCCGAGCCCGAGCACGGCGGTGCCGTCGGTGACGACGGCGACCACGTTGGACTTCCACGTGTAGTCGTTGACGAGCTCCGGATGCTCGGCGATGGCCGTGCAGACTCGCGCGACACCGGGGGTGTAGGCAAGGGAAAGGTCGTCCGCGTCACGGACCGGGACCGTCGCGTGGATCTCCATCTTGCCGCCGCGGTGGAGAGCGAAAGCGGGGTCGATCGGCTCCTGGTCGTCCAGGGGACGGGGGCTGATGATCTCGGCTGCCACGAGGACCTCTTCGTCGTCGTTCATTGAGGGTGGGTTGAGCTGGTTGATGCGTCCGGTTCGATGCCGATCTCGACACTAGTCGGGACATTGCCGCCGCAGCTTCGTGCTTTCGTCCCCCAGGGTCGGGCTTTCGACCCTGCCGTGTCGTGAGATCCGCCCGCACAGACGGGGACACGAACACACAAAAGTGGACGAACGGTACAAACGCCTGACGGCGAGAGGCCGGACGTACGGACGGTGCCTCGGATCCGGAGCGCTGTCGTGGCTTCCGGTCCTGCGCACCACCCGGATCGGTCCCGATCCGGTAGGCCTGCTCGACTGACGGGGGTCACCCGTCTGCCGATTTTGACACAGCCCGGCGCGTTCTGGGCAGCCGGGGGCCTCGAGAATCGGTCGGCTTCATCACACGCGGTCATCACAGGACGCCTCGAAGCGCCATACTTCTGGGTCAGGCGGGCTGTCCATGCCAGATCGCCGCGATCCGTAATACCCTGATCGTCAGAAGAGTCATTACTTTGCCGAGGACGACGACTCATGGAACTCACCACCTACGCGGACTTCGCCGTCAGGCTGGTCAACACCGAGGAGCCCGAGCGCGGCAAGGACGCCCTGACGAGCGTCGATGAAGTGCGGCGGCTGTTCAGTCCGGGCGGCCGCGGCGCGAAGCTGGCCGAGGAGGCCGACGTCAACCGGCTGCGCGGGGTCCGCGCGCGGCTGCGCGGGGTCTTCGAGTCAGCGGCGGAGGGCGAGCAGACGCGGGCTGTGGACCTGCTCAACGAACTGCTGATCGAGTACCCGGTCAGTCCGGTGATCTCCGGCCACGGCTACCTGGACGAGTCGGGCCGACCGCTGTGGCACATGCATCTGGCGGAGAACGCCCCGACGGCCACCGCGCTGTACGCGGCGCTGGCGAGCATGGGCCTTGCCATGCACCTCACCGCGCACGGCGCGGACCGCCTCGGCATCTGCCAGGCGGCGCCGTGCCGGAACGCGTACCTGGACACCTCCACCAACCGCAGCCGCCGCTACTGCAGCGACCGCTGCGCCACCCGCGCCAACGTCGCCGCGTACCGCGCCCGCAAACGCGAAGCGGCGAGCGCGTAGCGCTCTCCAGGGGCGCGGGGAACTGCAATTGGCCGGCTTGCCTAGAGGTTCGGCAGTCTCCTGAAATCGCCCAAGCGGCGGGCGAAGCCGTAGGGGAGGGCGCGGAGCGCTGGGTGCCACCAGGTGGAGGGAGCGAGCCACGCGGGCTTCGGGGAGAAGCGGAGCAGAACGCGGCCCAGGACCAGGGAATCAGGTACCGGGCCGTAATCGCGGCTGTCGCTTTCGACCGCGCTGTTGTCCGACAGGAGCCACCAGCCGTACGCGCGGCGTTCGACCGCGCGCTTCACCACGAGCAGGTCCTGCCGGAGCGGGTGCTGGGCCACGACCACCGCGCCGGGGCGCAGCCGCGCCCCGTAGTGGCAGAGCAGGTGGTCCCCGTGCGCCAGCGTCGGCGCCATCGACGGGCCGTCAACCACGACCACGCCGAACCGCCCTGTCACCGCGCCGCCCTCCGGCGGCTCCTGCGGGTCCTGCGGGTCCTGCAACCGCGCCCGTCCGTCAGTTTCACCCATCCGCTCGGCCATCCCGTTCAACCTCGCCCACCGGTCCGCTTCGTCCCGCTTCCATCTTCGCAAGCAGCCGAGGCAAGTCCACCTCTTCTACGACCTTTGTCCTAAGCACTCGGGGTGGACGCGAGTCCGGGCGCTTTCGGCGGTAACCTCCTCCTGGGAAGACGATCACAGGAAGGACTCCCATGTTCTCTCGGCTCTTTGCACCGCGGGTCACTGTCCACGCTCACTGCGACCTCCCCTGCGGCGTCTACGACCCGGCTCAGGCTCGTATCGAGGCTGAGTCCGTCAAGGCCACCCAGGAGAAGTACCAGGCCAACGAGGACCCGCACTTCCGCGCTCGCGCGACCGTGATCAAGGAAGAGCGCGCGGAGATGGCGAAGCACCACATCTCCGTGCTGTGGAGCGACTACTTCAAGGCGCCCCACTTCGAGAAGTACCCCCAGCTCCACCAGCTGGTGAACGACACCCTCAAGGCGCTCTCCGCGGCCAAGGCCTCCACCGACCCGGCGACGGGCCAGAAGGCGCTCGACCTGATCGCCGAGGTCGACAAGATCTTCTGGGAGACCAAGCAGGCCTGATCCCGAGGCATGCACGAGGGCCCGACCGGGATTCCGGTCGGGCCCTCGACTTTGATCCGACCGACTTTGATCAGACCCATCGACGCAAGGAGTCGCTTTGGCCGTCGTTCACCGCACCACGATGAGCCCCACCAAGATGGAGCTGCTCACCGAGTGGCTGCCGGCCCAGCCCTGGTACCGGGGCGGACCCAAGCCGGAGCTCGCCAAGGCCGGCGGGTTCCGGCTCGACGACCCGGCCGGTGAGGTCGGCATCGAATTCATGATCGTCACCGAGGTCTCCGCGGGCGAGCCCGTCGCGTACCACCTGCCGCTGACCTACCGCGGGGCGCCGCTCGACGGCGCGGACGCGGCGTTGATCGGGACGTCCGAGCATGGTGTGCTCGGCACGCGCTGGATCTACGACGGCGTGCACGACCCGGTGCTGCTGGCGCAGCTGACCGCGCTGCTGAGGGGCGAGGTGCAGGCCCAGGCCCAGGGCGAGAGCGACACCCCTGACCCGTCCGTGCAGGTGCACGTCACCGGATCCGGAACGCCGGTCGCCCACCGAGTGCTCCCCCACTCGGGCGTCGAGGCCGCCCTCGGGACGGTCACCGTCGGCTGGGAGCTTCCTGACGGCACTCACGTCGAGGGCGTCGTCGCTTCCGCGTGACTCGCGCACAACGCACAACGCATAACGCAGCGACGAGCGGAGACCGCCCCCCGGCCGGTCTCCGCTCGCGCCGCTACGTCAGGTGGTTCAGGACACGGTGACGTCGTCGTAGTAGGTGTACGTCGGGTCGCCCGCGTAGTTGTCGTCCTTGTTGGTGAGCGTCAGCGTGTAGCTGTGGCCCGCCGTCACGGCCGAGGTGACCTGGGTCCAGGCCGAGGAGCTGGCGCAGGTCTGGGCCAGGACCGTGGTGGTCGTGCCCGTGGTGTTGTCCTTCAGCGTCGCCGTGGCCCAGTCGTAGGTGACCGTGTCGGGGCAGGTGTTGCTGTAGTAGAAGGACAGCGTGCTGCTGCCGGTCGGCGCGGTGAAGGTCTGCGCCGCGGTGGAGGTGTTCGACGGGTTGGTCGAACCCAGCATCGCGCCGTAGCTGCCGGAGTGGGCCGCACCCGCGATGACCGCGGCGTTGCCGGTGGTGGTCCAGCCGGTGAAGGAACCCGACTCGAAGCCGCCGTTGGTGACGCCGCCGCCACCGCCGGTGCCGTTCTCGGTCCAGCTGAAGGTGGTGGAACCCGTGGCGTTGGTGGTGTCCGTCGCGGTGACCGTGACGGAGGAGGTGCCCGTCGCGGTCGGGGTGCCGGAGATCAGACCGGTCGAGGAGTTGATCGACAGGCCGGCCGGCAGGCCGCTCGCCGAGTAGGTGAGGGTCTGGCCGGTCGCCGAGTCACTGGCGCTGACCTGCAGCGAGGCCGCGGTGCCGACGGTGCCGGTCTGGGTGCCCGGGTTGGTGACCGTGACCGTGTTGCCGTGGGTCAGGATCGTGTGGGTGATGGCGCAGGAGTTGGTGTCGTTCGACCAGCTGGCCTGCTCGGCGTAGGTGCCGAAGCTGCCGAAGGAGATGTTGGCCGCACCGCCGGTGGTGCCGGGCTTGAGCCAGGCGCACTCGTCGGAGTTCTCCTGACCGTTGTAGCTGCTGCCGGTGACGTGGTTGGTCCAGCCGCCGGCCGGGTTCTGGTCGGACATCATCTCGTGCCACTCGTGACCGAGGGTCATCGTGTAGCCGTCGAGCGTTCCGGGCGAGTTGACGAAGCCGACGCCGCAGTTCGCACCCTGGTCAATGTTGTACGGCTGGTTCGAGAAGGCGATGTCGCCGTAGGGCGAGGACGCGGCGCCGCCGGTCAGGGTGGTGTCGCCGTTCCAGTCGTGCCAGGCGCAGTACCCGGTGGTCGGGTTCTGGTAGTCGTCCGGGTTGGTGCCGTGGGGCGAGAGGATGACGTAGTAGGCGTCCCGGTTCGACGCAGCCGTCGTGTTGCCGAAGTGAGCGGCCGCGTTGACGGACTCGACGCCGAGCTGGTGGCCGCTGGCCTGGGCCGGCGAGGCGGCGGAGTTGTCGTACCAGACACCGGCGAGCACGCCGCCGCTCTGGTACGGGATGAAGTTGGCGTTCGAGGGGCAGCTGACGGCGCCGGAGGCGACGTTCGGGCCGTCGCACCACTGGGTCAGGTCGGCGGACCACTTCTCACTGTTGGTGCCGATGCCCTTGAACATGTTCTGGGTGGCCTGCGCGGCACCGTTCGCGTCACCGCTGAAGGTCGCGTTGCCGTTGGCGTCGGTGCCCTGGGTGCCCCACTGGGTGCCGTAGAAGACCAGGTAGACCTTGGAGTGACCGCTCTGGACGCCGATGCCGTCCACGCCGCCGCCGTAGGACAGCGTCTCCTGGCCGGTGGCCGCCGCCGTCGCCTGGTGCGCGATGCGGTTCCGCTTCATGGCCTCGTACTGCTTCATGCCCGGGATCTTGCTGGCGCCGAGCGACGAGCTGAACGGGTTGAACTCGTTCGTGATGCCGGAGCCGGTCACCGCCGCGTGGTGGTGGGCCTGGCCCGAGACCTGGGGGAAGACCGGGTTAGAAGCCTGCGCCGGAGACGCTGCTGCGGCGAGACCTGCGGCTGCGAGGGTCAGCGAGGCGACGCTGGATATCGCCGCCCATCTGGTGCGGGAGTTGCGCATGTGGGGAGTGATCCTCTCTCGTCGCGGGAGGCCACTGGAACAGGGGGAGGCCACCCGCTTGCCCTGGGAGAACAGAAGGGGGTTCGGCCAACTCATAAGCTGCGCATGAGAATTGGCTACCTGTCACCACTGGCTGTGGTGTTCCCGCCTTCGAGGGCAAAGCAAAGCAGGGTTGTCCAATTCCGGTCAACAGGCAATTCACAGCAACCGACGCCAATCAGACGTACTGGTGAACAAACGGCGAGCTCAGCGCGGGTCACCGCGCGTAGCCCGCCGTTTGGTGGTTTCTTGTCCCCCCTTGTGGGGGATTGAGGGTTCGTTTACGACTGTGGGAGAAGATCTACGCCCGCAGCTCGCGGCACCCCGGACATCGGGTAGTCCGGCAAGTCGATGGCCTCGGCGGCCTTGGTGGTCAACCGATTGAAGAGGGAACGCATGAGCCGGCTGCAGAGCACCCGGTAGATGCGGTTGCGCTGCTTCAGCTTCTTCGCGGTGGGCGGGGCCAGGAACGGGCCGGCGCCTTTCCCCTGCTTCTGGCATGTCGTCACGTACGGTCGCATCCGCTCCTCGTACCGGGCGAAGGCGGTGGCGTGGTCCGGCGCCATGGCCAGCTCGCCCGCCAGCACGTACGCGCCGACCACGGCGAGCCCGTTGCCCATGCCACCCGGCGCGGGAGCCCACGCGGCGTCGCCGAGCAGCACGACCCGGCCGTTCGACCAGCGGTCCATGACGACCTGGCTCAGCGAGTCGAAGTAGAAGTCGGGCGCCGACCACATCGTGCTCAGCACACCCGGCACCTCCCACCCGGCGTCGCCGAAGTGCTGCTGCACGATGGCCCGTTGCCCCGCGATGTCGCGGTGGTCGTAGCGCAGCCCGGGGTCGTGGAAGACCAGCATCGCGCCGTCCTCGCCGAGGGTGTTGGAGAGGCCGACCATCCGCCCGGGGACGTTCCAGAGCACCCCGCTGTCGCGTAGGCCGAGGCTCGCGGGCGCCTGGGTGGAGAAGGTCGCGAAGAAGTAGCCGGAGTCGCGGCGGAACTCGCTCTCCTCGCCGAAGGCCAGCCGCCGGGTCACCGAGTGCATCCCGTCCGCGCCGACCACGAGGTCGAACTCCTCGGTACCGCCCTGCTCGAACTCGACGGTCACCCCGTCGGCGTGCTCGGTCAGTGTACGGATGGAGTCACCGAAGACGTAGCGGGCGTGGGCCAGACCGGCCTCGTAGATGGTCCGGGCCAGGTCGCCGCGGGTGACCTCCAGCTCCCCGCTCATGAACGAGGCGGGCAGCCGGACGGCCTCGCGGCCGGCCTCGTCGACGACGACCTGCTCGCCCATCGCGGTGTCCAGGCCGCGCAGGGTGTCCAGGATGCCCATCCGCGCCAGAACCGTCAGGTGGACGGCGCCGCGGTAGTCGACGGCGCCGCCGCCCTCACGGAAGGACGTGGCCCGCTCGACGACGGTGACGTCGAATCCGGCGCGGCCGAGCCAGAGGGCGAGGGCGGGGCCGGCGATGCTGGCGCCGGAGATCAGGACGCGCTTGCCGTTCATGGTTCCACCTCGGGGTTCTCTCGCGCTGCGGTATGCCGCGCTCTCGAGAACGAGACTCGCGCGCGCCGCTGACCGCGCCCTGACCGCGCGCGCACCACGGGCACGTACTCGCGCGACAGCCAGTTGCACTATCAAGGGGCGCGGGGAACTGCGCGAGAAACCCCCTGGTGGTCCCCTCGTGCCTCACTCCTCCGTGTGCACCATCAGGGCTTCCTCGAAGTCCAGACGTCGCACCAGTCGGCGCAGCATCTCGTCGTCGATCCGGTCGTCGCCGCGCAGCGTGACCAGCGCGCGCCGTTCCGCGTCGAGGGTCTCGCGGGTCAGCCGCCGGTACGCGCTGTCGACGGACTCCCCCGTCGACTCGTGCACCGGCGCGCCCATCCGCTCCCAGACGGCGTTGCGGCGGCGGTCCAGCAACCGGCGCAGGCGCGACTCGAGCGCCTCGGGCAGCCGGTTGCGCGGATCCTCCAGCAGCGCGTCCAGGCGGGCCTCCGCCGCCTGGGACGCCTCGTACTGGGCCTGGGCCTCGCGCAGCGTCTCGGCCTGGCGGTCCGGCGCCGGCAGCGGCAGCCGCCGGACCAGCGCAGGCAGGGTCAGGCCCTGCACCAGCAGCGTGCCGATCACCAGCGCGAAGACCAGGAAGAGCAGCAAGTCCCGGTCGGGAAAAGGAGATCCTCCCCCAGCCTCCGGCCGGGGGTACCCCCTCCCCGTCGTCACCGGAATCGAGAAGGCCACCGCCAGCGAGACGACACCCCGCATGCCCGCCCAGGAGACGACGAACGGCCGCGTCCACTGCGGACGGCCCTCCCGCTCCCTGATCCTCCGGCTGAGCAGGCCCGGCAGATACGTCGCAGGCCAGGACCAGACGAAGCGCAGCCCGATCAGCGCCACCAGCAGTACCGTCACCCACACCGCCAGCTGGCCGGCCGAGTAGCCGTTCAACTGCCGTACCACCACCGGCAACTGGAGGCCGATCAGGGCGAAGACCGCCGACTCCAGCACGAAGGCGACCATGCGCCACACCGCCTCCTCCTGCAGCCGCAGCTCGAAGTCGACGCAGTTCGCGTAGTGGCCGAGGTAGAGCCCGACCACCACCACCGCGATCACCCCGGACGCGTCGAACGCCTCCGCCGCGGCGTAGGCGGCGAAGGGCACCAGCAGCGAGAAGGTGTTGAGCAGCAGGGGATCCCGCAGCCGGGAGCGCAGCCACTGGAGCGGCCACATCACCAGCAGGCCCACGGCCGTCCCGCCCAGCGCCGCCAGCAGGAACTCGCCCAGCGCGCTGCCGAAGGAGAAGCCCTCCCCCACCGCCGCCGCGACGGCCACCCGGTACGCGGTGATCGCGGTCGCGTCGTTGACCAGGCTCTCGCCCTGGAGGATCGAGACCAGCTGACCGGGAAGTCCGACCCGCCGCGCGATCGCCGTCGCCGCGACGGCGTCCGGCGGCGCGATGACCGCGCCGAGCACGAAAGCCGCCGGCAGCGGCAGCGAGGGGATCAGCGCGTGGGCGACGAGACCCATGGTCAGTGTGCAGAAGAGCACGTAGCCGATCGAGAGCAGCGCCACCGGCCGCAGGTTGTTGCGCAGGCTGCGGTAGGAGGCGTCCTGCGCGGCCGAGTAGAGCAGCGGCGGAAGCACCAGCGGAAGCACGATCCGCGGGTCGAGCGAGTAGTCGGGCAGCCCCGGCAGGTAGGCCGCGCCGAGACCGGCGACGACCAGCAGCAGTGGAGCGGAGACCCGGTACCGGCGGGCCACCCCGGCCACCGCCGTGCTGCCCGCGACCAGCAGGAGGAGTGCGCTCGGACCGCTCATACCGCTCATGGCCTCACAGAAGCACACTCGCGGACCCCTCCGCCGTACCCTGGGGCCCATGTCCCCCTCACGCCCCTGCCCGCACCTGGACGAGCTCGACGCGCAGGAGCCCGCGGAGCTCAGCGCGAGCTGCGAGCACTGCGAGAAGCTCGGGCAGCGTCCCGTCGCCCTGCGCAAATGCCTGCACTGCGGGCATGTCGGCTGCTGCGACTCGACCCCCGGCCGCTGGGCCACCGAGCACCACCGGCAGACCGGCCACGCGGTGATGCGGAGCTTCGAGCCCGGCGAGAGCTGGCGCTGGTGCTTCGAGGACCAGAGGCTCGTGTGAACCGGTCAGCGGGGATCTACGCTTCAGTCATGATCCGACCTGCTGCCCCTGCCGACGTCCCCGAGATCCACGCGATGGTGCGGGAACTGGCCGAGTACGAGAAGTCCCTGTCCGACGCCAAGGCCACCGAGCAGCAGCTGCACGACGCCCTCTTCGCCGAGCACCCGGCCGCCTTCGCGCACATCGCCGAGGACGGCGACGGCCGCACCGTCGGCTTCGCGCTCTGGTTCCGCAACTTCTCAACCTGGACCGGAACCCACGGCATCTACCTGGAGGACCTCTATGTGCGCCCGGAGTCGCGGGGCGGCGGCCACGGCAAGGCGCTGCTGGCCGAGCTGGCCCGGATCTGCGTGGAGCGCGGCTACGGACGGCTCGAGTGGTCGGTGCTGAACTGGAACGAGCCGTCCATCGCCTTCTACCGCGCGCTCGGCGCGCTCCCCATGGACGAGTGGACGGTCTACCGGCTCAGCGGCGCTCCCCTCTCCGCTCTCGGCGCCGGCTGAGCATCAGCAGCCCCGGCCGCATGTTCCCGACGCGGATTTCGCCTCGCCCATTGCCACGGTGCGTATATAGCGACCTACTATGAGTCACCAAGGTGGCCCGGCCCACGGGATGGGCGACACGACGCACGGGATCGCGATAGCGTCACCGGCACGGACGAGACGTCCCGCTGCTCCACCCAAGAGCACAGCACCACCCAACAGCACAGCACGGAGGTGAGGGTGTCCCAGATCGACGGCGAACCCGGCGCGCAGGACTTCGTCGAGGTCCGACTTCCCGCGGCGGGTGCCTACCTCTCGGTTCTGCGAACCGCGACGGCCGGTCTCGCGGCGCGGCTGGACTTCACGCTGGACGAGATCGAGGACCTGCGGATCGCAGTGGACGAGGCGTGCGCGATCCTGCTCCAGCAGGCCGTGCCCGGCTCCGTCCTCAGCTGCGTGTTCCGCCTGGTCGGCGACTCGCTGCGGGTGACGGTCTCGGCCCCGACCACGGACGGCCGCGCGCCCGAGCGCGACACCTTCGCCTGGACGGTCCTCTCCGCCCTGGCCGGCGAGGTGGAGTCCACGGTCGAGCCGGACAAGACGGTGACCATCAGCCTGCACAAGAAGCGCGGTGCCGGCCCCGGCCAGCCATGACGCGAGGAGACGGGAGCGGGGGATCGCCGTGAGAGACCTGAACCACAGGCCCGGAGCGGACCGGGCTGTCGTGCCCGCCCAGGCGGACGCGAGCGACCAGCAGCAGACGGAGGCAAGGGTGTTCGCGGACGATGCCGAACGCGCCGACGCGGACCGGGCATTCGACGCGAAGCCTGACGACGGGAGCGCGAAGGCGGACGAGTCGGTCGCCTTCGACACGGAGCCGGGCAGCGGCGAGGCAACGGCCGGCGACGAAGCGACGGGCAGCGACGCGGCCGGTCCGGTCGTCGAACCGGAGAACGCGGCCGAGCCGTGGGGTCCGGGCATGCGCGTGGCCACGCCTCAGCGGCACGGCGCGCCGGACCGCGAGGCCGCACGCGCCCTCTTCGTCCGGCTCGCACAGTTGCCCGACGGCTCGCCCGAGCGGGTGGAGCTGCGCAACCAGCTGGTCCGGATGCACATTCCGCTGGTCGAGCACCTCGCCCGGCGCTTCCGCAACCGCGGCGAGCCGCTGGACGACCTGACGCAGGTCGCCACCATCGGCCTGATCAAGTCGGTGGACCGCTTCGACCCGGAGCGCGGCGTCGAGTTCTCCACGTACGCGACGCCCACGATCGTCGGCGAGATCAAGCGGCACTTCCGCGACAAGGGCTGGGCGGTGCGGGTACCTCGCCGGCTCCAGGAGCTGCGGCTGTCGCTGACCTCGGCGACGAGCGAGCTCTCGCAGCGGCACGGGCGTTCGCCGACGGTGCACGAGCTGGCCGAGCAGCTGGGCATCTCCGAGGAGGAGGTGCTGGAGGGCCTGGAGTCCGCGAACGCCTACAGCACGCTCTCGCTGGACGTGCCGGACACGGACGACGAGTCCCCCGCCGTGGCCGACACGCTGGGCGCGGAGGACGACGCGCTGGAGGGCGTGGAGTACCGCGAGTCGCTCAAGCCGCTGCTGGCGCAGTTGCCGCAGCGCGAGCAGCGGATCCTGGTGCTGCGGTTCTTCAGGAACATGACGCAGTCGCAGATCGCGGCGGAGGTCGGCATCTCGCAGATGCACGTCTCCCGGCTGCTGGCGCGGACGCTGGCGCAGCTTCGGGAGAAGCTCCTCATCGAGGAGTGAGCGGTCCTTACTGACCCGAGGGCCACAGCGCGGCGGTGGTCCTCGGGTGCAGGAGCAGGACGATGCCCGCGATGCCGGCGAGCCCGACGAGAACGCCGACGGCGATCTGGGCTCCGCCGTTCTGGACGGTGAACCAGGCCACGGCCAGGCAGAGGGTGTCGACCATGACGGCCGGGCTCCGGCCCCAGCGCTTGAGGCGCAGCAGGGCCCGCCCGGCGACGAGTGGCAGCCCGCCCATCAACAGCAGCAGCGCCCCGGCGAACTCGGCCATGCCGACACCCGTCTTGCTGGTGGTCACCAGCGGCGCGACGACGACGTACACGCCGTAGGCGGCGATGACGACGCCCTGAGCAACGGAGAACCACGCCCCGGCGGTCAACGTCCAGGGACGCTCGACGGCGGGGGCAGCAGACAGACTGGCATTCGCGGTCACCACCCCAGGCTAGCCGCCGACGCCCGGCCTTCTTCTCCAGGGGCCCGTTGCACTCTCCCAAGGGGCGCGAGGAACTGCGCGACAAGCCACCCACCGAGGTAGTGCCCCGAACGCGCAGGGCCATCCGCACGCCGCTGGTTTCTCGCGCAGTTCCCCGCGCCCCTGCAGGTTGCAACGGACCCTCCGTCGTCACCTGTCGCACCCACGCGCCGGAGGCGCAAATCAGCAGAGCCCCGCGCCCCTGGGTGGTTGCAACTGAACGCACTGCCTACCGCTAGGTAGTCTGTCGACATGCGTGCGCTCCTGGTCGTCAATCCGAAAGCGACCACCACCAGTGGACGGACCCGGGACGTCCTCACGCACGCTCTCGCCAACGACCTCAAGCTGGACGTCGTCGCCACCGGCTACCGGGGACACGCGCGCGATCTCGCGCGCGAGGCCGCGATCGGGGGGACGCACGATCTCGTCGTCGCCCTCGGCGGGGACGGGACCGTGAACGAGGTCGTCAACGGGCTGCTGCACGACGGCCCCGCCGAACACCTGCCCAGTCTGGCCGTCGTGCCGGGCGGGAGCACGAACGTCTTCGCCCGCGCGCTCGGGCTGCCCAACGATCCCGTCGAGGCGACCGGCCAACTGCTCGACGCCCTCAGCGGTCCGGACGCGCCGCGCCAGCGGTGGGTCAGTCTCGGGCGCTCCGGCGGCGAAGGGCTGCCGGACCGGTGGTTCACCTTCACCGCCGGCTTCGGCTTCGACGCCGGCGTCGTCGGACGGGTGGAGCAGGCGCGCCGCAGCGGGCGACGGTCGACGCACTCCCTCTATATCGGGCAGGCGCTGCGCCAGTTCGCCGGCGAGAGCGGGCACCGCAGGAACGGTCCGATCACGTTCAGTGCCGACGGCAGGGAACCGGTCACCGGGCTGGCGGTGTCGATAGTCTCCAACACCTCTCCGTGGACCTATCTGGGCAATCGGCCGGTCTACGCCTCACCCGAAGCGGGCTTCGACACGAACCTGGACCTCTTCGGGATGACCCGGATGTCACTCGTTCAGACCCTGCGCACGATTCCCCAACTGCTCGACTCCCGAGGGGCCGGACCGCACGGCAAACACGTGGTCGCTTACCACGATCTGCCGGAATTCACCTTGCATTCGCAGGAACCGCTGCCCTTCCAGGTCGATGGGGACCACCTTGGAGAGCGGAAGACCATCAGCTTCACAGGCGTATCTCGGGCACTGCGTGTGATTGTGTGAACGGAAGGGCCATTCGGCCTTGTTCTCGAACGCGCGACCCGCTTCACTCCATCGAAGTACAGGGTGTGACCCAAGCGACACCGACGATTCAAAATTTCCTACCCGAAGGGGGTTGTATCCCCGGTCGAGGTTTGCGAACCTTTACATGGCGATCGGGACAGTCCGTTACCGGAACCCGCCTGAGTCGCCCGAATCCACCGCAACGCCGCGAGCACCCGTACGCCGACCCACCCGTCGGCCCTGTGCCTGCCAACGGGTTCGTGAAAGCGTTCACATTCACAAGCTGCCATTGATGCAGGTGGGACATCCCCGCCTTTTAGAGGAGTTGGACAAGATGGACTGGCGCCACCGCGCTGTCTGCCGGGAAGAGGACCCCGAGCTGTTCTTCCCGATCGGCAACACTGGGCCCGCCCTGCTCCAGATCGAGGAGGCGAAGGCTGTCTGCCGTCGCTGCCCCGTCATGGAGAGCTGCTTGCAGTGGGCCCTCGAGACCGGTCAGGACGCCGGCGTCTGGGGTGGCATGAGCGAGGACGAGCGTCGCGCGATGAAGCGTCGTGCCGCCCGCAACCGCGCCCGCACCGCCTGACACGCTGAGTAGTCGAAACACCAGCACCACTCTCTGATCAACCTTTGATCGAGTGCTCGTACGTATCCGTCGCCCACAGCGCCGTGACGACGCTCTGAGCACTTTCGGAAGCAACGCACACTCGGTGCGTTGCTCACTGGCCCCGAGGATTTGATACCGTCGGAGCCGAGGGCAGTGGCCCGTGCCGTGCACGGAGCGCTACGCTCTCACCAGAGCCCCTGCTCCGGCCGACTCCCCCCGACGGCCGGAGCAGGTCAAGAGGCCCTGCCGAACCTCCCCCCCGTTCGGCAGGGCCTCGCTTCATTCTTCTGAAGGCTCACGACGAAGCCCCGGTCCCCGCACACAGCGGGGGCCGGGGCTTCGTCGTGTCCGGGGCGGCCGCTCAGGCGTCGGCCCAGCGGCGGACCGGGTTGCCCAGCCAGCGGGTGCCGGCCGGCACCGTCTCGCCGCGCATCACCAGGGAGGACGGGCCGACCACGGACCCCTCCCCCAGCGTCGAGCCCAGCAGCACGATGGAGTGCGGGCCGACCGTCGCGCCGGGCGCGACGTCAATGGCGTCCATGCGCATCAGCCGGTCGTGGAAGAGGTGAGTCTGCACCACCACACCACGATTGACGGTGGCTCCGTCACCCAGACTGATGAGATCCGTCTCCGGCAGCCAGTGCGAGTCGCACCAGACGCCACGCCCGATCTTCGTGCCGAGACTGCGCAGCCACGCGGTGAAGAACGGCGTGCCCACGAGCGAGCTGCCCAGCCACGGCATCGCCAGCTCCTCGACGAAGGTGTCGAACAGCTCGTTGCGCCAGACGAAGGAACTCCACAGCGGCTGGACGCCCTCCCGGAACCGGCCCATCAGCAACCACTTGGCCGCGGTGGTGAGCAGACACGCCGTCACCCCGAGGGCCAGCAGCAGCACGCCGGCGAAGGCCGCGCAGAGCACCAGCCCGTCCCAGTCGAAGAGCGCTTGGAGTCCGGTCGCGGCCAGATCGCCCAGCAGCACCGCGATCAGCACGGGCACGATCCGGCAGAGCTCGACCGCGGCGCGCGCCAAAACCAGCCGACGCGGCGGGTCGTAGGTGCGGGCGGCGTCGCCGCCCTCCACGACGCGCTGCACGCGCATGCCGGGGCGGCCCAGCCAGGAGCTGCCGGGCTCGGCGGTCGGCGGGGCGTCGCAGAGCACGCCGACGAGCGAGTCGTCCGGCAGCGTCCGGCCGGGCGCGACGATGCCGGAGTTACCGACGAAGGAGCGCTTGCCGACACCCGAGACGCCGAGCCGCAGCCAGCCGCCGCGGGTCTCGAAGGAGCCGACCATGGTGTCGTCCGCGAGGAAGGCGTGGTCGTCCACCCGCATCAGGCCGGGCAAGCCGATCACCGTCGAGGCCTCGACCCTGCGTCCGATCCCGGCGCCGAGCGCGCGCAGCCAGAACGGCGTCAGCAGGCTGGCGTAGAAGGGGAAGAGGGTCACTCGCGAGGAGGCCATCAGATTGTGCACGGCCCAGACGCAGAAGGCGGTCCGCCCGTGCGCCGGGTGCAGGCCGGGCTTGATCCCGAGTGAGAGCAGCCGGACCGCCGCGACCACCACCAGCGCGTAGAGGCCGAGCGTGACGACGGCCAGCGGGATGGAGGCGGTGATGATCCGGTCGAAGACCCCGAGGTAGGAGGGGTCGTTCCCTATCAGCTGGTAGACGAACAGGACGGCGGGCAGGGCGGAGAGGAACGGCAGCAGCTGGAAGCCCGGCAGCGCGAGGGCGAAGGCCAGGGTCCAGCCGCGGGAGCGCCGGTACGCGGGGGCGGGCCAGCGCTCGGCGGGCGGCACGGGCCGCTCGTCCGGGCGGGCCGGGCTACCGTGCACGCGCGCCTGCGCGGGCACCCGGCCGATCACGCAGCTGCCGGGCAGCACCTCGGCGTCGTAGCCGATCTCCGCACCGGGCATGAGCATGGTCCGGGTGCCGATGCGCGCGCCGCGCCCGATCCGGACGGTGCCCAGGTGCAGCACGTCGCCGTCGAGCCACCAGCCGGCGGTGTCGACCTCGGTCTCGACCGCGCAGCCGTCGCCGTAGACGGCCATGCCGGTGACCGGCGGCATGCTGTGCAGCTCGACGTCCGCGCCGACGCGGCAACCGAGCAGGCGCGCGTAACGGCTCGCGAGCGGGGTGCCGAGCACGGAGACGACGTTGAACGCGCCGACCAGCCGCTCGGCGGTCCACAGCCGCAGGTGCGCCACGCCGCCGCGCGGATAGCTGCCGGGCCGCAGACCCGCCGTCAGCAGGCGCGCCCCGACGGCCCCGACGAGGGCCCGCCCGAAGGCGCTGGAGAGCACCAGCCAGCCGCCGGCGATCACCCACCAGGACGTCTGCGGGGCCCAGGGCAGTGGCCCTATCACGTTGTCGACGGCGGCCAGCGCGAGCACCCAGCGCGCGCCGGTGAGGGTGAACAGGACGGCGAGCACCAGCGCCTGGTACAGCCCGACCCGCCGGGGCACCGGCCGTACCTCGCGCGCCGCGGCGGCCTCGTCGGAGCCGTCGTCCAGGTAGGCGGCGAGCTCGTCCAGCCGCGGCTGCTGGTAGAGGTCGGCGACGGAGGCGCCGGGGAAGCGCGCGCGCAGCAGCGAGACGAGCCTGGCAGCGGCGAGGCTGGTCCCGCCGAGCGCGAAGAAGTCACTCTCCGGCCCGACCGGCACCCCGAGCACCGCCTGCCACTGCTCACCGATCCACGCGGCGGCCCCCAGCAGCGGGCCTCCGGCCGGGCTCGCGGCCCCCACGCCCGGCAGCGGCCACGGCAGCGCCTTGCGGTCCACCTTCCCCGACGTCCGCGTCGGCAGCTCCGGCACGACGGCCAACACGGGCACCAGCGCCTGCGGCAGCCGCTCCAGCAGCGCGGAGCGCAACGCGCCCAGGTCGAGCGGGGCTTCGCCGCTCGCACCGACCGCCCCACGCCCGCCCGGAACCCACGGCCCGTCAAGCCCGGCGACTCCCCCGAACTCCGCCGAGGCGGCGCCACTCCCGCCGCCAGGCGGGGCAGAGCCGGCCGCCTGCGCGGTCGGGGTACCGAGCGCCTCCGGAACGAGGTAGCCCACCAGGACCTGGCCGCCTGCCGCCGTCTCCTTCACCGCCGCCGCTGCCGCCCGCACGCCCGGCAGGGCTTGCAGCGCGGCGTCGATCTCGCCGAGTTCGATGCGGCGGCCGCCGAGCTTGACCTGTTCGTCGGCGCGGCCGACGAAGACCAGGCCCTGGGGGTCCGCGCGGACCAGGTCGCCGCTGCGGTAGACGCGTTCCGCGCGGCCGTGCCACGGCTGCGCGCCGAACTTCTCTGCGTCCTTGGCCGGGTCCAGGTAGCGGGCCGTGCCGACGCCGCCGATGACGAGTTCGCCGATCTCGCCCCAGGCGACCGGCCGGTTGTCGGGCCCGACGACGGCGAGCTCCCAGCCGTCCAGCGGGGCGCCGATCCTGACGGGCTGCCCGGCCCGCATCAGCGAGGCGCAGGCGACGACGGTCGCCTCGGTCGGGCCGTAGGTGTTCCAGAACTCGCGGCCCGGCACGGCGAGGCGCTCCACCAGCTCCGCCGGGCAGGCCTCGCCGCCCACGATCAGCAGCCGGACCCGGTCCAACGCCTGCGCGGGCCAGAGCGCGACCAGGGTGGGGACGGTCGAGACGACGGTGATGCCGCGTTGGACCAGCCACGGGCCCAGGTCCGTGCCCGCCTTGACCAGCGCGCGCGGGGCCGGGACCAGGCAGGCGCCGTGACGCCAGGCCAGCCACATCTCCTCGCAGGAGGCGTCGAAGGCCACCGAGAGCCCGGCCAGCACCCGGTCCCCGGGACCGAGCGGGGCCTGCCGCAGGAAGAGCCTGGCCTCCGCGTCGACGAAAGCCGCAGCGCTGCGGTGGGTGACCGCGACGCCCTTGGGGCGGCCGGTCGTGCCGGAGGTGAAGATGATCCAGGCGTCGTCGCCGATCCCGGCCGTGCCCGGGTCTCCCCCGGTCGGGCTCGGTCCTGCGACGACCCGAAGCCCGGCGCCGATGATCGCGCAGACCCCGGCGTCGCTCCAGATCATCTCGGCGCGCTCGTCCGGGTCGTCCACATCGACCGGGACGTACGCCGCGCCCGCGCGCAGCACACCGAGGATGGCGAGGTAGAGATCGGCCGTGCCGCTGGGGACGCGGACGCCGACGCGGTCGCCGGGGCCGATGCCGTAGCCGGCCAGCTCCGCGGCCAGCGCGCCGACGGCGTGCAGCAGCGCGCGGTAGGAGAGGACGGTGCCGTCCGCGTCCAGGGCGGGCGCGTCCGGGTGACGCCAGGCGGTCTCGTCGAGGATGTCGAGCAGCGTCCTGGCCGGAGCCGGGTCCGCGACAGGCCAGACGGCGCCCGTCTGCCAGGCCGGAGCCGTGACGGTGCCGCCTCCGAAGCCGGAGTGGCGGGCAGGCGCGATGAAGTTCTGTTGTTCCACGTGTGCTCTCGCCAGGCGTCGGGTGGTGGTCCTGAGCGGCGCCTGAGAATAACCTGTTGTGGCACCTGTGACTGTAGACGAACCAGCATCTACGGTGGTTGGCGCCCAATAGGTGAGGAACAGGTAAAAACCGCCCAACAGTAAATCAAACGGGCTGTCACTCACATGGGATCGCCAGCGCCACTCTAGTGCCGCCCTCAGGGGCCGGAGTCATGTCGAACTGCCCGCCCAACTCGCCTGCCGCGAGGGTACGGACGATCTGCAGCCCCAGATTGCCCGCAGTCTGCGGGTCGAAGCCCTCCGGCAGCCCGGAGCCGTCGTCGGTCACCGTGATGTAGAGCACTCCCTCCGAGCGCCGCGCGGTGACCTCGACCACTCCGCCCGTGTTCGGGCCGTAGGCGTGTTCCAGGGCGTTCTGCAGGATCTCCGTGAGGATCATGGAGAGAGGGGTCGCCACCTCGGCGGAGAGGATGCCGAAGCTGCCGTCGCGGCGGGCGGTGACTCGGCCGTCCTGGGACAGCTCCATGACCATGGCCAGCACCCGGTCCGCGATGTCGTCGAAGGCGACCCGCTCGTCCAGGGCCATGGAGAGCGTCTCGTGCACGATGGCGATCGAGCCGACCCGGCGGACCGCCTCGTCCAGGGCGCCGCGCGCCGCCTCGGAGTCCATCCGGCGCGACTGGAGGCGCAGCAGCGCGGCGACGGTCTGCAGGTTGTTCTTGACCCGGTGGTGGATCTCACGGATCGTCGCGTCCTTGGTCATCAGCTCGCGCTCGCGGCGGCGCAGCTCGGTGACGTCGCGGAGCAGCACCAGCGAGCCGATGTGCTCGCCCTTGGGCTTGAGCGGGATCGCGCGCAGCTGGACCACGGCCTCCGGGTGCTCGATCTCGGTCTGCCGGGGCGCCCAGCCGCTGGCCAGCTTGATCAGCGCCTCGTCGACCGCGCCGCGGGTCGGCGGGATCAGGTCCGCGGTGGTCTTGCCCAGGTGCAGGCCGACCAGGTCGGAGTTGAGGCCGAGCCGATGGTAGGCGGAGAGCGCGTTGGGGCTCGCGTAGGTGACCACGCCGTCGGCGTCGAGGCGGATCAGGCCGTCGCCGGCGCGCGGCGAGGCGTCCATGTCGACCTGCTCGCCGGGGAAGGGGAAGGTCCCGTTGGCGATCATCTGGGCCAGGTCGGAGGCGCTCTGGAGGTAGGTGAGCTCCAGCCGGCTGGGCGTGCGGACCGTCAGCAGGTTGGTGTTGCGGGCGATCACGCCGAGCACCCGGCCCTCGCGGCGGACCGGGATGGATTCCACCCGAACGGGTACGTCCTCGCGCCACTCGGGGTCACCCTCACGGACGATCCGGCCCTCGTCCAGCGCCATGTCAAGCAGCGGGCGGCGCCCGCGCGGGACGAGGTGGCCGACCATGTCGTCCTGGTAGGAGGTGGGGCCGGTGTTCGGCCGCATCTGGGCGAGCGAGACGTAGCGGGTGCCGTCCCTGGTCGGCACCCAGAGCACGAGGTCCGCGAACGAGAGGTCCGAGAGCAGCTGCCACTCGGAGATCAGCAGGTGGATCCACTCCACGTCAGCGGGTTCCAGCGAGGTGTGGTGGCGCACCAGCTCGTTCAGGGAAGGCATGCAGCGAGCCTAACCGGAGCGGGCGCGCGGACGGCCCGGGAGCCGGGCGGACGCCCGCGGCCCCGCCCGCGCACGGACCTCGGGCGCGGGCCGGGTGCGGCGCGGGGGCGGCGCGAACTTCCTCGTCCATTGGTCTGGACAACCTCGAATGGTCTAGTCCACAATCGAGTCAGCACCAAGGAGCGACACACCCCGCGCTATCTGCCCTGACCGCGCGGCCGCCGCTCTCACCGTCGGTCGATCCCGCCACGCGTCCCGGGCCCGCACACCCGCCACGCAGCGACGGAGTCCTCCACCGACGAGGCCGAAGGCCGCGGTGTCGAACGGGCTGAGGGTCCCGTCCGGCGCTCGCGGCCTTTCGTGCTTCCGCTCAGTTCCAGGACAGACGGTTGGTCATCTCCTTGTCGGCGGCCCCCGCCGCGAGCGACGCGTCGCCGCCGCGCAGGATCGGCGTCAGGTAGAGGGTGATCACCGGATTCGGCGAGGTCTCGACATTGCCCCAGGTGGGCAGCAGCGGCGTGTAGCCGGCCTCGGGCACCGACTTCGCCGCCGCCTGCGCGTAAGCGTTGCCCTTGAGCGCCCCGTAGAGGCTGATCCGGTTCGGCAGGAATCCCGAGGTCTTCGCCATCAGCGCCTCGTTGACGTCGTCCAGGGCGATCTTGAGGAAGCCCAGCGCCAGGCCCTTGTTCTGGGTGTTCACCGAGACCGTGAGGTTCGAGCCGCCCAGGAAGGTCTTGGCCGGCTTGCTCGCCGTCCTGCCCGGGATCGGGAACCAACCGATGTCGTCGGCGGTCACGTTCTTGCCGACCGCGGACGCGGCCTCGTAACCCATGGCGATCATGCAGCCGACGTTGCCTTTGGCGAACACCGCGGCCTGGTTCGCCTCGTTGACGTCGACCGGGGCGTTGCCGAAGGTCTGCAGCTTCTTGAAGAGCTTGGTGGCGCGCAGCGCCTGTGGGCTGTCGAGGTTCCCCGCCCAGACGCCCGGGGAGGTCTCCCGCACCAGCTGGGCGCCCTCGTCCTGGAGGAAGCCGTCGAAGGCGTACCAGTTCTGTCCCGGCAGCCAGATCGCGGAGCTGACGCCGGAGGTCTTCTGCAGCGTGCCGAGGTCGTCCAGCCACTGCTGCTGGGTCGTCGGCGTCGCCCCGAGACCTGCCCGCTGCCAGAGCTTCTTGTTGTACATGACGACCCGGTTGCCGGCGTACCAGGGCGCGGCGTACTGCTTCTGCTGGTAGATCGTGGACCGGTTCATGGAGGCGGTCCACGCGGCCGAGCCGAGCTCGCCGAGGTAGGGCGTCAGATCCATCAGGCCACCGGAGGCGGCGTAGTAAGGGGTCTGCGTGTTGCCGATGTCGATGACGTCGGGCGGGGTGAGCGAGGCGAGGGCGTCGGTCACCTTCTGCTGGATGCCGGTCCAGTCCTGTATCTCGACGTCGAGCGTCGCGCCCGGATACTGCTCCGCGAAGGCGGTCTTGACCGAGCTCACCCACTCGGGGGCGCCGTCGCCCTTCATCAGCCAGACCACCAGGGTCTTGCCGTCCCAACTTGTCGGCGACGGGCTGCCCTTGTTGCTGCCCCCCAGTCCGGCGAGGCTGCAGCCGCTCAGGCTGAACGCGACGGCTGCGGAACAGATCCCCAGAACCGCACGACGATGTCTCATGCTCGCACCACTCCCCAATGGTCTCGACCAATTGCAGGAAGCTTGGACTAGACCATTGGGGCCGTCAATGCACCGACGGACAGGAGTGGCATCTGTTACTCGACTGGGATCTGGGTCGGCCCGCCGAGCCGCGCCGCTCAGTGCTGAGCGGTGGGCTGGCCCGTCAGGACCTCAACCGCGGCCAGGCCGCAGACCCGGGCGGCGCCGTGCGTGGCCACGTGAAGGGCACCACGCGCGGCGGCCTGGGGGACGCCCATCTCGACCACCGCGGCGTCCGGGCGGCCCGCCAGCAGGCCGTCCAGCGCGTGCGAGATCCACTCGTGCCGGTGCAGGTCCCGGACGACCACGACCAGGCGGCGTCCGGCCGACTCGCGGCGCAGCCGCTCGACCAGCGCGGGCAGCAGCTCCGGCGTCGCGTCCTGCGGGCCGACGCTCTCCGCGCGCGTTCCGGGGAAGCGCGCGGCGAGCATGCCCGCCACGCCCCAGGGCGTCTCGTCGCCCACCGCGATGTTCGCGATCGGGCTGAAGGAGACCACGTACGGACGCTCGGTGATCGGCGCGAAGCCGGGGGAGAGGGTGCCCCCGGCCGGAGGCTGGGGGAGGGTGACCCGGAGCGCGCGGCGCGCGGCGCGCAGGCCGATGGCGAGGTCCGGGGCGAGCCGGCCACTGGCCTCCACCTGCTCGGTGGTCCACAGCCCCAGCGCGCGGACCCGGCCCGCGGCCTCGGCCAGTCGCTCCTCGCCGAGATCACCGGAGCGCACCGCCTCGACCAGCGCGTCGCGCAGCCGGAACACGGTCTCCTCGTCGGCCAGGCCGCCGCCGACGCAGATCGCGTCGACGCCCGCGCCGATGGCCAGCACGCTGCCGCGGGCGACCCCGTAGGTGTCCGCGATCGCGCCCATCTCGATGCCGTCGGTCACGATCAGGCCCTGGTAGCCGAGACCGCCGTCAGCCGGCGCGTTGCGCAGCAGTTGGAGCACCGCGTGGCTCAGCGTCGCGGGGCGGTCACCGTCCAGCGCCGGGACCATGATGTGAGCGGTCATCACGGCCTTGGCCCCGGCGGCGATCGCCGCCTTGAACGGGAGCAGGTCCCGCGAGCGGAGCAGGTCCACGTCGATGTCGACCACCGGCAGGCCGAGGTGCGAGTCCACCGCGGTGTCCCCGTGTCCGGGGAAGTGCTTGGCGCAGGCGGCGACGCCTACCGACTGAAGGCCCTCGACCCAGGCAGCGGTGTGCCGCGCACACAGCCCCGGGTCCGCCCCGAAGGAGCGGACGCCGATGACCGGGTTGTCGGGGTTGGAGTTGACGTCGGCCGACGGCGCCCAGTTGTAGTTGACGCCGCACTCGGCCAGCGCGCGGCCGAGCTCGCGGGCCACGTCCCTGGTCAGCCCGGGGTCGTCGACCGCGCCGAGGGCGAGGTTGCCGGGCCAGGACGAGCCGCTGCCGGCCTCCAGCCGGGTGACGTCGCCGCCCTCCTCGTCGATGGCGACCAGGACGTGCGGGTTCTCCCTGCGCAGCTCGGCGGTCAGCGCCGCCAACTGCTCCTGGTCGGTCACGTTGCGGGCGAAGAGGGCCACCGAGCCGAGGCCGTCGCCGAGGTGGCGGCGCAGCCAGTCGGGCGGCGTGGTGCCGACGAAGCCGGGCTGCAGCACCGTGAGCGCGTCGCGGTGGAGCTGGTCCCTCGTCCGAGCGGTCCTGGCTGACGACGGTTCGAGGATGCTCACGTGCACGTCAGCCCTTCACCGCGCCGGCCGTCAGTCCGCCGACGGCCCTGCGCTGCATGATGAAGAAGACCACCAGGATCGGGATGGCGAAGAGCGTGGAGGCCGCCATCGTGGCGCCCCAGTCGTTGCCGAAGTTGGTCTGGAACTTGGTCAGCCAGAGCGGCAGGGTCTGCGCGCTCTCCTTGTTCAGCACCAGCACGAGCGGGAACTCGTTCCAGGCGGTGATGCAGCCGAAGATCGAGGTGGCCATCAGGCCGGGCGCCAGCAGCGGCAGGACGACCTTGACGAAGGCCTGGCGGCGGGTGCAGCCGTCGACCATCGCGGACTCCTCCAGCTCCGCGGGCACGGCGGCGATGAAACCGCGCAGCGTCAGGATGGTGAAGGGCAGGACCATCATCATGTAGAAGAGGGTCAGCGGGACCAGGCTGTTCAGCATGTTGTTGTCCCGCACGAGCATGTAGACCGCGATGACCATGACCTCCCAGGGGGCCATCTGCGCGACCATGACGACCAGGATGAAACCCTTGCGGCCCTTGAACTTCATCCGGGTCAGAGCGAAGGCCGCGAGCAGCGCGATGACCAGCGAGAGGAGTACCGAGAGCGTGGTCACCGTGACGCTGTTGACCACCAGCGTCCAGAAGCCCGGCGCGCTGACCGCCTTGCGGAAGTGCTCCAGCGTCCCGTTGAGCGGAAGGAAGACCGGCGTCTTGGCGATGACGTCGTTGTTCTGCTTGAACGCGGTCGACGCCATCCAGTAGACGGGGAAGATGAAGAACACGAAGAGGACGACCGCGACGGCGTTGGGCCAGGTGCGTCCGAACAGGGAGCGCCTCACAGCTCGTCCTCCTGCTTCAGGATGGTGCGGAGGTAGTAAGCCATCAGGCACAGCAGGATCAGGATGGTGAGCACCGCGATCGCGGCGCCCGACCCGAAGTGCTGGTTGCCCACACCTTCGACGAATGAGTAGACGGGCAGGGTCTCCGTCAGCCGGTCGGGACCGCCCTGGTTGATCGCGATGACCTGGGTGAAGCACTTGAAGACCCAGATGATCTCCAGGAACGCGGTGCTCATGAAGAAGGGCTTCAGCGCCGGGAACACCACGAAGCGGAAGATCTTCAGTGCGCCCGCGCCGTCCATCCGGGCGGCCTCGTAGTGCTCGTTCGGGATGGTGGTCAGCGCCGCGTACATGGTGAAGGCAACGAAGGGGATCGAGGCCCAGACGATGAGCAGGATGATCACCGCGAAGGTGGAGTACTGGGAGCTGAACCAGTTGTAGTTGGCCATCGAGTGCCAGCCCAGCTTGTCCAGGAACCAGTTGACGACGCCGAACTGCGAGTCGAAGAGCCACTGGTAGACGGTGGTGCTGGCCACCACCGGCATCGCCCAGGCGAGGATCAGGGCGACGGAGAGGAAGAGCCGCATGCTCTTGCCGAGGCGGTTGAGCAGCAGGCCGACCAGCGAGCCGCCGACCATGATCAGCACCACGTTGATCAGGGTGAAGATCACCGATCGCTCGGCCGTGTGCCAGAACTCCGCGCTGGTCAGCTGGTCGGTGTAGTTCTTGAAACCGTTCCAGACCGTCACATGCTGGATCAGCTGGAACGGGTTGAGCTTCTGGAACGAGATCAGGACGAGCTTGACCACGGGGTATCCGAGCAGGACCACGGTCGCAAGCGCGGCGGGAAGCAGCAGCAGATAAGGAGTCGCTCTGGACGCGATCCCCGCCGCCTTGCCCGACTGTCCGGAGCGCTTCGACGCGACCACGTCGCCGTCACCGGACCCTCTGTTCGACGAGCGAGTCTGCACTCCCTCGGACTGCACTGTCATGCCTACCACTTCCTCGAACCGTGCCCGGGACGCGCCGTGCGGTGCCGCCTGCCGCCCGGGGAGGGCGGCAGGCGGCACCGCTACGGATTACTGCGCGGCGTTGAGACGCTTGGTGATCTCGGCGTCCGCGGTCTTGGCGGCGGTCGCGTAGTCCTTGCCCTGCAGCACGTCGGTCATGAACTGCTTGATCGGGTTCGGGGTGTTCTCGACCGAGGCCCAGGTGGGCAGGTTCGGCGTGGTGTCACCCTGCTGCGAGGCGGGGATGGCGGCCAGCGAGAACGGGCTGGTGGCCAGCGAGTTCAGCGAGGTCTTGTTCGGGACGATGCCCTCGGAGGCGAACTCGCCCTCGTTCTTGTCGTTCAGCGCGATCTTCAGGAAGCCCTGGGCGAGCTCCTTGTTCTGGCTGTTCTGGGCGATCGCCAGGTTGGAGCCACCGAGGAAGACCGGCATCGGCTTGTCGGCGGTCGCACCCGGGATCGGGAAGTAGCCGATCTGGTCGGCCGGGATCACCTTCGGGTCCGGAGCCTCCCAGCCGAGGCCGAACATCGCGCCGACGTCGCCCTTGCTGAAGACGGTGGTCTGCGCCGGGGTCGCCTCGTCCTTGTCCTTGGGGGCCTTGGAGAAGCTCTGCAGCTTGCTGTAGACCGCCATGGCCGCCTTGGCCTCGGGGGACTCCAGGTTGCCGGCCCACTTGCCGTTGTTCTGGACAGCGATCTTGCCGCCCTGGCCGAGCAGCATGCCGAAGTAGGTGTACCACTCCTGGCCCGGCATGTAGAGCGCCTGGGAGACGCCCTTGGTGCTGTTCAGCTTGGTGAGGTCGGCGTAGAACTCGTCCAGCGTCTTCGGGGCGGCGGCGATGCCGGCCGCGGTCCACAGCTTCTTGTTGTAGATGACGACGCGGTTGGAGAAGTACCACGGCGCGGCGAACTGCTTGCCGTTGTAGACGGCGGAGTTGTTCAGGTTGGCAGCCCAGCCGTCGCCGCCCAGGTCGGACTTGATCGAGGTCAGGTCCATCAGACCACCCGTGGCCGCGTAACCCGCGGTCTGGGTGTTGCCGATCTCCAGCACGTCCGGCGGGGTCTGCTCCGACAGGGCGGTGGTGACCTTCTGGCCGATGCCGTTCCAGTCCTGGACCTGGACGTTCAGCTTGGCGCCGGGGTACTGCTTCTCGAAGTCCGCCTTCACAGCTGCGGTCCACTTCGGGCTGTTGGAGCCGCTCATGAACCACACGGTCAGCGTCTTGCCCGCGTAGCTGGACGCAGAGGAGCTGCCGGAAGAGGCAGGCTTGGAGCTGGAGCTACATGCAGCAACGCTGACCAGCACGGCCACGGTGCCAACAGCGGCGATAAGTCGACGGTTCACGCCATCCTCCTGGGATGCCCGGATTTCCCCCCATCCGTTCCGGTGCGACTCCCTGCGCGGTGCAGGTCGAGGGTGCCGTTTTCCCAGCGATGGGTCGGGGATTGTTGAGTGGTCACGGTGGTTTAGACCAGTGCCTGGAGCTTGGCCTAGACCAAATGCGAGTGTCAACGGGTTGCGGGAAGAAGAACCGGAGCCGTTATCAACCCGACACCGGCCATGCGCCGCGGCGTGACCGAGTGGTACACCTTCTGACCTGGAGCGGTCGCAGACGTCCGAATCGTGGGTCTTGCCAACTCCGGGCCTCAAGGTCTAGACCATGTAGTACGCCTGGCCTGGACCAATCCCGGAGGAGCACCACCCTCCACCGGGGGAACTCGGTCCGGCACTGCGCACTGAGCATGCTTTCGCATACGCGGACGTGCCACCATAAGTGCCGCGCGGCATGGTGCCCGCGGCGTTACTCAGGGGACAGGACACAGGAGCGGTGATGACGACCGATGGGGGCCCCGGGACGGTCCCGGCCGAGGAGACTCAGGCAGGGGCGTCTACCGCGCGCGTCCCGAAGTACTACCGCCTCAAGCGCCACCTGCTGCAGATCACCCAGACCCAGGCGCCCGGCACGCCGGTCCCGCCCGAGCGGACGCTCGCCCTGGAGTTCGAGACCTCGCGGACCACCGTCCGCCAGGCGCTGCAGGAGCTGGTCGTCGAGGGTCGCCTCGAGCGGATCCAGGGCAAGGGAACCTTCGTCGCGAAGCCGAAGGTCTCGCAGGCGCTGCAGCTCACCTCCTACACGGAGGACATGCGGGCCCAGGGTCTGGAGCCGGCCTCCCGACTGCTCGAGGTCGGCTACGTCACGGCCGACGACCGGCTGGCCGAGCTGTTGGACATCCGCGCGGGCGGTCGGGTGCTCAGGGTCGAGCGACTCCGTCTGGCCAGCGGCGACCCGATGGCGATCGAGACGGCGCACCTGAGCGCGAAGCGCTTCCCCGCGCTGCGGCGGAACCTGGTCAAGTACAACTCGCTCTACACCGCGCTGGGCGAGGTCTACGGCGTCCACGTGGCCGAGGCCGAGGAGACCATCGAGACCTCACTGGCCACCCCGCGCGAGGCCGGCGTGCTCGGCACCGACGTCGGCCTGCCGATGCTGCTGCTCTCCCGGCACTCCTTCGACGCGGCGGGCGAGCCGGTCGAGTGGGTCCGCTCGGTCTACCGCGGCGACCGGTACAAGTTCACCGCCCGCCTGCGCCGTCCGGAGCAGTGAGGCCCCGGCAGTGAGCCGGCGGAGCTGAGCGCCGAGAAAGAGGCACAGGTCAGCCGCCCCGCCCTTGACCGACCCATTGGTCTATGCCAATCTCCCGTCAGGTCTGGACCAATTGTGGTTCGAGGGCGGCGGGGGCCGACGACGCACCGCCCGCCCATCGGCCCGCCCGGGGGAAGGCGGCACGGCGATGACCTTGGTGGCCTATGCGGCGGCTACCTCGTGCAGACAGGGCGAGCACCTGCGCTTCACCGTGCTCGCCACGGAGGGCGGTGCCGGCGGCCGGATCACCGGCAACGTCACCGTGGAGGACGCCGTCGACGGCAGGACTGTGCTGCAGGCGCCGGTGAGCTCGGAGTCCTGGCTGCTGGAGGTTCCCCGCCACTGGCGCAGTTCGCTCTACCGGGCGGTGTTCCGGCCGGGGCAGGGCGAGAGGCTGGTGTCCAACCCCGCTTCGGATCAGGACGGGGCACCAGCCGGTCCGGCCCCGGAGCGGGGTTGGACACCAGCCTCCGAGTTCAGCGAGGTCTGGTTCGTGGTCCGTCCGGCCGCGCGCGGGCCCCGCTCCCGGATCCTGCTCTCCGTGCCCTTCGCGACCTGGCAGGCCTACAACCGCAGCGGCGTCCCCGGCGAGGGCCTGTACTGGACCGAGGATCCGGACCGCGCCGCCCGGGTCAGCTTCGACCGCCCCGGCGGCGGCCCGCCCCCCGAACGCTGGGAGGAGGGGCTGATGCGGTGGCTGCGCAGCTACGGGCCTGATGTCGACTACTGCTCCAACCTCGACCTGCATCTCGACCCGCATGCCCTGCTCCGCTACCGGCTGCTCGTGGTGAACGGACACGACGAGTACTGGACCTGGGAGATGCGCGACCAGGTCGAGGGCTTCGTCCGGTCGGGCGGCAATCTGGCGGTCTTCGGGGCGAACACCGCCTGGTGGCAGATGCGGCTGGAGGACGAGGGCCGCACCATGGTCTGCTACCGCGACGCGGCCGCCGATCCGGTCGCAGCGACCGCGCCGCAGCGCACCACCGTGGAGTGGTCGAGTGATCCGGTGAATCGCCCGGAGAATGCGCTGACCGGCCTCAGTTTCCGCACCGGGGCCGGGTGCTGGGGCCCGTCCATGCCGCTGATGCGGCGCGAGGCGTACACCGTCGCCTTCGCGGACCACTGGGTCTTCGAGGGAACCGGCCTGACCGACGGCGACAGCTTCGCCCGGGGCGGACTCGGCTACGAGACGGACGCGGCGGACCTGGAGTTCACCGACGGCGTGCCGACCGCGACCGGCAGGGACGGCACTCCGGCCTCGTTCGCTGTCCTCGCCACGGCGGACCTGCGGCACTGGGACGCCTACGGCCAGGGCGGCTGGGCGGTGCTGGGCGTCTTCCAGTCGGGGGCCGGCACCGTCTTCAACGCCGGAACCGTCAACTGGGGCTCCGTGCTGGGTGATCCCGTGGTCGACCGGATCACCCGCAACGTGCTGGACCGGCTCTCGGGGACACCGCGGGCCGACCGCTGGACGGCGCTCGGCGCGGCGGGCGGGGCCTGCGCCCTGGCGGGCGCCGGCCCCTGGCTCTTCGCCGCGCTCGCCGACGGCACGCTGGGCGTCCGCCCCGCCGACGCCCACAACCGCCGGCTCCGCCCGGCCGGCCCCGCCCCCGAGGTGCTCGCGCTGGCGGCCCCGCGCGAGGCGACGACAGAGGGTCCACTGGCGCTCTACGCGGTCGACCACGACCGCAGGCTGCTGGCGCGGGCCGCGCATCCGGAGGGCCGGGGCTGGCGGACAGTGGGTCAGTGCCCGACCGGCACCACCTCGCTGGCCGTCTGCGACGGGCGCTTCTTCGCTCTGACCGAGGACGGGACGCTCTGGACCGTCCCACAGAGCGCGCCGCACGCCTGGGACGTCTTCGCGCCGCCGACCACCAAGACGCAGCTCCTCGCGCTGACGGCCGTGAACGGCCGTCTTTACGCCATCGACGACCACGACCAGGTCCTGCACCGTCTCCCGAGCGCGCGCAGCAGCTGGCAACCCCTCGGCCCCGCCTCCGGGGCAACCCTGCTGGCCGGCCAGGCCGGCCGCCTCATCGCCCTGGCCCCCGACGGCGTCCTCCGCACCCGCGGCGTCACGCCGGCCGCGCCCACCGCCGCCCACACCCAACCCAACCGCACGCACCACCTCCGCGACGCCTGACCCTCGCCGGGTCGGCCCCGGGGCCCGGACGGCGTGGAGCGTGCGGGCCCCAGGCACAGGCACCCGGGCCCAGCGCTCCGCACCGCCGAACGCCCCTTCGTCCCGCACCGCCTTCGTCCCGCACCGCCTCCGCCCAGCCCAGCCCCCACTGCCTGCTCACCCGGCATCGCCCGCCCCGCACCGAACCGCCTGCTTCCGCCCAGCCGCCACCGAACCGCCTGCCTCCGCCCAGTCCCGAACCGCCCGGTTCAGGCCGGCCGCCGTCGGCGTCGCCGATCCCCGCGTGGCCGTGGCAGCTCCGTCAACCGCCTCGTTCCACCCAGCTCCGACGCATCCGTCCCATCCGCCAAAAATCCCGAGGATGTCGATGACCGAGACCCCCACCGCGCCTTCCGCGCAGTGGTCCGATGCCAAGCGTGCTCTGCTCGCCTCGCGGTTGCGAGGGGCGCGGAAGGCGGCGACTACCGTGCCGCGACGGGAGTCCGGGGCCGCGCCGCCTCTCTCCAGTGGACAGGAGCGGCTGTGGTTCATGGAGCAGTTCGCTCCCGGCGGCTCCGCCGCCTACGCGCTGGCGCCCACCCGGCGGCTGCGCGGGCCGCTGGATCGCGACGCGCTGGACGCCGCGCTCACCGCGCTGGTCGCGCGGCACGAGAGTCTGCGGATGGCCTTCCCGACCACCGAGGACGGCACCGCCGAGGTCGCCGTCGCCGAACCCGGGCCCGTCGTCGCCGCGTACCGCCGCGCGGCAGACGAGGCCGAGGCCGCCGGACTCGTGCGCGCGGCGCTGGCCGAGCCGTTCGAGCTGGCTGAAGGCCCCCTGCTGCGGGCCCTGCTGATCCAGCTGGGGCCCGAGGAGCACGTGCTCACGCTCGTGCTGCACCACATCGTCTGCGACGGCTGGTCGGTCGACCTGATCCAGCGCGAGCTGGACGCGCTCTACGCCGAGCACGCCCACGGAACACCCGCTGAACTCCCGGTGCTGGAAGTACAGTTCGGCGACTACGCCGCCTGGCAGCGGGCGCGCCTCGACGACGGATCGCTCGCCGCCGACCGCGAGTGGTGGCGCGCTGAGCTGGCCGACGTCCCCGCACTGGACCTGCCCGGCGACCGGCAGCGGCCGCCCGTGCTGACCTTCGACGGAGCCGGTCACGGCTTCGCCTGGAGCCGGGAGCTGAGCGAGCGGATCACCGCACTCGCCCTCGAGCGCGGCGCCTCGGTCTACATGGTGCTGCTCGCCGCGTACCAGGTGCTGCTGGCTCGGACCAGCGGCCAGCGGGACTTCGCGGTCGGCTCGCCCGTCGCGGGGCGCAACCATCGCGAACTGGAGGGCGTGGTCGGCGCGTTCGTCAACATGCTGCCGTTCAGGGCCCGCCTCGCGGACGACCCGAGCTTCGCCGAGCTGGTCGACCGGGTGCGGGACAGGACCCTGGAGTCCTATGCCCGCCAGGAGGTCCCCTTCGAGCAGATGGTCGCCGACCCCGCGGTCGAGCGCGACGTCAGCCGCTCGGCCGTGTTCCAGGCCACCTTCGCTTTCCAGAACTACGGCGACCGCGCCGCCCGCACCGCCCGGACGGGACTGCGCGCCGAAGCCTTCGGCTTCGAGGGCAGCAGCACCCACTTCGACCTCGCGCTCTACATGAGCGAGGAGAGCGATCGGCTCGGCGGCCTCTTCACCTACCGGACCGACCTCTTCGAGCAGGCCACGATCGAGCGGCTGGCGACGCGTTTCGAGCTGCTGGTCTCCGCCGCCGTCGCCGATCCCGAGCTGCGGATCTCCCGGCTGCCGCTGCTCACCGGGGCCGAGCGGGACGCCGTCCTCGGCACCTGGGCCACCGGCCCGGCTCTGCCCCCCGAGGGGCCGGCGACGCTCACCGCGCTGCTCGCCGCGAGCGTCGCGGCGAATCCGGACTCGCCTGCCCTGGTCTTCGAGGACGAGACCCTCACCTACGCCCAACTGGACTGCCGCGCCGAGCAGCTGGCCCGGCGGCTGCGCGCGCTCGGCGTCGGCCCTGACGACCGCGTCGCGGTCTGCCTGCCGCAGTCCCCCGCCCTCGCGGTCGGCCTGGTCGCCGCGCTCAAGGCCGGAGCCTGCTATCTGCCGCTCGACCCGGAGCAACCACCCGCCCGGCTGGCCTTCCTCGTCGCGGACGCCCACGTCGGCGTCCTGGTCACGGACAGCGAGACCCGCGCCCGCTTCCCCGACTACGACGGCCCCGAGATCCTGCTGGACGCGCCGGAACCCGTGACCACGGAGGACGACACCCCGCTGCCCGAGGTCTCCGGACCGGAGAACCTCGCCTACGTCATCTACACCTCCGGCTCCACCGGGCAGCCCAAGGGCGTCGCTGTCCAGCACCGGCAGATCGTCAACTACCTCGCCGGCGCGGCCGAGCGACTGCGCATCGAGCCCGGCGCGTCGTTCGCGCTGCTGCAGTCGCTCTCCTTCGACTTCAGCATCACCATGCTCTACCTCGCGCTCACCAGCGGCGGCCGGGTACACCTGCTGCCGCGCCGGATCGCCGGGGCGGAGCTGGCCGAGCAACTGCAGACGCTCGGCGTCGACTACCTGAAGATGACCCCCTCCCACCTGGCCGCGCTCACCGCCGACGCCCCCGTCGAGCGGCTACTGCCGCGCAAGGCGCTGGTCCTGGGCGGCGAGGCCTCGTCCTACGCCTGGGCACGGGAGCTGGCCGCCCTCGGCCGCTGCGCGGTCTTCAACCACTACGGCCCGACCGAGGCCACCGTCGGCATCACCGTCCACGAGGTGCTGCCCACCGCCGACCCGCTGGGCGCCGACGGCAGCACGCCGATCGGCCGCCCGCTCGCCGGGGCCCGCTGCTACGTGCTCGACGCCGAACGACAGCCGGTGCCTCCCGGCACGCCGGGCGAGCTCTATCTCGGCGGCGACCGGCTCGCCCGCGGCTATCTGGGCCGCCCCGAACTGACCGAGGAGCGCTTCGTCCCCGACCCCTACGGCCCGCCCGGCGCCCGCCTCTACCGCACCGGCGACCTGGCCCGCTGGCGTGCCGACGGAACGCTGGACTTCCTCGGCCGCAGCGACCACCAGATCAAGGTGCGCGGCTACCGCGTCGAGCCGGGCGAGATCGAGGCCGCGCTGACGGCGCTGCCCGGGGTGACGCAGGCCGTGGTGCTGGCGCGCGGCGAGGGCGTCAAGCAGAACCTGGTCGCCTACCTGGAGCGTCCGGGCGAGAACGAGCCGCTTCTGCCGGCCGAGCTGCGGACCAGGCTGCTGGAGCTGCTGCCGGACTACATGGTCCCGGCCCGCTACGTCTCGCTGGACCGCTTCCCGCTCCAGGCCCACGGCAAGGTCGACCGCAAGGCACTGCCGGAACCGGAGGAAGGGCCGAGCACCGGCTACCAGCCGCCGGCCACGCCGGAGGAGGAACTGGTCGCCGCCCTCTGGGCGGATCTGCTGGACGTCTCCCGGGTCGGCGCCCTGGACGACTTCTTCGAGCTCGGCGGCCACTCACTGCTCGCCACCCAGGTGGTGGCGAAGCTGCGCCGGGCCTTCCCCGACCTGGCCGTTCCAGTCAGCGTGATGGACCTGTTCCAGCACTCCACCGTGCGCGAGCTCGCCGCGCTGGTCGCCGCCCCGGACGCGGACCGGGGCCCGCGCCGACTGCTGCACCGGCTCACCCCGCAGCGGCAGGTCACCACCAGCCTCGTCTGCGCCCCCTACGGCGGCGGCAGCGCGCTGATCTACAAGCCGCTCGCCGACGCGCTCCCGCAGGACTGGGCGCTGCACTCGCTGGCCGTGCCCGGCCACGAGCTCGGCGAGGCGGCGATGCTCCCGGACGAAGTCGCCGCGGCGTGCGCACAGGAGGTACTCGAGAACGTTGAGGGGCGCATCGTCCTGTACGGGCACTGCGGCCTCGGCGTGATGCTGACGGTCAAGATCGCCCGACTGCTGGAGGCGGCGGGCCGCGAGGTCGAGGCGGTGCACCTGGCCGGGGTCTTCCCCTTCGCGCGGCCGAAGGGACGCGGGGCGGCGCTCGCCGAGAAGGCCACGCTGCTGGCGGAACGGCTGCGCAGCGACCAGATGCTGATCAACCACCTGACGGCGGCCGGCCTGGACGTCGACGAGGTCGACCCCCAGCAGCTGCGGCTGATCGTGGCCAACCGCCGCATCGGCACCCGCCAGGCGGAGCGCTACTTCACCGAGCTCTTCGAAACCGAGGGCGGCCTCGCGCTGAAGGCTCCGGTGATCGCCGTCGTCGGCGAGCGCGACCCGGCCGCGGAGTTCTACCAGGAGCGCTACCGCGAGTGGCTGCAGGTGTCCGACACCGCCGCGGCCGTGGTGCTGGACGAGGCCGGCCACTTCTTCCTCCGGTACCGCGCCGAGGAGCTGGCCGAGATCGTCACCCAGGTGCACCGTTCGATCGAGGATCGCACGGAGGTCAGGCACCGTCGCAGCCCCGACGCGACCTGGTGGCTGGTCGACGTGACCCGCGCGGGCGATGCGCCGCCTCCCGAGCCGAAGGCACAGGCGGTCCGGCCGAGCATGGGCAGGTTCCTCACCGTGGCGGCAGGTCAGCAGGTGTCGATGATCGGCTCGGCGCTGACCGAGTTCGCCCTGCCGGTCTGGGTCTACCTGCACACGGGATCACTGGCCCAGTACGGGCTGCTCGCCGCCTTCGCGCTGGTGCCGGGCATTCTGATGGCCCCGCTGGCCGGGGCCGTGGTGGACCGGGGCGACCGGCGGCGGATCATGCTCTACGGCGATCTGGCGGCCGGGGCCACCCAGGCGACGATGCTGGCCCTCGCACTGAGCGGGTCGCTCCGGGTCTGGCACGTCTACCTGCTGATCGTGGTGCTCTCGTCCGCCCTCACCTTCCAGCGCTTCGCCTGGGGATCGGCTGTGCCGCAGCTGGTGCCCAAGCGGTTCCTCGGGCGGGCCAACGGCGTCGTCCAGATGGCCTTCGGCTTCGCGCAGTTCCTGGTTCCCCTGTTCGCGGTCGGGCTGCTGGCGGCGGTGGGGCTGCGCGGCATCCTCTCGTTCGACGTGGTGAGCTACCTCTTCGCGGTGGGCGTGGTCGCGCTGGTGCGTTTCCCGCAGGCGATGGCCTGGCGACGACGCGAATCGATCACCGCGGAGATCCGGGCCGGCTTCCGGCGCTCGCTGGGCAGCCGTCACTTCCGGGCGATGCTGGTCTTCTTCGCCGCACTGAACATCTTCCTCTCGCCGTTGTTCCTGCTGACCACACCGCTGGTGCTGTCGATCAGCAAGCTCGCGGCGACCGGGTGGGTGGCCATGTGCGGCGGCCTGGGAGCCACGCTCGGCGGGCTGATCCTGCTCGTCTGGGGCGGGCCGCGCGGCCTGCGGCTGCGCGGCATGCTGCTCACCACGCTCGGCCTGGCCGCGGCGGCGGCCTTCACGGGCCTGCGGCCCAGCGTCCCTGTGGTGGCCCTGGGCGCGTTCGGGATGGCCCTCGGTCTGGCACTGCTGAACGGCATCTACGCGACGATCATCCAGACCAAGGTGCCGCAGCGTTTCCACGGCCGGGTGATCGCGGTGAACACGATGATCGCCTGGTCCACGCTGCCGGTCGGCTTCGCGGTGGTCGCGCCCTTCGGACCGAAGCTGCTGCAGCCGCTGATGGATCGTCACGGCACCCTGGCCGGCACGGTCGGACAGCTCATCGGCACCGGGCCCGGTCGCGGCATCGGCCTGCTCTACCTCGTCTTCGGCCTGGCCATCGGCCTGCTGGCGCTGCTCTCGCTGCGCGTTCCTGTGCTGGCCCGCTTCGACCGCGAGGTCCCGGACGCCCCCTCGGACGACCTTGTCGGCCTGGAAACCCTCCAGGCCAGGACGGCAGGCCCTGGGCAGAACTGAGAAGGGCCCGGCCCCTGACCGCGCGCGCTGCGCGGTCAGGGGCGGGGCCTGTCGGGGGCCGAGGCTCAGTCCTCCAGGGACTCGACAGCCTTCTTGAGCGCGTGCAGGAAGAGCACAGCGTCCCGTCCGTTGATCAGGCGGTGGTCATAGGCCAGGCCGATGTTCGCGGCCGTGCCCTCGCTCGGCGCGGTCACCGCCAGCGCGCAGACCGTGCCAGGGAAGACGAACGGGATCGCCAGCACCACGTCCGCGTCGGTGTGCAGAGTGACCACGAAGTTCGCGCCGCCGAGATCGCTCTCCTTGAAACCGCCCGTCGTCGCCGCGACCCGGTACTTCATCAGCTCGGTGGCGATCTCGCCGATCGAACGGGCGGCCGCGTCACGGACGCAGGGGACGTAGAGGCCCTCGCCGAGGTCGACCGTCACGCCGATGTGGGGAGCGTCGGCGAGCAGCGCCGTGGAGCCCACGATGGCGGCGAAGAAGCGCGGGAACTCGCCGTGCAGCGCGGCGACCTGCTCGACGAAGATCTCGGCCAGCCCGACCGGGCGGCGGACCGTGCGCGTCACCGCCCTGGCGTGGGCCAGCGCCGGCCCGAGGTCCATCCGCACCACGGTGTAGGCGGCGGGGATGGTCCGGTGCGAGAGCTCCACGGCGCTGGCGACACCGCGCTGCACCCGGCTCAGCGGGAACCCCGCCGGGGCCTCGCCTTCCGCCTCCTCCTCGTCGACGGCCGGCGCCGAAGGCACGCCAGGCCGCAGCCGTTCGACGTCCCCGGTCCGCACGACGGCGAGGCCCAGCGCCGCGATCTCGGCAGGGGTGACCCCGAGCTCGTCCGCGAGCTGCTGGGCGGCGCGGGTGACCATCGGCCCCGTGCCGATCGAGACGGCAGCTGCAGCGGCGGCCGCAGCCGCACTCGGCGCTGCGGCGGGTGCCGCCGCGTCAAGGATCTCGGCGACGGCCTGGCCGGGCCGACACCAGTCCCCCGCCTTCACGCCGTGGTGCAGCGTGCCCGACGCGTCGGCCTCGAGCTCCTCCGAGGCCTTGCTCGTCTCCACGACCACGACCACGTCGCCCGCCGCGACCGGCGCGCCGTCCGGCACCAGCCACTCCGTCAGCATGTACTCGTCGTCCTGATTGTTGAGCTTGGGTACCCGCAGCTCAGCCACGCAGTGTCTCCCGGATGACGCGGTGGATGGTGGAGGCGTCGACCAGCACGGCCGATTCCAGGTGCGGCGCGGTGGGGATCACCGAGTCCGCGGAGTGGACCAGGGTCACCGGGCCGTCGAGCGCGTCCCAGTGGGCGCGGTGGATCTGGTGGGCCACCTCGGCCCCCCAGGTGCCGCCGCCCGTGCTCTCCTCGACCACGAAGACGCGGCGGGTGCCCGGCGGCAGCTCGAGGCCGAGCGGATAGAGCCGGGAGGGGACCAGCAGCGTGCAGACGATCTCCTCCTCCAGCAGCAGCGAGCTCATCGCGGCCATCGCCCGGTGCGCGACGCCTCCGGGGGCGATGACGACGCAGTCGGGCCGCTCGTCCAAGGAGACCCTGGCCACGCCCGGCGACTGCTCGTCCAGCCGGAACGGCGCCGCCACCTCGTTCATCGGCCGGGTGTAGAGGACCTTGTCCTCGAAGAGCACGCAGGGCTCCTGTCGCGCGAACATCTCGGCGAGGACGGCGGCGTTGTCGCGGAAGGGTGAGACCTCGTAGAGCGCCAGCCCCGGCACACCGATGAAGTGCTTCTGCAGGCTCTGGCTGTGCGTGGGCCCGTAACCGCGGCCGCCGCCCACGGGGCAGCGCACGACCATCCGCATCGGCACCGGCGCGCCGTACATCGACACCGACTTGGCCGCGAAGTTGACCAGTTGATCGAAGGCCAGAGTGACGAAGTCGCCGAACATGATCTCGACGATGGCGCTGTTCCCGGCCAGGGCCAGCCCGGCCGCCACGCCCGTGATCGCGTTCTCGCTGATCGGCGTGGACAGCACCCGGTCGGGGAAGCGGGTGGAGAGCCCCTTGGTGACCTTGAACGCGCCGCCGTAGGGATCGACGACGTCCTCCCCGAGCAGGTACAGCTCAGGATCGCGCTCCATCAGCTCGTGCAACGCGGCGTTCAGGTTCTCGACGACTCTCATGAGGGCTCCCGGGCGACGACGTCCTCGGCGACCGCGTCGACCGCCGCCCGAGCCTCCCGGTCCAGCCGCTGGAAGCGTTCGGGCTCGGCCTCGGCGTAGCGGGCATACCAGTCGACCGCTCGCAGCCGGGCGATCTCCTCCGCCGGGCGGGTGTCGTCGCCCTTGCTGTGCGGGCCGAGCCTGGGCGTGACGAACTCCGCCACCAGCGGCGCGCCCTCGCGGACCGCGCGGACCGCGTCGGCCAGCTGCGCGCGGATCTCGTCCACCTCCATGGACTCGATCCGCCGGTGCTCGACGCCGAAGGCGGCGGCCCGGCCCGCGATGCTGCCCGCCATGCTCCGGGCGATCGGGGTGGACTGCGCGATGCCGTTGTTCTCCACGACGACCAGCAGCGGCAGCCGCCAGAGCGCGGCCAGGTTGAGCGCCTCGTAGACGCCGCCCTCGCCGAAGGTGCCGTCGCCGATGTAGACGCAGGCCAGAGCCCCCGGCTCGGTGCGCCGCAGGTGCAGCGCCACGCCGCAGGCCACCGGCAGGCTCTCGCCCTGGACGCCGGTGGAGAGGTAGCGCTCCCTGCGGATGTGCTGGCTGCCGCCGACGCCCGCGCAGACCGCGCCGCGCCGGCCCATGATCTCCGCCAGCAGCCCCTCGGGGTCGCGGTGGCGGGCCAGGTAGTGGCCGTGGCCACGGTGGTTGCTGAAGACGTGGTCGCGCGCTTCGAGCAGTCCCTCCATGGCGACCGGGACGTACTCCTGTCCCAGGCAGGTGTGGGTGGTCCCGTTGAGCATGCCGCGGCCGAAGAGGTCGAGCAGCTTCTCCTCGAAGGCGCGGATGGTGAGCAACAGGGACAAGTCCTCGTCGCCGGGCGGGCGAACGGCGGCCGCCGCTTCGGTGGTCACCATCATGAGCGGATCACCGCGACGACGCCCGCGACGGTCGGGTTGTCGAAGAAGTCGTCGAGCGAGATCTCGACGTCGAGCTGCTGCTGCATCCGGGCGATGATCTGAGTAATCGTCAACGAGTGGCCGCCGAGATCGAAGATGTCGTCGTCCGGCTCCACGGGCGAGATATCGAGCACCTGCTCCCAGATGGCGCGGATCTGCGCCACCAGCGGGTCGTCGGCCGCGACCGTCGTCTCGGTGACCGCCTCCACGACCGGCGCGGCGGGCAGTGCCACCGGCTCGGCGAAGGGCAGCAGTTCGGCCAGCCGCTGGGTCGGCTGCGCCGCGACGGCGGCCAGCAGCGCGGCCAGGTCGCGCGCGAAGCCCGCCGCGTCAGCGAGTTCGCGCGGGTCGTGACGCAGGCTGGCGACAGCGGAGCCGGACTCGGCCTGGGCGATCTGCAGCTGCAGCGCGCCGCGCACGGTCCCGTTGAAGGCGAGCCACTCCACCTCGCCCAGGCCCTCGACGGAGGCCGCCCCGGCAAGCCGCCGGTAGCTCAGCGAGACCGGCGCGAGCGCGGCGTGCGGCCGCAGCCCGGGTACGGCGCGCGCGAGCGGGACCTCGCGGAAGCGGTAGGCCGCCCGCAGCTCGGCCCGCAGCCCCGCCGCGAACTCGGCGAAGGACGCGTCCGGCGAGGCGGCGGAGAAGAGCGGCAACTCGTTGACGTAGCAGCCGATCCGGTCGGCCTCCGTCTCCGTCCGGATGGAGAGGTCCAGCGCCGTCGCCACCTCGGCGTTGCCGTAGGAGGCGAGCAGCGCGTGCAGGGCGGCGACGAGCGTCTCGAAGCGGGTGAGCCCCGGCAGTTCGGGGATCTCCAGCGCGAACTCCAGCACCTCACCTGCCGTCGCGGCCCGCGAGCGCAGCGTCCCGCCGGGCACCGTGAGCCCCGCGGGCTCGTGCCAGCGCGGGGCCCAGTGGGCGGTGGCCTCGGCAAGCGCAGCCTCGATCCGCTGCCCCCGGCCGTCCGCCTGCTCGGCTGCCGCCGGCTCGCCGAGCGCCTCGCCCCGGAGGGCGGCGGCGAGATCGGCGACGAGCAGGTCCTTGGACAAGCCGTCGAAGACCAGGTGGTGGGCGACGGCGACCAGAGTCCGCTCGCCGACGAGGGCGAAACGCACCAGCGGGCCGCGCTCCAGGTCGAAGGGCTCCGCGACGGCCTCGGCGATCGAGTCCGCCTTGCCCAGCGACGGCTGCTCCACGGCTGGAACGAAGTACGGGACGCCGTCCCGTTCCTCGACCGCGCTACCGAGCAGCGGGTGGCGGGCGACGACCGCGCGGCACGCCTCGGCGAGCGCGCCGGGGTCCGGCGTCTCGGCCAGGGTGATGACGACCGGCATGTGGTACGCGGTCGCCGCGCCGGTCCGGGCGGTGATCCACATCCCGTGCTGGGCGATGGAGAGTCGGCTCACTGGACTACCTCTCGGAGTGCGCGTTTGTCCACCTTGCCGCCGTGGTTGCGGGGCAGGGCGTCGAGCGTGACGAGGTGGTGCGGCATTTCGTGCGGGGCCAGCAGGTCCTTCAGGAAGGCCCGCAGCTCGGCGTGGTCCACCGGACCGACCACGGCGACGGCGACGGCCTTGCCCAGGGAGGGGTGCGGCACCCCGAAGGCGGCCGCCTCGACGACCTGTGGATGCCGGTAGACCGCCTCCTCGACGTGGATCGTCGAGACCTTGTGCGCACCCGACTTGACGACGTCGCTCTCCCGGTCGAGCAGGAACAGATAGCCGTCCCGGTCGAGGTAGCCGAGGTCGCCCATGCGGACCCAGCCGTCCCGGAAGGTCTCGCCGCTGGCGATGCTGTCGCCGTAGTAGCTACGGCTGGCCGTGGGCGAGCGCATCCACACCTCGCCGGTCCCGCCGGTCGGCAACAGCTCGCCCGTCGCGGTGGCGATCCTGACCGCTCCGCCCGAGGTCGGGCGGCCCAGGCTGGAGGGGCGGCTCGGATCGAAGAGCATGACCGTCTGCGCGGGGGCGGCCTCGGTGGAGGTGTAGTAGTTGGCGATGGTCGCCTTCGGGAAGGCGACCATCAGCTCGGCGGCGACCCGGCCCGGCAGCGGCGCGGCGGCGGAGCCGAGCAGCAGCACGCTGGACAAGTCGGCGCGCGTCTGGACACCAGCGGCAAGCATCTCGATGGCCATGGTCGGCACCAGGAAGACCGTGCCGGCGCGGTACTCCTCGATCAGCTTGGCGAAGCGGCCGGGCGTGAAACGCGGCAGGGTGATCACGGTGGGGTGCGCGCCGATGGCGTTGGCGAGCATCCACTGACCGGCATTGGTGCCGATCGGGAAGCCGTGCGCCAGGTGGCGGGAGTGCGCGAAGGGGCGGCGCCGGGCGCCCCAGCCGTAGGCCAGGTTGGCGTGGGTGGCGCCCACGCCCTTGGGGTGTCCGGTGGTTCCCGAGGTGTAGAGGATCTGCGCGAGATCCCCGGCCGCAGGCGTGGGGAGCTCCTGCTCCTCCCCCGCCTGCTCCTTCCCCGCCTCCTCCAGGGCCGGCAGGTCCGCCGGGCGCAGGGTCAACGTGGCGCCGCTGTGGTCGAGCCGGAGGTCGAGATCGGCCGTGCTCAGCTGGTCCGACAGCGGTACCGCGACCGCGCCGGCGGCCAGCGTCCCGATGAAGGCCACCGCGTAGTCGAGCCAGTCCCCGTTGCCGAAGACCAGGCCGATGCGGTCCCCACGGGCGACGCCGCGCCGCCGCAGTCCACGGGCCACCGCGGAGGCGCGATCCGCCCACTCCGCGAAGCCGAGCGCCCCGACTCCGCTGACGACCAGGGCCTCCCGGTCCGGCTGCTCACGAGCGCGGGCGTGCAGAAGTTCGCATAGCGTCGAACTCATCCTGATCCCCCGATGGACAGGTCAAATAGCAAGCAAATAAAGAGAGTTGAGGACACAGAGCAGCTCGGAACGCTGGGCTGGCCGAGGGTTGGTATAGACCATTGACTGGGCGCGCGTCAGTCTGCCATCCTCCCCAGGGCTCGTCAATGCTCGCCGGATCCCGCCGATCTCCTCGGCGCCGGCACCCGCCGCTCGCCCAGTTCTTGGCACGTGCTCGTCCATCACGGGGGACTTTCGTGAAGACCGGACCGCTCTCACTCGGCCAGCAACGCCTGTGGTTCCTCCACGGATTCGATCCGGAGGACCCCTCCCACAACACCGCCTACGCCTACCGGCTGCGCGGCCCGCTCGACTCCGTACGCCTGGCCACCGCCTTCACCGAAGTCGCCGCCCGGCACGGCGCGTTGCGCACCCGCTTCGTCGAGTCCGACGGCCTTCCCCTGGCGGTGGTCGAGGACCCGGCTCCGGTGCGGGTCGAGCAGGTGGACGCCGCCTCGCTCGCGGAGGCGGAGGCGATCGTCGCCGCCCGCACCAACGTCCGCTTCGACCTGTCCGCCGCGCCGCCGTTCGCGGTCACCCTGATCCGGCTGGGCGTGGCCGACCACGTACTGTGTGTGGTGCTGCATCACATCAACGGCGACGGCTGGTCGTTCAACGTGCTGCGCAACGAGGTCGCCGCCGCCTACGCGGGCCGGCCGCTGCCCCCGCAGCCGCTCCAGTACCGGGACGTGGTCGCCAGGAGCGAGGCCGAACCGTCCGGCGACCTGGACTGGTGGGTCGACCGCCTGGCGGGCGCGCCCGTGCTGGAGCTGCCGACCGACCGGCCCCGCCCGCCCCAGCGCAGCGCCGTCGGCGAAGAGGTCCGCTTCCCCCTCCCGCCCGAGCTGCTCGCGGGCGTCCGCAGCCTGGCCAGGCAGACCCGCTGCACCCCGTACATGGTGCTGCTGGCCGCCTACCAGGTGCTGCTCTCGCGGCACAGCGGGCAGCGCGACTTCTGCCTGGGCGCCCCCTCGGCCGGACGCGGCCGCCCCGAACTCGAGGGCGTGATCGGCTTCCTGTCGACCACCATGGTGCTGCGCTGCGACCTCACCGAGGACCCGGCCTTCACCGATCTGCTGCGGGTCACCCGCACGAACGTGCTCTCCGCGCTCGCGCATCCGGACACACAATTCGAGCAGCTGGTCGGCGCGCTGCACATCGACCGCGACCTCAGCCGCACGGCCCTGTTCCAGTCGATCTTCGCGCTGCACACCCAGGGCGAGGTGCACGATCCGCTGCCGGGGCTGCAGGCGGACCCCTTCCCGCTCAGCTGGCACCCGGCCCGCTGCGACCTCTCCCTCGACCTCTACGAGCAGCCGGGCGACGAGTTGCTCGGGGTCCTCATCTACAGCGCCGAGCTCTTCGACCACGCCACCGCCGAGCGACTGGCACAGCGCTACCTTCGGCTGCTCGAATCGGCCCTCGCCGAGCCGACCGCGCCGGTCAGCCGCCTGGACCTGCTTCCCGATGCCGAGCAGCGCGAACTCGACGCCTGGAACGACACCGCCCTCGACCTCCCGCCGGTCACCCTCGTCGACCTGGTCCTCGCCCAGGCCGAGGCCACGCCGGACGCCCTCGCCGTGGTCCACGACCCGACGTACGCGCCGACGACCGTCCCGGCAGACCCTGCCAACCCTGCCGACCCCGTCGACCCGAGGCCGCGCGTCGAGCTCAGCTATCGCGCCCTGGTCGGCGCCGCCGCCGGGCTGGCCCGCGAGCTGACCGCACGCGGCATCGGCCCCGGCTCGGTCGTCGCGGTGCGCAGCTCACGCCGCGCGGAGATGGTCGTCGCCCTGCTCGGCACCGCGCTCACCGGCGCGGCCTACGTGCCGGTCGACCCCGACTACCCCGAGGCCCGGGTGGCCTACGTGATCGAGGACTCCGGCGCCGCGCTGGTCCTGGGCGACGCCGATCTCAACCACGTCCTCGACCCGGCTCGCGCCGCGTCCTGGACCGACCTGCGCCGACCCACCCCCGAGCAGCCCGCGTACCTGCTCTACACCTCCGGCTCGACCGGCAACCCCAAGGGGGTTGTCGTCCCCCACCGGGCGCTGACCAACTTCCTCTTCGCGATGCGTGAGCTGATCGGCGCGGGGCCCGAGCACCGCTGGCTCGCGCTCACCTCGCTCTCCTTCGACATCTCAGCACTGGAGCTCTACCTCCCGCTGGTCACCGGCGGCCGTGTGGTCGTCGCCGACCGGGAGACCGCCCTCGACGGCGCGGACCTGGCCCGGCTGATCCGCACCGAGGGCGTCAGCCACGTGCAGGCGACGCCCTCGGGATGGCGGGTCCTCCTCACCGGCGACATCCCCCCGCTCACCGCGCTGGCCGGCGGCGAGCCGCTGCCGCTCAAGCTCGGCACCGAGCTGCGCGCCCGGGTCGCCCGGCTGGTCAACGTCTACGGTCCGACCGAGACCACGATCTGGTCCACCGCCTGGGAGGTTCCCGAGCAGCCCGACCGGGTCGCCATCGGCGGGCCGATCGCCAACACCACCGTCCACGTGGTCGACGAGCGCGACGCCCGGACGCCGATCGGCGTCCCCGGCGAGCTGCTCATCGGCGGCCTCGGCGTGGCCGACGGCTACCTCGGCCGTCCTGAACTGACCGCCGAACGCTTCGTCGAGCGCCACGGCGAACGCGTCTACCGCACCGGCGACCTGGTCCGCTGGCAGGCCGACGGTTCGCTGGAGTACGTCGGCCGCACCGACAACCAGGTCAAGCTGCGCGGGCACCGGATCGAGCTCGGCGAGATCGGCGCGGCCCTGGAGACGCACCCGGGGGTGCGCCAGGCCGTCGCCGGTGTCCAGGACGAACGCCTGGTCGCCTTCTACGTCGCCTCGTCGGGAGCCGAGCCCGGGGCCGTCCCGGACGAGGAGGCGCTCCGCGTCCACCTCGTCGACCGGCTGCCGATCTACCTGGTCCCCGCGCTCTACCTGCGCCTGGACGCCCTGCCGTTGACGCCCAACGGCAAGGTCGACCGCAAGGCCCTCCCCTACCCGCAGACCGTCTCCCGTTCGGTCGGGCGCCCGCCGCGCACCGAGCACGAGCTCGTCGTCGCCGAGGTCTTCCGCGAGGTCCTGGACCTGACCGAGGTCCGCGCCGACGACGACTTCTTCGCGCTGGGCGGCCACTCACTGCGCGCCGCCATGGTCGCCGCCCGGCTCTCCGCGCTGACCGGCACGCCCGTCCCGGTGAGCGAGCTGTTCCGGCGGTCCACCGTCGAGGCGCTGGCGCTGCACCTCTCCACCGCCACACCCGAGGGCGCCGCCGCGCCGGGACCCCGCCCGCGCCCCGAGGGCACGCCGCCGCCGCTGTCGTTCAGTCAGGAGCGCCTCTGGTTCCTGCACCGGCTCGACCCCGACGACGCCGCCTACAACATGTGGCTGGTCAAGCGGTTGCGCGGACCGCTCGACGAGGAGGCGCTGAGCCGCGCCCTGGACGGGACTGTCGCCCGCCACGAGACGCTGCGCACCCGCTATCCGGAGGTCGACGGCGCTCCGGTCGCCGTGGTCGAGCCGGCCGGTCCGGTCCCCTGGGAGCGGCTGACGGCGGCGGACACCGAGGCCGCCGAGGCCCTGGTCGCGGACCGGACCAACGCGCCCTTCGGCCTCGCCGATGCGCCGCCGCTGCGCGCCTGCCTGATCCGCCTGGGCCAGGACGACCACGTGATCCTGCTGGTGATGCACCACATCCTCGGCGACGGCTGGTCCCTCAACCTGCTCTACGAGGAGCTGGCGGCACGCTACGCGGGTGAGGAACCGTCGCCGCTCGTCCTCCAGTTCGGCGACATCGCTCGCTGGGAGCGCGAGCAGGACACGAGCGACGGACTGGCCTATTGGCAGGACCGGCTGGCCGACCCGGCCCAGCTGGAGTTCCCCGTCGACCGGCCGCGCAGCGACGTGCCCAGGCGTCGGGGCGCACTGGTCGAGGTCCCGCTCGCCCCCGAGGCCGCCGCCCGGCTGACCGAGCTGGGCCGGGAGCGCAAGTGCACGCTCTTCATGGTCCTGCTCGCCGCCTACCAGGTGCTGCTGGCTCGGCACACCGGCGTGGACGACATCCTGGTCGGCACGGCGACGGCGGGACGCGACCGGCTCGAAGTCGAGCCCGTCATCGGCTACCTGACCGACGTCCTGGTCCTGCGCGGCGACCTGTCGGCCGACCCGACCTTCGGCGACCTGCTGGAGCAGACCCGCACCGACGTCCTGGGCGCCTTCGCGCACCAGACCATCCCCTTCGAGCACCTGGTCGCCCAACTCCGGCTGGGCCGCGACCTCTCCCGCACCCCCCTCTTCCAGACCATGGCGATCCTGCACAGCCAGGGCTCCGAGCACGGGGCGGACGCCTTCCCCGGCCTGGTGGCCGAGTGGTTCGCCCACGGCTTCCAGCAGGCCAAGTTCGAGCTGATGCTGGAGGTCTGGCAGAACGAGTCGGCGCTGGTCCCCACCCTGGTCTACGACGCCTCACTCCTCGACGAATCGACGGCCCGCCGGCTGGCCGACCGCCTTGCGCAGCTGCTGCGGGCGGTGCCCGATCACCTCGACACCCGGCTCTCCCAGCTTCCCCTGCTGGTCGAGAACGACACGACGGTGCTGGAGGGTCCAGGGCTGGACGAACCGCGACGAGTGCTCGACCTCTTCGCGGCGCAGGTGCGCGCCCGCCCCGACGCGGTCGCGGTTTCCTGCGGCGGCCGGCAGCTGACGTACGCCGAGCTGGACTGCCGGGCCGCCGAACTCGCGGCGGACCTGCCCGGCGGTGGGGTCGTCGGCATCCGGCTGGGCCGCAGCTGCGACGCCGTCGCCGCGCTGCTCGCGGTCTGGCGCGCCGGCAGTGCCTACCTGCCGCTGGACCCCGACTACCCCGAGCAGCGCCTCGCCTTCATGGCGGCCGACAGCGGCGCGTCCACCGTGCTGACCCCGCAGGGGCCGGTCGCGCTGGAGGGCTCGCGGAGCTGCCCGGACGGCGCGTATGTCATCTACACCTCCGGATCGACCGGCATGCCGAAGGGCGTGCTTATCGGGCACGAGGCGCTGGCCGCCCGGGTGGCCTGGATGTGCGAGGCCTACGAACTGGGTCCGGACGACCGGGTCGTGCAGTTCGCCTCGCTCAGCTTCGACGCGCACGTCGAGGAGATCTTCCCGGCGCTGGCCACCGGCGCGCGGCTGGAGCTGCTCCCCGAGGGCGCGGTCACGCTCACCGAGCACCTCGACGGCGCCACCGTCCTCGACCTGCCCACCGCCTACTGGCACCAGCTGGTGGACGAGATCGACCGGATCGCCTGGCCGGAGACGCTCCGCCTGGTCATCCTCGGCGGCGAGCAGGTGCAGGCGTCCGCCGTGGCGCGCTGGCGGGACCGCTTCGGCGACAGGGTCCGGCTGGTCAACACCTACGGGCCGACCGAGGCCACCGTCATCGCCACCGCAGCCGAGCTGACCGGAGCCTCGCCCGCGTCGGGCCGGCCGCCGATCGGCCGGCCCATCGGCGGGACCACGGTCAGGCTGCTCGGCGCGCACGGCGAGCCGGTCCCGCCGGGTGCGCCAGGCGAGCTGTGCATCGGCGGCGTCGGTCTGGCCGAGGGCTACCTGGACCGGCCGGAACTGACCGCCGAGCGCTTCCCCGTCGTGGACGGCGAGCGGCTCTACCGCAGCGGCGACCTGGCCAGGCTGCTCCCCGACGGGCAGCTGGAGTTCCTCGGCCGCCGCGACGACCAGGTCAAGGTACGCGGATTCCGGATCGAGCCGGGCGAGATCGAGGCCCGCCTCGGCGGCCGCGGCGCGGTCGCCGTGCGCGGCGACACGCTGATCGGCTACACCGTCGGCGACCCGGAGCCGCTGGCGGAGGAGCTGCGCGCGGTGCTGCCCGGCCACCTGGTGCCGACGGTCTGGGTCCGCCTGGACGCGCTACCGCTGACGCCCAACGGCAAGCTCGACCGCGCGGCACTGCCCGAACCGACCCTGGTCCGCGAGCTGGTGGCCCCGCGCACCGACGCCGAGGAGCTGGTCGCGGAGGTCTTCGCCGAGGTGCTGGGCATCGCCGAGGTCGGCGCGCTGGACGACTTCTTCGCCCTCGGCGGTCACTCGCTGCTCGCCGTCAAGGTGATCTCCCGCCTGCGCGCCGCCACCGACGTGGACCTGCCGGTCCGCACCCTTTTCGACCTCGGCACTGTAGCGGGCATCGCCGAGGCGCTGGAGCGGCAGCTGCTCGCCGAGATCGACGGGCTCACCGAGGCGGAGGCGGAAGCGCTGTTGGCCCAGGAGGCGGCGGAGTGACAGAACGACACCGGACGGACAGCGGAACAGAGACAGCGGAACAGAGGAGACCGGCATGACGGACAGCAGCATCAGGGAGCGGATCTCCCTCCTCGTCGAGGAGTGCTCCGACGGCTCCCTCCGGGCCGCCGAGGTGCGCGACACCTCCGCGCTGCTCTCGGAGCTCGGCCTGAGCTCCCTCGCCCGGATGCGTCTGATCGACGCTGTGGAGGCCGAGTTCGAGGTCGAGATCGACCTGGACGAGCGAGGCTGGGACCTGGTGGACGACCCTGACGCGCTGGCGACCCACCTTGCCGAACGACTGACCGCACGATGACCGCCGTCACGACGACTGCCGAGGCGGCCGTAGCATTCGCCGCCCCGGATCACGGCAGCGCCGCGCTCACCTGGGGACAGCGCGCCATCTGGGAGGCGATCAGGAACACGGCGCCGGACGACCACTACTTCAACTTCGGCCGCGTGCTCAAGGTCCCGGGCCGCCGCGGCACCGCCGAGATCCTGGCGGCCCTCGCCGAACTCCCGGTGCTGCACGGCTCCTTGCGCACGCGGCTGGACCTCGGCGGCACGGAGCCGAGGCAGCGTCTCGAGCAGCACGGCACGCTGCCGGTGCTGCTCACCGAGGGAGACCCCGACCAGGTGCTCGCCGCCCTGACCGCCGAACGCTTCGACTACGAGGCCGAATGGCCGCTGCGGATCGCCCTGGTTCGGCAGGGGGAACAGGTCACCCATGTCGTACTGGCCTTCTGTCACCTGGCCGCCGACGGCCTGGGATCGGAGATCGCCGTGCGAGATCTGCGGATGCTGATCCTGCGCGGCCGGCCCGGCGGCGCGCCCGCGCCGCGTCCGCTCGATCTGGCCGACTGGCAGGAGTCGGCGGAGGGCCGCAGGGTAGCCCGGCGTGCGGCGGAGCTGTGGGAGGCCGTGCCGCCCGGGGTGATGTTCGACGGCGAGGCCGGAACCCCGGCCGAGCCGCCCATCTGGCGCGCCCAGCTCGTCTCGCCCGCACTGGATCTCGCGGCGCGTCGTATCGCCGCCGCCCACCGGACCACGACCTCGACGGTGCTGCTGGCGGCGACCGCCGCTCTGGTCGGCCGGGCCACCGGACGCGAGCGGTGCACGATCCTGCCCATCGTCAACAACCGCTTCCGCAGGGACACCGCCCGCCTGGTGAGCACGCTCTCCCAGGAGGGGGCCTTCTCGCTGGACGGCGTGGACCGTCCCTTCGGGGAGCTGCTGCACGCGGCGGACGCCGCGGCGCTGCGCGCCTACCGCAGCGCCTTCCACGACCCGAGGGACCGCGCGGCGGGCGCGTGGACGCAGCCGCTGTGCTGCTTCAACGACATGCGCTTCGCCGATCCCGGCCCGTCCGTCGGCGACCCCGCGGCGATCCGCGCAGCGCTGGGGGCGAGCGAACTGAGCTGGCCGCTGAGCCAGTCCAAGCTCAACTGCCGGATCTGCGTGCACGTCTCGACGTCTCCCGAGGGCTCGCTGGAGCTGTCGCTGACGGCGGACACCGCGTACCTCTCCCGCGCCGCGATGGAGCAGTCGCTGCGCGAACTGGAGTCGCTCGTCGTCGCGGAAGGCCTCCGTCCGAGCTGAGGAACTCGGACGCGACCTGGTGACGTGAGCGCGACGAGGGTCTACATTCCCCTAGATCGATTTAGATCAACAGAGTGTCAATTGGTCACGGGGAGCCGCCGTTTATGTCCGATTTGCCAACTCGTCCGCTACCGCTCGTCACGCCGGTGCGCGTGATCTGCGCGATCCTCCTGGTGGCGCCATTCGTGGCGCTGCTCTGGGTCAACTCCTATGCCCGGCTGACGCCCGCCTTCATCGGGATTCCCTTCTTCTACTGGTACCAGCTGATGTGGGTGGTCCTGTCCGCCCTGATGACCGGTCTCGCGTACGTGCTGTTCACCCGCGAGGAGAAGCAGCGCAAGGCGTTCCGTGCGCAGGTCTCCCACGCTCAGGTCCCCGGAGGTGAGGGCGAGTGAAGACCGACTGGGTCGCGCTGACCGTCTTCCTGTTCTTCTTCGCTCTCGTGACCGCCATCGGCTTCGTCGCCGCGCGCTGGCGTCGCGCCGAGAACGCGCACCACCTGGACGAGTGGGGCCTCGGCGGGCGCAGCTTCGGCACGGTGGTGAGCTGGTTCCTGCTCGGCGGGGACCTCTACACCGCGTACACCTTCATCGCCGTCCCTGCGCTGGTCTACGCCGTGGGCGCGGCGGGCTTCTGGGCCGTGCCCTACACGATCATCGCCTGGCCGCTGGTCTTCCTCTTCCTGCCCCGGCTCTGGTCGGTGGCGCGCAGCAAGGGCTACGTCACCCTCGCCGACTTCGCCCGCGGCCGCTACGGCAGCAAGAGCGTGGCGCTGGCGGTCGCGGTCACCGGCATCGTCGCCACGATGCCGTACATCGCCCTGCAACTCGTGGGCATCCAGGCGGTGCTGACCACGATGCACATCGGCGGCAGCAGCGGCTTGGGCAAGGACCTGCCGCTGCTGATCGCCTTCGCGGTGCTCGCGGCCTACACCTACAGCTCGGGCCTGCGGGCACCGGCGCTGATCGCCTTCGTCAAGGACACGCTGATCTACATCGTGATCATCGTGGCGATCATCTACATCCCGATCCGACTGGGCGGCTACGGCCACATCTTCCACGACGCCGCGACGGCGCTGGCGAAGACCAGCCCGGCCACCGGGAAGCCGCGCGGCACCATGGTCTCCGCCCCGCAGGCGCAGGTCGCCTACGCGACCCTCGCGCTCGGCTCGGCGATGGCACTGTTCATGTACCCGCACTCGGCGACCGGCGTGATGGCGGCCAAGGACCGGCTCACCGTACGGCGCAACCTGGCGATCATGCCGGCCTATTCGCTGATGCTCGGGCTGCTGCTGATGCTGGGCTTCATGGCGATCTCCGCCGGCGTGGGCAAGGGCGTCACGGGCTTCGACAAGAACCTGGCCATCCCGCAGCTGTTCCAGCAGATGTTCCCGAGCTGGTTCGCAGGCGTGGCCTTCGCCGCCATCGGCATCGGCGCGCTGGTCCCTGCCGCGATCATGTCGATCGCCGCGGCGAACCTGTTCACCCGGAACATCTACAAGGAGTTCTTCAAGCCGGACGCGACGGCCGCGCAGGAGACCAAGGTCGCCAAGTTGGTCTCACTGGTGGTCAAGGTCGGCGCCCTCGGCTTCGTGCTCGGTATCGACCAGTCCTTCTCCGTGAACCTGCAGCTGCTGGGCGGTATCTGGATCCTGCAGACCTTCCCGGCCATCGTGGGCGGACTGTTCACGCGGTGGTTCCACCGCTGGGGTCTGCTGGCGGGCTGGGCGGCCGGCATGGCCTACGGCACCTATGAGACCTACGGCCTCGCCGCGGCAGGCAAGCCGCACTCGCACTTCGGCGACAGCAAGGCGAACATCCCCTGGATCAACCACATCGGCTATATCGGGATCACGGCGCTCGCACTGAACGTCGCGGTCGCCGTCGTGCTGACGCTGGCGCTGCGCGCGATCAAGTCGCCGGAAGGCACGGACGAGACGGTTCCCGCCGATTACACGGCGGATGTGGACCAGACGGAGCACACGCCTCCCGTGATCGCCCCCGTCACCACCTGATGCGCCCTTAGAACGGGCGGCCCGCTCCCGCACACTGGGACGGCGGCCCGTTTCGCATTCCGGCGACGGGCAGGTCGATCCCCAGGGGGCGCGACGTGGCACTGACCGACCAGAACCCGAAGGCACAGCGGACGGCACCGCGCCGGCTCTTCCCCGGCCTGCCGGGGCCGCTGACGCTGACCGCCGTCCGGCACGGCCAGAGCACCGCGAACGCCGCGTTCCACGCGGCCGAGGCGGTGGGCGCGCTGGACGTGGGCATCAGCTGCCGCGACGCCGACCTCTCGCTGACGACGCTCGGCCGCGACGAGGCCCGCGCGCTCGGCCGCTGGCTGGCCACGCGGGACGGCGACGGCCTGCCGCAGAGCCTCTGGGTCTCACCCTACCTGCGCACCCAGGAGACGGCGGAGCTGGTCGTCGAGGAGCTGGACCGGGCCGGCCTGCCGCTGCCCGAGCTCTGCACCGACGAGCGGCTGCGCGACCGTGAGCTTGGCGTCCTGGAGATGCTCACCTCGGCGGCGATCGAGCTCCGCCACCCGGCGGAGGCCGCGCGCCGCCGCCTGCTCGGCGAACTGCGCTGGCGCCCGCCGGGCGGCGAGTCCCACTCCGACGTGGCCCTCCGCCTGCGCAGCGCGCTCCGCGACCTCTACGAGGCGGAGGGCAATCGGCGGGTCCTGATCGTCGCCCACGACGCGGTGGTCCTGCTGCTCCGCCACATCATCGACGACCTCCAGGAGGGCGAGCTGATGGATCTGGCCCGCACCGGCGCGGTCTCCAACACCTCCGTCACCCGCTGGATCCGCGACGCCAAGGGCGCCCTCACCCTCGACCGCTGGAACGTCCGCCCCCACCTGGACTGAGCGGCTCAGTGCGGCTCAGTGCGGCGCCGTGAGCCCAGTGGCCGGGCGGACCGGCAGCATCATGGGCGGCCGTGGCCGCTGCGTGAAGTCGAAGTCCGAGGACAGGTCGCCCAGCGCCGGGGCGTTCTCGCGGACGTCCGGGCGCGGGTCGGGGCGGCCGTCGCTGGCCGGGTCGATCCGCTGGCCGTGAAGGAAGTCGTCCTCGATGAACTTGTCGAAGGCGTCGAAGGAGAGGGTCTGGTGGTCGATGTAGCCCTGCTTCGCGTAGGGGCTGATCACCAGGCCGGGCACGCGCAGGCCGTAGCCGTTCCGGTCGACGGGGGGCGGGGTGACATGGTCGTAGAAGCCGCCCCAGTCGTCCCAGGTCAGGAAGATGGCCGTGGAGCTCCAGTCCGGGCTCTGCATGATCGTGTCGATCAGCTTGGTGGTGTACGACTGCCCCGCGCTGACCAGCCCCGGCGGGTGCTCGCTGACCTGACCGGCAGGCGAGATCCAGGAGACGGCCGGCAGCGTGCCCGCCTTGGCCGCCGAGTAGAAGTTGTCCAGGGACTGGATGTTGCCCTCCTGGCCGTCGGCCTTGACCGTGTCGAAGTAGGGCAGCGGGTTCCAGATGCCCGGGGTCTTCGCGTTCTGCTCAACCGGCGAACAGGTGAGGGCGGCGGCGTCCGCGCAGTCCGGCTCGGTGCCGGTCATCACGTAGTAACCCCAGGGCACGTTGTTCTTGTGCAGGAGGTAGGTGAGGTCGGTCCAGGCGTAGATCGGCGGGTCGGACGGGCCGGCGTTCGCCTTCCGCCCGGCCATGAAGTCCGGCGGCAGACCCGGGCTCTGCAACGCGTTGGTGCAGCTGGCGGGGTTGTCGTGCTGGGTGCAGTATGCGGACCACTCGGAGACCAGGAAGAGATGGGCGGGCAGCGACCAGGACGCATTGGGCTCGAACATGTGGTCCTGCAGCACGTAGTTCTTCGCATAGGCCCAGTAGTTCGGAATGTCGCTGCCGTCGTGGTAACCCATCACGTCCGTGGAGCCCGTCGAGCGGGTCGAACCGGTCGCGCCGGTCGCGCCGCAGGAGGGGTTGTTGGGGTCCTTGCAGCCCTTGCGCCCGCGCTCCGCCTGCCCCACGAAACCGTTCATGGCGCCGCCGTTGACATCCGCGGTGGCGTTGGCCGCGCCGTGCGGGCCGCCGGTGTTCCGGTCGGCGGTGTCGTGGAACGGCTTCACGCAGGCGCCCCCGGCCGGGTCGGGCACGCAGACCCCGGCCGGGATGCCGTCCGCACCCGGATAAGTGCCGAAGTAGGAGTCGAAGGAACGGTTCTCCTGCATGATCACCACGACGTGTTTGATTGCGTGGATGCCTGCCGTGGCCTCCGTGCTCGCCGACGAGGCCGTCGGACCGGCGGGGCCACCGCCACTCGTGCACGCTGCCGTCATGACCGCCGCGGCAGTGAGCGTACCGAGTTTCCCGAGCCGTCTTCTCATCATTCCCTCCGAGCCGCGCTGCAGGGACGGCTCGCACGGTAGGGAGCGGGCTTGTGGAAACTCTGTGAGGGCCGGCCTCAGCGCCAACCGGTCACGCGGAAGTAGGACGGGTTGGTGACGCCGACCGGCCAGGCGACCGTGGTGCCCTTGGTCTGCATCGGCGCGTAGGCCACGGCCAGGGAGAGCCACTCGCCGTGCGGCGCGCTGCGGGACAGACGCATGCGGACCTGGAGCGTCACCGACTCACCGGGGCGGAGGCTGAGACCGCGGCTCGGGCCGATCTGGCCCGCCAGCTCGCCGAGCGCGGCGTCGAGGTTCACCCGCTGCCAGCGGCCGCCGCGCCGCGACTCGAGGCGCACCGCGTCCACGCGCAGCGTCCGGTCGCGAGCGCCGTAGACCAGCACCGGCTTGAGCTGCCCGCAGACCGAGCGGGTGCGGTTGCGCACGGTCAGCCGCAGCGTGGACCAGCCGCCGCCCGCGGCGTAGGCCGCGCGTACGCCGGAGAGGGTCACCGCCATCGGACTCGGCCGCGCCGCCCCCGCGCACGCCGCCGCGCGGGCAGGCGGCGCCGCGTGCGCGGGGAGCGCGCCCGTCCAGAGCGCGGCTCCCGCGCAGCAGCCGACTATCAGAGCCCGAGTCCCTCGCAAGTTCATCACTCAACGAACATGACACGTCACTCTCCGCCCCGCCGCTCGGCGCACCCCACTCGGAGCAGTGCCTGACGCGTCAGGCAGACTTCAAGGATGAGCATCATCGTCCGCCCCGCGCAGCCCTCCGAGTACGACGCCGCAGGTCACCTCGTCGCCGAGGCTTTCATCGCCGACGGCCACACCGAGCGTGACGGCGACTACGCGAAGCTGCTGCGCGACCCGAGCGACCGTGCCGAGCGCGCGGAGCTGCTGGTCGCCGTGGACGAGGAGACCGGCCTGGTCCTCGGCTCGGTCACCTTCGCGCCGCCCGGCTCGCCCTACGCCGACCTCGCCGTCGGCCGCGAGGGCGAGTTCCGGATGCTCGCCGTGTCCACCGACCCCGCCGTGCGCGGTCGCGGCGTCGGCGAGCTGATGGTGCGCGCGATCATCGCGCGCAGCCGCGAGCTCGGGCTGCCCCGGATCGTCATGTCGTCCCAGCAGCAGATGGTCCACGCCCACCGGATCTACGAGCGCCTCGGCTTCGTCCGCACCCCGGACCGCGACTGGTCGCCCATCCCTGGCATCGACCTGCTCACCTACGCGCTTGAGCTGGGCGAGCCGGAAGCTCGAACAGAGTAACGAAGAGCCTGTGTCTGCATCCCGGCCGGATCCGCCCGGGTCGTCTGGTGCGTGCGATCGCAAGGCGGCGGAGCGCCCTCGTAGCGGAGCTACGTGGGCGGTTCGCCAACGCAGCGAGCGTGCGTGCCAGGCGGGCCGGGTCCGGCCGGGGTGCAGACACAGGCTCTAGCGACACAACATCTGGTGGTGCTTTGCGAGAGCGCCACCAGATGTATGCTCATGCTCGCTGTCGACGCAGGGGAACCCGGTGTGATTCCGGGACTGCCCCGCAGCGGTGAGCGGCCCTGCCGCGAGTCCGATGACCTGCCGTCAGCGTGCCCTCGTGTACCCACGCGAAGGGCTCTGCACGTCCGGGCCTCGCGGGTGGGCCGACGGGTTGCTTCGCGCTGCCCTCCTCCCCTGTGGCCCACCCTCAGCCACCGGCCGCCAACGAGGAGCGAGCGCGTAGATGACGGACACAGCCGTCCCCACCCTGCCCCAGCCCACCCAGCAGTCCGCCGCGCAGGTCGCCGCCGACGCCCCCGGCACCGCGCTGCTGGTCACGCTCACCGAGCGCTCCGTCGACCTGCCGCAGGTCGACCCGGGCCGGGTCGCCGCCGCCGCGCTGCGCGGCCGCAGCGCGCGGGCCGACTACGCCGAGCTGCGCGGGCTGGCCATGGAGGCGGCCGCCGCCCTCATCGCCGAGGACCCGCAGTACTCGCGCCTCGCGGCGCGACTGCTGGCCGAGGAGGTCCGCGAGGAGGCCGCCGGACAGGGGGCGACCTGCTTCGCCGCGTCCGTGGCCGTCGGCCACCGCGAGGGCCTGATCGGCGACGCCACCGCCGCCTTCGTCGCCGCCCACGCGGACGAGCTGGACGCCGTCATCGACCCGCAGGGCGACGACCGCTTCGAGTACTTCGGCCTGCGCACCGTCTACTCCCGCTACCTGCTGCGCCACCCGATCACCCGTCAGGTGATCGAGACCCCGCAGCAGTTCATGCTGCGCGTGGCCTGTGGGCTGGAAATGGGAGGTGTGGAGCGAAGCGACTCGAACAAGGGTGGTGGCGGGCGACGGGTGGGCGGGGACGAGAAGTCCGTCGCCGAGGTCGCCTCGCTCTACACGCTGATGAGCCGGCTGGAGTACCTGCCCAGCTCGCCGACGCTGTTCAACTCCGGCACCCGGCACCCGCAGATGTCCTCCTGCTACCTGCTGGACTCGCCGCTGGACGAGCTCGACTCGATCTACAGCCGCTACGCGCAGATCGCCCGCCTCTCCAAGCACGCCGGCGGCATCGGCCTCTCCTACTCGCGCATCCGCTCGCGCGGCTCGCTGATCCGGGGCACCAACGGCCAGTCCAACGGCATCGTGCCGTTCCTGCGCACGCTGGACTCCTCCGTCGCCGCCGTGAACCAGGGGGGCCGACGCAAGGGCGCGGCCTGCGTCTACCTGGAGACGTGGCACGCGGACATCGAGGAGTTCCTCGAACTGCGCGACAGCACCGGCGAGGAGGCGCGCCGCACGCACAACCTCAACCTGGCGCACTGGATCCCGGACGAGTTCATGCGCCGCGTCGAGGCCGACGCCGCGTGGTCGCTCTTCTCCCCCGGCGACGTGCCCGAGCTCGTCGACCTGTGGGGCGCCGAGTTCGACGCCGCGTACGTCAAGGCCGAGCAGGCCGACCTGGCCATCCGCTCGATCCCGGCGCGGACGCTGTACGCCCGGATGATGCGCACCCTCGCGCAGACCGGCAACGGCTGGATGACCTTCAAGGACGCCTCCAACCGCGCCGCCAACCAGACCGCGCTGCCGGGCCGGACGGTCCACTCGTCGAACCTCTGCACCGAGATCCTGGAGGTGACCGACGACTCCGAGACCGCCGTCTGCAATCTCGGCTCGGTCAACCTCGGCGCGCACCTGGGACCGGACGGCGCGATCGACTGGGAGCGTCTGGACGCCACCGTCCGCACCGCGGTGACCTTCCTGGACCGGGTCATCGACATCAACTTCTACCCGACCCCCGAGGCCGGCGCGTCCAACGACCGCTGGCGCCCGGTGGGCCTGGGCGTGATGGGCCTGCAGGACGTCTTCTTCAAGCTGCGGCTGGACTTCGACTCCGCCGAGGCCAAGACGCTGTCCACGAAGATCGCCGAGCGGATCATGCTGGCCGCCTACGAGACCAGCTGCGACCTGGCCGAGCGGCTGGGCCGCCACGCCGCCTACGCGGAGACCCGCGCGGCGCGCGGTCAGCTCCACGTCGACCACTTCTCGACGGCGCCGACCTGGCCCGAGCGCTGGGACGCGCTGCGCGCCCGCGTCGCCGAGACCGGCCTGCGCAACTCGCTGCTGCTGGCCATCGCGCCGACCGCGACGATCGCCTCGATCGCCGGCGTCTACGAGTGCATCGAGCCGCAGGTCTCCAACCTCTTCAAGCGCGAGACCCTGTCCGGCGAGTTCCTACAGGTCAACCCCTACCTGGTGGCGGACCTCAAGCGGCTGGGCCTGTGGAACCCGATCGCCCGCGAGGAGCTGCGCGAGGCGAACGGATCGGCGCAGGACATCGCGGGCCTGCCGGAGGACCTCAAGCGCCTCTACCGCACCGCCTGGGAGCTGCCGCAGCGCGCGCTGATCGACCTCGCCGCCGCCCGCATGCCGTACCTGGACCAGAGCCAGTCGCTCAACCTCTTCATGGCCGCGCCCACCATCGGCAAGCTCAGCTCGATGTACGCGTACGCGTGGAAGGTCGGCCTGAAGACCACGTACTACCTGCGCTCGCGCCCGGCGACCAGGATCGCCCGCGCGGCCGTCCAGCAAGTCCAGAGTGCGCAGGAGGCCGAGGCGGTCGCCTGCTCCCTGGAGAACCCCGAGTCCTGCGAGGCCTGCCAGTAATGCCCGACGCCGACCCCGTGAAGCAGCAGAAGAACATCCTGGACCCGGGCTTCGAGCTGACGCTCCGTCCGATGCGGTACCCGGACTTCTACGAGCACTACCGCAACGCGATCAAGAACACCTGGACCGTGGAGGAGGTGGACCTCGCCTCCGACGTCGCCGACCTGGCGAAGCTGTCGGAGGGCGAGCGCCACATGCTCGGCCGCCTGGTCGCCTTCTTCGCAACGGGCGACTCGATCGTCTCCAACAATCTGGTGCTGACGCTCTACAAGCACATCAACTCCCCGGAGGCGCGGCTCTACCTGTCGCGCCAGCTGTTCGAGGAAGCCGTGCACGTCCAGTTCTACCTGACGCTGCTGGACACCTATCTGCCCGACCCGGAGGACCGCAACGCGGCCTTCGCGGCGGTCGAGAACATCCCCTCCATCCGCGAGAAGGCGCAGTTCTGCTTCCGCTGGATGGACAGCGTGGAGAAGCTGGACAGCCTGCAGACCAAGGAGGACCGGCGCCGGTTCCTGCTCAACCTGATCTGCTTCGCGGCGTGCATCGAGGGCCTGTTCTTCTACGGCGCCTTCGCGTACGTGTACTGGTTCCGCTCGCGGGGCCTCCTGCACGGGCTGGCGACCGGCACCAATTGGGTGTTCCGCGACGAGTCCATGCACATGGACTTCGCGTTCCAGGTCGTCGACACGGTCCGCGCGGAGGAGCCGGACCTGTGGGACGAGTCGATGGGCGCGCGGGTCACCGCGATGCTGGAGGAGGCCGTCGAGGCCGAGCTCCAGTTCGGCCGCGACCTGTGCGGCGAGGGCCTGCCGGGCATGAACGCGGACCAGATGCGGCAGTACCTGGAGTGCGTCGCCGACCAGCGCCTCGCCCGCCTGGGCCTGCCGGTCCGCTACGGCTCGGAGAACCCGTTCGCGTTCATGGAGCTGCAGAACGTCCAGGAGCTGACGAACTTCTTCGAGCGCCGGGTCTCCGCGTACCAAGTCGCCGTCGAGGGCTCGGTCTCCTTCGACGACGACTTCTGAGGGTCCGTCAGAGCAGCGTCTGCCAGTAGGACCAGAACCGGACCAGCACCATCCCGGCGACGGCCAGATACCAGAGCAACGGCCCGAACCAGTGCAGCACGAGCACGGCGTCGATCGTCCCCCGCCAGCCGGGCGGGGTGGGGATCACGCCGTGCTTGAGGTTGTGCAGCGTGACGTACCAGAACATCGGGAAGATGATCGCCCAGACCACCATGCAGTAGGGGCAGAGCGCCCCGATGCTGTACAGCGACTGGTAGACCAACCAGCAGATCAGCCCCAGCCCGAAGGTCACCCCGGCCTGCAGCCCGAGCCAGAACCAGCGCGCGTACCGCGCGCCGGCCAGCAGCCCCATCGCGAGCGCGAGCGTCACCGCGAAGCCGGCGATACCCATCAGCGGGTTGGGGAATCCGAAGACGGCCGCCTGCGGCTTGGTCATCACATTGCCGCAGCTGATGATCGGATTCAGGCTGCAGCTGGGCACGTAGCCCGGTTCGGTGAGCAGCTTGAAGCGTTCGTACGTCAGAGTGAACGAGGCGACGAAGCCGAGCAGGGACGTGATGATCAAAAACCACGTCATCGCCCGCCCGGCTCCGACCTCCTGTTGACTACTCTCCGTCATTCGGGACGATCTCGTAGCGCGGCGTGAGCTCGGCCATCTGCCGCAGGGCGTCCTTGCGGTCACGCTTGGAGAGCCGGTCGATGTAGAGGTACCCGTTCAGGTGATCCGTCTCGTGCTGCAGGCACCGCGCGAAGAATCCGGTGCCCTCGACGACGATGTCCTTCCCGTCCCGGTCCTGGCCCCGCACGACGGCGAAGTCCGGCCGCGCGAGCTCGGCGTAGGCCCCGGGCACGGACAGGCACCCTTCGTTCCCGTCGTCCAGGTTCCGCTGCGCGGGGTCGAGGTCGTCGAGCACGGGGTTCACGACGACACCGATGTGACGGACGTTGTCGTCGTCCGGGCAGTCGTAGACGAAGACCCGCTGGCCCACACCGATCTGGTTCGCGGCAAGGCCGACGCCCTCGGCGGCGTACATGCTCACGAACATGTCGTCGACCAGCGCCTGCAGCTCCGGCCCGAAGTCGGTCACCTCGGCACACGGGTGATGCAGGACGGGATTCCCGACCACGGTGATGGGTCGCGCCGTCCCCCGCGACGTGTCCGGCTCCTCACCGATCACCTGCTGCACGGGCGCTTCCAACTGCTCTTCCGACATGCTCTCGCCTTCAACGATCCCAGCTGTTATCCGTCAAAGGGTACGTTGCGTCGCGTTCGCTACCGCCTGTAGTTGCACTATCAGGGGCGCGGGGCTCTGCTGACTTGCCGCTCCGCGGCGTGGGCGCGACAAGCCACCCGTGGACGTGATTCACCGAACGCGCAGGGCCATCCGCGCAGAGTGGTTGCTCGCGCAGTTCCCCGCGCCCCTGGAGGTGATTGCAACGAACCCTCTCAGCAGACCTCTTCCAAGTCCCGGTACGCCCTGCGCCCCGGCGCACTCGCCGCCCAGCGGTCAAGGAGCTCCTGGACCAGCCCCTCCGGCGCCGCCAGACCGCACTCGCGCTCGGGTACCCACAGTTCCCCCTGTGCGTGGTGGCTCAGGCGGCCCAGAGGGCCGTCGTCGTGGGGGTCGTGCGCGCCGCTGTGGCCGTCGTCCGAGGCCATCCGGCTCTCCGAGCACGCTCGGCACAGCAGCCGGACCGAGGACGTCCAGTCCTCCGCCGCGTAGCCGGCCTCCGAGACCAGCCGTTCCAGCGCGTCACGGTCGCTCTCCGTCGCCGCCTGCAACAGCACCACATGCGTCGGAATCGGTGACGGCGCCCACAGCTCGATCTCGTCGAACACCGGGTACGGGACCCCGTCCGCCACGCGCTCCCCGTGCGGGGAGCCGTCGTGCAGCACGACCTCGCCCCAGCGGCGTCCGGAGGACGGCAGCGGGATGCTGAGGACCTCCACCCGCGCCGGGTCCAGGCGTCTGCCCCAGACCACCTCGGACTCGCCGTCCGGCGACAGCCGGACCGGCGTCGTGCCCAGGTCCAGGCTGACCACGCCGTCCCCGGCCGGCACCCGCAGGCCGTAGGCCTGCCACGCGCGGCGGGCCAGCGCCCAGTCCTGGAGGGCGGTCGCCGCGATGCCGAGGTTCCACCAGTCGGGCGCGCCCGTGTACGTGCCACGGTCGAGCAGCGCGACCGCGCGCAACCCCGCCGCCCGCGCCTGGTCCCAGTCGCGGCGGAACTTGTGCAGGAGCGCCAGATTGAACCAGGAGTCCGAGAGCCACGGTTCCAGATCCGTGGCACGGACCAGCAGCGCGCCCGCGTCGTCGAGCCGACCGTCACCGATGAGCGTGAAGGCGCGGTCGGTGGTCTGCCGCCAGCTGGCGGACGGCCTCTGCCGTGCACGATTGAAGATCTTCACCTCAGCCTGCCGCTTGTCGGTCCCCAGCACTCTGCGTACTTGCGATACCTGCGTACGTGCTTACCTGCTCAGCCGCGTACGTCAGGGCGTGCATGCGTTGCGTTGCTACATCCATAGGTCGACACATGGACCCGCAAGGCCCTGCATCAGCATCCAACCACGAGCACCCCCCTGCCCGCTGCCTACCCAGGCATCCGCTGGCAAACACGGGCCAATGCCTCGACAACCCGAGGTTCGTACTCCCTCGCGGTGTCCGCGCGTAACTGGGCCAGCACCTCCGCGCGGCGGGCCGGACCGGGGTCGTCGCAGGCGAGATCGTCGTACGCGTTGGCGGCCCGGATGATGCTGGCGGCCATCGGCAGCCCGGGGTCGCGGGTGCCGTCCGCGCGCCGGTACGGCTCGGCCAGCCGGGCCACGATCTCGGCGACCTGCGCCGGGACTCCGGTCCGACGGATCACCTCACTGCCGAGACGGCCGATCCGGCGCTGCTCCTCCTGCGGCAGCAGCGCGGTGGCGCCGCCGGGAATCGGGTCGACGAGGGAGAGCTGGCCGATGTCGTGCATCAGTGCGGCGTACTCCAGCAGCAGCAGATCGCTTTCCGGCAGCGCGAGTTCACGGCCCACGCCGCGCGCGAGCGCGGAGACGCGCAGAGCATGACCGGGCAGGGTGTAGCCCGCGACCTCGGTCGCGCGGGCGAGGCTGGCGATGGTCTGCCGCTGGGTGGCCCGGATCGCCGCGTAGCGGCGGAAGCCGGCCTGGGTCAGCAACAAGGGCACGGAGAAGAGCGGCAGCGCCCAGAGCCCGATCTCCCCGGCCGCGACCGAGATCACCACGCCGGTGGCGACGATCGCCGAGCCGATCCGCAGCAGCGCTCCGAACTCGTCCCGCAGCGCGCGTCCGAAGCGCGCGCCGGAGAGCAGCGCGCCGAGACCGACGTCCGCGAGGGCGGCGAGCGCCGCGCAGGCGGCGATGTAGGCCCCATAGCCGGGGCCCTCCTGGAGGCCGTGGCGCAGCAGCACGCCGTGGTTGTAGAAGGGCTGGAAGAGCAGCGCCGCGAAGCCGACGGAGAGGACCCGCCGCACGCCGGAGTCCCAGCCCGGCCGCCTGCCCTGCATCAACCTGGGGATCATGCCGACCAGCGCCGCGCCGCTGCAGACGATCACCACCTGGGCGACCCCGTGATGCGTCTCTGTCCCCGCGAGGCTGCCGAGCAGCGCGTACGCCAGCGCCCCGGCCGCACCCAGCGGTGCCTGCTCCCGCTCCCCCGGCAGGGGCGTCCTGACCAACTCCCCGACGGCGACCAGCCCGCCGAAGGCGAGGGCGATCCACGGCTCGACGAATCCGTAGCGGGCGATCCAGACAACGGAACTGACGAGCAGCAGGGCGGCCGCCGCGTAGACGACCCCGGCCCGCCAGGTCGCCGCGCACCCGCCGAGGCCGACCGAGCGCCACAGGGTGCTGAGCGGCCGCCCCCTGCCGGCAGGCTCCGTAGATCGGGTGCGTTCCTCCCCCACTCCCCGCGCGGATCCGGTCTGCTGGGACGGTATGGCCGGCAGGTGCGAGGGGAGTGCCGGGGCCCCGTCGGGGCGCGGGACTCCCGGGACGCGCTCGGGCTGCGTCATCAGGCCGCGCCCGCACGGGTCGGCTCGCGAATGCCGAGCGGCAGGTCGGGGGCGTCCTCGTCACCCGGCGCAGGCCCCACTGGCTCCCAGCCGTGCCGGCGGACGGCGCGGATCAGGGCGGCGACCATCACGGGGTCGAACTGGCTGCCCGCGCAGCGCTCCAGCTCCACGACCGCCTCGTCGACCGGGCGGCCCCGCCGGTACGAGCGGGTCGAGGTCATCGAGTCGAACGCGTCCGCGACGGCGATCACCCGCGCGAACTCCGGGATCTGCTCACCCGCCAGCCCGGCGGGGTAGCCGCGCCCGTCGATCCGCTCGTGGTGGTGCAGGATGCCCTCACGCGCCTCGCCCAGGAACCCGATCCCGCGCACCATCTCGTGCCCGAAGGTCGGGTGCAGTTGCACCGCCTCGTGCTCATCGTCCGTCAGCGGTCCGTTCTTGCGCAGCACCCGCGTCGGCACGCCGAGCTTGCCGATGTCGTGCAGCACGCCCGCGATCCGCAGCGAGGCGACCCGTTCCTCGGCCATCCGCAGCTCGCGGGCCATCAGCACAGACGCGCGGCTGACCCGCTCGCTGTGGCCACGCGTGTACTCGTCCTTGATCTCCACCGCCTGCACCAGGGCGCTGACCGTCGCCTGGTGCGCGGCCTCCTCCCGCTGGAACTGCGCGAAGACCCAGGAGGACACGGTCAGCGGCAGCAGCACCAACACTGCGGCGAAGGCGCCGTAGGGCCCCTGCCACAGCACCGCCATCGTCAGCCCGATCAGGCCGTACCCCAGGCACGGCACAAGCGAGCGCAGCAGCGCCCCGCGCCAGACCGTACGCGGATCGGCGCGCTCGGCCGCGACCCTGATCCCGCCGGCGAGCACACCCGTCACCACGCAGAAGCTGAGCGCGGCCAGCAGCGTCGGCCCAAGCACCTCGGGGAACTGATGCCGCGCCAGCTCTCCTGTGCCACCCAGCGCGTCGAACACCACGGCGGCCGCGCAGGCGGCGAGCGCGAGCTGCGCGGCGTTCCACGCCCGCCGCAGGGCGCGCGGCGGCGCGGCGGGGGTGAACACCGCGCCCATCACCGGCACCAGCGCCGCCTCGCCGGGCCGCAGCAGAACCGCTGCCGCGAGCAGCACCGGAAAGAAGGCCGCCCACGGACCGGGCGCGGCGGCGGTTCCCGCCGTACTCGACGCCTGACGCCGCATCAGCCATTCACAGGCGACGTACAGCCCCGCCAACACGACAACCCGGCTCCACGGCCCACCGCCCACCCCGCAGAGCGCTGTGCAGACCAACGCGCCGACGATCACCGCGACGGCATACACCTGCCCCCCGACCCCCAGGGGCTGTCCGCCCACGCCCGCAGTCGAGTTCGCGATCTCCGCCTTCGCCACCGACTCCGCTCCGCCTTCGCCAGGTCCAAGGCCCATCGGCCCGCCCGCCAGTTCATCGCAGAGCGACCGCACAGAGCGGACGTTCCACGAAAAACTCCACGATCGGGTGACTGGATACCCCGCCCCGAAGGCTTGATGCAGAGAGCAGCACGTTTTCTTCACACCGGCCAGCTGCAACGCCGAAAGGGGCGCGGGGCTCTGCCGCTATGCGGCTCCGCCGCCTGAGCGCGACAAGCTGCGGCTCGCGCTACCGCCCGCACTTGCAATGCCGAAGGGGCGCGAGGAACTGCGCGACAAGCCACCTTGTGACGTAGAGCCCCGAACGCGCAGGGCCATCCGCTCATCAGTGGTTGTTCGCGCAGTTCCCCGCGCCCCTCAGGAACGTGCAACCTCGGGTCGCTGCCTCGCTACTCCGTCGCGGCAGGTGCCGGTTCGGCGAGGACGTCGCCTTCGACGGGCAGGCCTGCCCGGATGCGGTCGATCCGCGCCAGCACCTTGCCCCGGAGATCCGCCGGCGCCGTGTCGCAGCAGGACCGCTTCACCAGCGCCTTGATCGCCGCCTCGAGCCCGTACATGTCCAGGCAGGGCGAGCACTCGTCAAGATGCTGGCGCAGCTTCGCGCAGTCCCCTTCGCCCATCTCGTTGTCGAGGTACTCGTACAAGTGGTCGAGCACGTCATCGCACGGTGTCTCGTGGTGGTTGCCGCAGCTCATGACTCCGCGCCTTTCCGGTCATCCCCCGTGCCACTTCCGGCCGGGACCAGCCCGCGGTCACGGGCGTAGTCCTCCAGCAGGGACCGCAGCTGGCGGCGTCCGCGGTGGAGGCGGGACATCACCGTACCGATGGGTGTCCCCATGATGTCGGCAATCTCCTTGTACGCGAAGCCCTCGACATCCGCGAGATACACCGCGATCCGGAACTCCTCCGGGATCGACTGCAGGGCTTCCTTCACGTCGCTGTCCGGGAGGTGGTCCAGCGCCTGCGCCTCCGCCGACCGCAAGCCCGTCGACATGTGCGACTCGGCCCGAGCCAGCTGCCAGTCCTCGATCTCCTCCGCACCGGTGCGCTGCGGCTCGCGCTGCTTCTTCCGGTAGGAGTTGATGAACGTGTTCGTCAGAATGCGATAGAGCCAGGCCTTGAGGTTCGTGCCCTCGCGGAACTGGTGGAACGAGGCGAACGCCTTGGCGAACGTCTCCTGCAGCAGGTCCTCCGCGTCCGCGGGGTTGCGCGTCATGCGCAACGCAGCGGAGTAGAGCTGGTCCAGGTAGCCCAGGGCGTCCCGTTCGAAGCGCAGCGAGCGCTCCGCCTCGGTCTCCTCGGTTTCCTTCGCGGCGACCGTACCCACCTCCTCAGCGATGACATGCTTACTCGCCAAGGAGCCTATCGGGCTCGCAGAGGAATCGCCCGCGGCGGGCCACTCGGCCCAGGCGAGGAACGACGCCGCCGTGTCCTCCTGGCGGGCCGGGCATGCGAGTGCGACCATGAGCTGCCTTCCACTGACGTGTCGTGTTCGATCCTGACAGTCGCCACAACCAACCAGCCCAGGCGTTCATTCCCGACCCGCGCGCGCCAGCGCGCCCGCGGCCCGCTCCGGCTCAGAAGAGCGTCCCCGCATCCTCCTTCTCCGGCTCGACCCGCTCCAGCAGTTCAGGACCGTTGTTGCGGAAGTTGCCGACCGCGGGACCGACCGGTCGCAGTTCCATCAGGCCGGGGGTGGGCGGGGCCAGCAGCGCTGCGGCCTCGTCCGCGTCGGTGAGCGAGCGGTCCAGCCAGTCGTCCCAGCGGTCGCGCGGGAGTATCAGCGGCATCCGCGGGTGCACGTGCGCCAGCTCGGGCTCGGCCGCGACGGTGATGATCGTGCAGGTGGCCAGCCAGGCCGCCGGGTCGTCCTCGGGGATGTTGCGATCGCGCCAGAACTCGTAGAGCCCGGCGAAGGCGAGCTCCGCGCCGTCCTTCGGGGTCACGAAGTACGGCTGCTTCTTCGGGGCCTTCTGTCCCGGCAGCTTCTCGGGCGTGTGCCACTCGAAGTAGCCGTCCGCCGGCAGCAGGCAGCGTCGGGTCGAGAAGGCACGCCGGTACGCGGGCTTCTCGTGCACGGTCTCGGCGCGCGCGTTGAACATCTTCACGCCCACGGCCGGGTCCTTCGCCCAGGACGGCACCAGGCCCCAGCGCAGCACGCGCAGCTGCCGCACGGGCTCCGGCCCCGCCTCCCGGACCGGACGCTCCAGCACCGCGAAGACGTCCTTGGTCGGCGCGACGTTCCAGTCCGCCGCCAGGGCCTCCTTCGGGTCCCACGTGGCGACCTCGAACAGCTCGACCAGGTCCTCGGGTTTACGGCTTGACGCGTACCTTCCGCACATGGTTCCCACCTTGCCAGGTCACCGGCGGCGATGGGGAGCGAACCGGAGGCTGGCCGGGCGGCGTCCCCGTGTGCGAGGCTGCACGCCTTGTCACGCCGCCCGTTCGAGAGCCCCGTGGAGAGCAGGAGCATGCAGCCGCACAGCATCAGCCAGGTCTGGGAACAGGTGACCGGCACCCAGGCCGCGCCCACCACCGCCGTGGTCTGGGCGACGGCCGCGGTCGCGCTGCTCGCGGTGGGCTGGCGGGGGCTCTGGCAGCTGACCAGGAACGTGGTCACCATCGCCCACGAGGGCGGCCACGCGCTGGTCGCCCTGCTGATGCGACGCCGCCTGCACGGCATCCGGCTGCACTCGGACACGAGCGGGCTGACCGTCTCCTCCGGCAAGCCGCACGGGCCCGGCATGGTGCTGACGGCCGCCGCCGGCTACGTCGCGCCCTCGCTGCTCGGGCTCGGCGGCGCCTGGCTGATCTCCGGCCGGCACACGACCGCGCTGCTCTGGGCCGTGGTGGTGCTGCTGCTCTGCGTGCTGATCGAGGTGCGGAACGCCTACGGCGTGCTGACCGTGCTGGTCACCGGCGGGCTCTGCTTCGCGGTCTCCTGGTTCGGCGGGGCGCAGCTGCAGGGCGCCTTCTCCTATCTCTGTGTCTGGTTCCTGCTGCTCGCGGGCGTCCGCCCGGTCGTCGAACTGCAGACCAAGCGCGCCCGCGGCCAGGCCCGCGACTCCGACGCCGACCAGCTCGCCCGTCTCACCCACCTGCCCGGACTGCTCTGGGTCACCGTCTTCCTCGTCGTCTCCCTCGGCTCCCTGCTCCTCGGCGCGCACTGGCTGCTGCCCGCACCTTTCTGACCTCGAACCATTTGCAGGCCGTAAGCTCAGGGGTCATGACCGCCGAGCAGCACTGGCCCGCCCCGACCGCGACCGATCCCGTGGACGCGGTGGTCACCGTGCCCGGGTCCAAGTCCGCGACCAACCGCGCGCTCGTGCTCGCCGCGCTCGCGTCCCAGCCCGGCTACGTGCGTCGGCCGCTGCGCAGCCGGGACAGCCTGCTGATGGCAGAGGGCCTGCGCGCGCTCGGGGTCGGCGTCGAGGACGAGCTCAACTCCAGCACCGGCGTCAGCGGCGGCGGCGACGCCTGGCGGGTGCTGCCCGCACCGCTGGCCGGACCGGCCGCCATCGACGTCGGCAACGCCGGCACGGTGATGCGCTTCCTCCCGCCCGTCGCGGCCCTCGCCGACGGCGAGGTCCACTTCGACGGCGACCCGCGCTCCCACGAGCGTCCACTCGGCGGCGTGATCGACGCACTGCGCGCCCTCGGCGCCCGCATCGAGGACGGCGGACGCGGCGCGCTGCCGATGACCGTGCACGGCACCGGCGGCCTGGTCGGCGGCACCGTCACCGTGGACGCTTCGAGCTCCTCCCAGTTCGTCAGCGCGCTGCTGCTCTCCGGCCCCCGGTTCCAGCACGGCGTCGAGGTCCGGCACGTCGGGGACCCGGTCCCCTCGCTGCCGCACATCCGGATGACGGTCGAGATGCTGCGCGCCGCCGGCGCCCAGGTCGACGCCCCCGAGGACGGCGGCGCCCCCGACGTGTGGCGGGTCACCCCCGGCGCGCTGCTCGGCCGTGACGTGGTCGTCGAACCGGACCTGTCCAACGCGGCGCCCTTCCTCGCGGCGGCCCTCGTCACCGCCGGCACCGTCCTCGTCCCCGACTGGCCGGAACGCACCAGCCAGCCGGGCGACCAGCTGCGTGACCTCTTCACCCGCATGGGCGGCTCCTGCGAGCTGACCGAGGAGGGCCTGCGCTTCACCGGCACCGGCCGCGTCCACGGCATCGACGCCGACCTGCACGCCGTCGGCGAGCTGACTCCGGTCGTCGCGGCCGTCGCCGCGCTCGCGGACTCGCCGTCGACGCTGAGCGGCATCGCGCACCTGCGCCTGCACGAGACGGACCGGCTGGCCGCGCTCGCCCGCGAGCTGAACGCGCTCGGCGGCGACGTCACCGAGACCGAGGACGGCCTGCGGATCGTCCCGCGCCCGCTGCACGGCGGTGTCTTCCACACCTACGAGGACCACCGTCTGGCCACGGCCGCCGCCGTGATCGGCCTGGTCGTGCCGGGCGTGGAGGTCGAGAACGTGGCCACGACCGCGAAGACCCTGCCCGACTTCCCCGATCTCTGGTCGGGCCTGCTCGGGGCGAAGGGCTAGGGGCACCGCCATGCGCCGTTACGGCAAGGACGCGGACGAGGACGACATCCGCAACCGTCCCTCCCGCAAGGGCTCCCGCCCGCGCACCCGGATCCGGCCGACCCACGAGGACGCGGCCGAGGGCATGATCCTCACCGTCGACCGGGGCCGCTTCACCTGCCTGATCGACGAGGGCGGCAAGAGCGAGCGTGAGATCACCGCGATGAAGTCGCGCGAGCTGGGCCGCAAGGGCGTGGTAGTCGGCGACCGGGTCGCCATCGTCGGCGACCTCTCCGGCGAGGCCGGCTCACTGGCCCGCATCGTCCGGGTGGAGGAGCGGGACTCGGTGCTGCGCCGCACGGCGGACGACGACGACCCGTACGAGCGGATCGTGGTGGCGAACGCGGACCAGCTCGCCATCGTCACCGCGCTGGCCGATCCCGAGCCGCGGCCGCGGCTCATCGACCGGTGCCTGGTCGCGGCGTACGACGCAGGCATGGAGCCGCTGCTGGTCCTGACGAAGTCGGACCTCGCCTCGGCGGAGACGCTGCTGGAGACCTACGCGCCACTCGGTGTGCGGCATGTCGTGACCAGCAGGGAGTCGCTGGCGACGGAGGGCGCGGAGGCCGTGCGGGAGGTGCTGCGCGGGCTCTCGACGGTCTTCATCGGCCACAGCGGCGTGGGAAAGACGACACTGGTCAACGCGCTGGTCCCGGAGCACCAGCGGTCGACGGGCGTCGTCAACGCGGTGACCGGCCGCGGCCGCCACACCACGACCTCGGCGCTGGCCCTGCGCCTGCCGGCGAAGAAGGGCCAGGAGACCGGCTGGGTCATCGACACCCCGGGCTTCCGCTCGTTCGGGCTCTCTCACATCGACCCTTCCCGGGTGATCCTCGCCTTCCCTGACCTGGTCCCTGGCACCGAGGGCTGCCCGCGTGCGTGCTCGCACGACGAGCAGGACTGCGCGCTCGACGCGTGGGTCGCCGACGGCCACGCGGACCAGGCCCGCCTCTACTCCCTGCGGCGGCTTCTCTCCACCCGCGAGGCCCGCGAAGGCGACTGAGGCCCGGAGGGCGAGGGCACCGCCAGGGGCGCGAGGCTCTGCTTGATTCACTACGTGCGCGACAAGCCACCCTGCGAGGTAGAGCCCCGAACGCGCAGGGCCATCCGCACGCCGGTGGTTTCTCGCGCAGTTCCTCGCGCCCCTAAAGGGTTCCCGACGTGCCGAAAGTCCCCGCGTATCCGATCATGGTCAGGACGTATCCGCTCGCCCCGGAGGGTTCCTTGGCCTGGTTGCTGGTGATCATCGCCGGGATTCTGGAGACCGGCTTCGCTGTCTGCCTCAAGCTCAGTCACGGCTTCACCAAGATCTGGCCCACCGTCGGCTTCGCCTGTTTCGCCCTCGGCAGCTTCGGCCTGCTGACCACCTCGCTCAAGACCCTCGACGTCGGCCCCGCCTACGCCGTCTGGACCGGCATCGGCGCTGCGGGAACCGCGATCGTCGGCATGATCTGGCTGGGTGACATCGTCTCCGCGCTCAAGCTGGTGTCGATCGCTTTCGTCCTGATCGGCGTCGTCGGACTCCAGCTCAGCGGTTCAGGTCACTGACACGACGCCCCCCTCCCGGCGCCCGCCGGAAGGGGAGCGATCACCGCGTCACCCGCAGAACGCGTTCTCCGGCAACCCCGCACACGGCCGGTTCATCGTCGCCTGCGCGACGATCGGCGCCAGGTCGAGGCCGGTCCGCTGCGGGTACGTCGCACCCGGCACCGGGCACTGCCCGAAGCCCGCCGCGCAGACCAGCTCGCCGAAGAGCAACTGGTCGTCGCCGACGCCCGCGCCCGCCCCGCACGGCGTGCCGTCGACCGCGCCGCTCTGGATGGACGCCGGGTCGCTCGTCAGCGCGCTGCCGCCGATCACCCGGTTTCCGGCGAAGCAGTTCCGCGGCGAGGTCGTCGACTCGTTGGCGAGGTCCGCGTTGGTCGGGTTCCCGAAGAAGCCGACGTGGCTGAAGGTGTTGCCCTCGACCACGTTCCCGTAGGAGAGGAAGAGGCAGACGCCCGTCAGCTGCACGCCGCCCTCGCAGTGGCTGGTCGGCGGCGGGGTCTCGGTGTCGGGGAAGTCGTGCAGCACGATGCCCCAGCTGCCCTGCCGCACGATCCTGTTGTCCCGCATCGTGTTGTTGTGCCCGCCGGAGATCTCGATGCCGACGCCGATCACCGGGGCCAGCCCGGAGACCGGGGCGTTCGGGTTGTTGTTGTCATGGATGAAGTTGTGCTCGATGAAGGTGCACGAGGTCTGCGGTGCGCCCACGCAGCTGCCGTCCTGCGGCGGTGGGGCGTCGTCGTTGTTCAGCGAGTTCGGCGCGATGCCGGTGCGGTTGTGGTCGAACTCGGAGTTGCGGATGGTGTAGCCGCCCGAGTTGGTCCCGGAGAAGCCCAGCGCAGAGTTCTGGCCGTGGGCGTCCGTCAGGGTCACCCCGCAGATGTTGCGGCAGGCGCCGACGTAGTAGTCGGAGTCGCCCATGTTCGACGCGTAGGTGTGCGCGAGGACCGCCGGTCCGGTCGCGTTCGACGCGAAGATCCCGTACTGGGCCATCGGCGCGCTCGCGACTGCCGAGCCGTAGCCGGAGGTCGCGGTCAGGTACGCGCCGTGGTAGCCGTGCAGCCCGATCTGCCCGCTGCCGTCGCCGCCGTTCCACCAGATCTGGTTGCCGCCGCCGTAGCCGCCGGAGAGGTAGTTGCAGACGGTGAGGTTCTCGATCGACACGTTGTCGGCCTTGGCCACGACGATCCCGCTGCGCCCGGTCGTGTCCTGCGACGCCGGGTTGGCAGGGCAGGGTCGAGCCGCCGTGCCGTTGCTGCCGTCGATGACGACCCGGTTGCGGTCGAGCCCGCGTACGTGGATTCCGGGCGTGGTGATCAGCACGCCGGCGTGGTCCGTGGCCTTCTCGTGGTAGACGCCGGGCCAGATCAGCACCCAGTCGCCCCGGCGCGCGGCGTCGACGGCGGCCTGGACCGTCCGGTACTGGTGCTGGTGCTCCGCCTTCGGACAGGGCGAGGTGCTGTCGTTGCAGACCAGCAGCACCCGCGCGTCGTCCCGGTCGTGCGCCGACGCTGACGCCGACGCGGGCGCGATCCCGCCCAGCGCCAGGGTCACCGTCCCGAGCAGGGCCAGCAGGAGCCTCTTGCGTCTCGGTGCCGATCTCACAGGCAATCCCCTCCCAGCAAACATGAGCTGACGTCATGTCAGCTCGGCCCAGAGTCGGCGTGCTCCCCGGCGAAGTCAATCCCCCGCGCAGCTCGCCCATCGATCAGGTGCGCCGCGGCACGGGGCGGCGCTGGCCCCGCACCCCCGGCGATCGTTACTGTTCGGGGCATGGCCGACTACTCCGACGATCTGCGCCTCGCCCACGTGCTGGCGGACCACGCGGACTCCGTGACGCTGGACCGCTTCCGCGCGCTCGACCTCGCGGTCGAGACCAAGCCGGATCTGACCCCGGTCAGCGACGCGGACAAGGCCGTCGAGGACCTCCTCCGCGGCGACCTCCAGCGCGCCCGGCCACGCGACTCCGTCCTCGGCGAGGAGTACGGCACCTCGACCGGGCAGAGCCCGCGCCGCTGGGTGATCGACCCGATCGACGGCACCAAGAACTTCATCCGCGGCGTCCCGGTCTGGGCGACGCTGATCTCGCTGATGGAACTCGGCCCCGGCGGCGACCAGCCCGTCGTCGGCCTGGTGTCCGCGCCCGCGCTCGGCCGCCGCTGGTGGGCGGCGCGCGGAACCGGCGCGTTCACCGGCCGCAGCCTGACCCGGGCGTCCCGGATCCACGTCTCCGACGTCTCCCGGCTGGAGGACGCGTCCTTCTCCTACTCCTCGCTGACCGGCTGGGAGGAGCGCGGCAAGCTCGACTCCTTCCTCGACCTCACCCGCGCCTGCTGGCGCACCCGCGCCTACGGCGACTTCTGGTCCTACATGATGGTCGCGGAGGGTGCGGTCGACCTCGCCGCCGAACCCGAGCTGAGCCTGTGGGACATGGCCGCCAACTGTGTGATCGTCGAGGAGGCGGGCGGGCGCTTCACCGGCCTGGACGGCGTCCCCGGTGTCCGCAGCGGCAACGCGGTCGCGAGCAACGGGCTGCTGCACGGCGAGGCCCTGAGCCGCCTGGGCTGATCCAGCTAGGTTGATCCGGCCTTTACGGCGGCGGAGGGTACGGTTACCAGAGTCTCTTCCTGCTCTCCCCTGCCTGAGGACTGCCCGTGTCCTGGATCAGTGACCATCTGCTGGCACTCAACGGCACGCTGGTGCTGATCGCCGTCTTCCTGCTGCCCGCGCTCGAGTCGAGCGTCTTCCTCGGATTCCTCATCCCGGGCGAGACGGCCGTCGTCATCGGCGGCGTGACCGCGTACAACGGCCACACGCAGCTGTGGGCGGTGCTGCTGGTCGCGGTCCTCGGCGCGGTGATCGGTGACAGCATCGGCTACGCGGTGGGCAAGCGCTGGGGCGACACCCTGCTCGGCCGGATCCCGGCGCGGCTGATCAAGCCGTCGAGCGTCCGGCAGAGCAAGGAGCTGATCAAGCGGCTCGGCGGCAAGGCGGTCTTCGCCGGCCGCTTCGCCGCGGCGCTGCGCGCGCTGGTCCCGGGGCTCTGCGGGGTCTCCGAGATGCGGTACCGCACGTTCGCGGTGTGGAACGTGCTCGGCGGCGTCTTCTGGGCGACGGGCTTCGTGCTGCTCGGCTATTTCGCGGGCGCGGGCTGGCACAAGGTCGAGCACTACGCTTCCCTCGCGAGCTGGATCGCCGTCGGCGTGGCGGCCCTGGTGATCGTCGGCCTGGTGCTGCTGAAGCGCCGCGCGGAGAAGAAGGCGGAAGCCTGGCTGGACACCCCGGAGACCGAGGAATCGACGGTCTGAATCTTTTTTCGCTCCCCATGTCACACTCCTGCCGAGGGCGGGGTCAGGGCAGTGACGAACTCGTTCGAAGCCTGATGGGGAGCTTGAAATGTCGACTGCCTATACCGTTGTCACCGTCGTCGGAGCAGCGCTGGCCGCGTTCTCGGCCGGCTCGATCTTCTGCAACGCCAAGTGGGTCACCGAGCCGCTGACGCAGTACCGCGTCCCGCGCTCGTGGTGGCCCTGGCTCGGCGGGGCCAAGGCCGCGGGGGCGGTCGGGCTGCTGATCGGCCTCTCCGTTCCGTTCATCGGCGTGGCGGCGGGGATCGGCCTGGTCCTCTACTTCACCGGCGCGGTCATCACCGTGGCCCGCGCCCACTCGTACGCGCACATCCCGTTCCCCCTGATCTACATGGCCCCTGTCGTCGCCTCGCTGGCCCTCGCCTCCTGAGCCCCGCAGCGGCTCCAGGGGCGCGGGGAACTGCGCGAGAAACCACCCTGCACGGATGGCTCTGCTCGCTCGGGGACCCACCGCCCAGGGTGGCTTCTCGCGCAGCTGTCAGCTGGAACGCAGCGCAGCGACCGCTTCCTCCAGGCGGTCACGAGCCGTACCTCCAGGTCGTCCTTCATCCATCCGGTGCCGAATCCGACCCTTTATTAGATATAGTCCAAGTTCATATCTTGACTAATCTCGAACAGGCTCCGGCCCTTTGCTACCCTCTCCCCATGAGCGACCTGCTGGAACGACTTCGAAGCCGCGGCTGGCGACTGACCGCGCAGCGGCGCGTCGTCGCACAGGTCCTGGACGGCGACCACGTCCATTTCACCGCCGACGAGATCCACGCGCGCGCCGTGGACCTGCTGCCGGAGATCAGCAGGGCGACGGTCTACAACACGCTGGGCGAGCTGGTGACGCTCGGCGAGGTCCTCGAAGTCAGCACGGACGGCCGCGCCAAGCGCTACGACCCGAACGCGCACCACGCCCACCAGCACCTGATCTGCGAGGCCTGCGGCACGATCCGCGACGTCCACCCTTCGGGCGACCCCCTCATGGCCCTGCCCGCGACGGAACGCTTCGGCTTCGCCATCTCCGGCGTCGAAGTCACCTACCGCGGCCTCTGCCCCACCTGCGCTACGCGCCAGCCGTAGGCAACTGGGGAAGCCGCACTGTCAGGGGCGCGGGGCTCTGCTCGATGAACTGCATGCGCGAGCAACCACCCTGTGCGGATGGCCCTGCTCGTACGGCGACTCCCCACTCTGGGTGGCTTGTCGCGCAGTTCGTCGCGCCCCTGGGAGGTTGCAACTTCCCTACTGATCTCAGGCGGAAAGCTCCGCGCGTAGCGCTTCCAGCAGGCGTTCCGCCCGTTCCGTGACCGCCTCGGGACCCAGCTCCGCCGCGCGGACGCACCAGACCCGTGCCTCCCGCAGCTCGCCGCGGCGCGCAGCGATGAGCGCCAGGCGCAGCGCGGCGCGACCGTGGCCGGCTTCCGCCGCTGTCGCGTACCAGCGGATCGCCTCCGACTCGCCGCCCTCGCGGGCGAGCAACAGCCCGAGGTTGAAGGCCCCGCTGCGGCTGCCCCCCTCAGCCGCCCTGCGGTACCAGAGCTCGGCCTCCTCCGTCTCGCCCCGCTCCGCCGCCCGCACGCCGACCCGGACCTGGGCCCGGCCGTGTCCCGCCTCCGCGGCCTTGCGATACCACCGCTCCGCGTCCGCGCCTCGGCGGCCGGACTCGTCCTCCCTGCGCTCCAGCAGGACCGCCAGCCGGAACGCGCCCTCCGCCGAGCCGCCGTCCGCGGCCTGCCGGTAGCGCGCGATCGCCGCGCCGAAGTCGCCCCTGCGCTCCTTGGCGACGCCCAGCTGCAGGGCCGCGTCCGCGTGCCCCTCCGCTGCCGCGCGGGCGTACCACTCCTGCGAGGAGTGCAGCTCGCCGCGGTCGGCGTGCAGAATGCCGAGGTTGTAGGCGGCGTCCACCGACCCCGCCTCTGCGGCCTTGCAGAACCACGGCTCCGCGCCAGGCGTGTCGCCGCGCTGCAGCAGCATCACGGCGAGCGCGTTGCCCGCCTCGCGGTGGCCGGCGTAGGCGGCGCGGCGGTACCACTGCTCGGCCATCGCGTCCTGGCCCTGTGCGGCTGCCATCAGCCCGAGGTTGAACGCCCCGTTGTGGTCGCCCGCGTCGAGCGCGGTGCGGTACCACTGCTGGGCCATCTCGGTCTCGCCCCACTCGTCGTGCAGCGCGCCGAGCGCGTTCGCCGCGTTGCCGTCGCCGGCCTCGGCCGCCTCGCGCCACCAGTCGGCCGCGCCGACCGCGTCGCCGAGGTCGCGCAGCAGAAAGCCCATGGCGCAGGCCGCACGCGGCTCGCCCGCCTGCGCGGCCTGCCGGTACCAGTGGGCCGCGTCCTCGCGGTCGCCGCGCGCTTCGAGCAGGCTGCCGAGGCGCAGCGCCGCGGCGGCATGGCTGCGCGCGGCCGCCTGGCGGTACCAGGGCTCTGCCCCGGCCGGGTCCTTCGCCGACTCCCTGAGCCGACCGAGCCGGTAGGCGGCCTCGCGGTGACCGACCTCGGCCGCCGCGCGGAACCACTTCTCCGCGCGGGCGTCACGTCGGTGTTCGAGCAGGTCGGCGAGGGCGAAGGCACCACCGGTGTGGCCCTGCTCGGCGGCCTGGAGCAGCCAGTACTCGGCGCCGGGCTCGTCGCCGTGGTCGCGCAGGTGCAGACCCAGGGCATGGGCGGCCGGTGCGCTCCCGGCGACTGCGGCGGCACGCCACCAGTAGCCGGCCTCCTCACGGTAGCCGCGCTGGTGCAGCAGCACGCCCAGGTTGTTGGCACCGGCCCGCAGACCCGCTGCGGCGGCGCGGCGGAGGTGGGGCTCGGCGGCCCCCAGCTCGCCACGACGGAGCAGCAGCGCGCCCAGCAGGCTGGCCGCACCCGCGTCCCCCGCCTCTGCGGCATCGCGGTAGCGGGCCTCCAGCGCGCCTTGCTCCCGCGCGGCGAGGACGGCTTCGAAGCTCTCGGCGGCGTCGACGCTCCCCGCGTCGCCCAAGCCCTCAGCGAAGCTCGCGTGTCCGTCGGGGACGCCGGGGTACTCGAAGGTGGGATCGGAGTCGAAGGCCGCCTCGTCCAGCTGGGCGTCCTGGGCGCGCTGCAGCGGCAGCCGCCCCGCCTGCTCGGCCCCTGCCGGGCCTCCAGCCATTACCGACATGTCGACTCCCGCGTCCGCCGGGGCTGCGGGCACCCCTGGTACGCAATCTCCCCCATCGAGCTCATCGTCGCACCATCCGCAACCCGCGTACACCTGGTATACCGCAGCTTGTGAGGGTACTTCAGCGCTTTGTCGATTTCGCGACACATCTACCGTGCAACACCTGTGCGATGGCCTGCCACTGACGTCCCGTGACGCCAGGTGAGCCCCACCTTCCCCACCGGGGCCGGAATAAGACTGACCGTCAGATTCCCTACCCGTTCGGACCATCGGAGGCGCCCGTCGGAGACACCAGGGCCCACGACAGAGAACAGGCCCGGTGCCTAAGCACCGGGCCTGTCTCTTTCAGTAGCGGGGACAGGATTTGAACCTGCGACCTCTGGGTTATGAGCCCAGCGAGCTACCGAGCTGCTCCACCCCGCGTCGTTGTGTCTCTACTGTACGACACCGTCGCCGATCAGAGCAAATCGATATAAGCGAGGCGCCGTGCAGCGAAGCGGAAACGATGAAGGCCCGGTGCCTGAGCACCGGGCCTTCATCTTGAGTAGCGGGGACAGGATTTGAACCTGCGACCTCTGGGTTATGAGCCCAGCGAGCTACCGAGCTGCTCCACCCCGCGTCGTTGTGTCTTAACCATAGCACGGGGCCAGGATGGTCCTTGACCAGCTGCTTCGGCCGACCCGGTCAGCCCAGCTCGCCGACCAGCAGCGGGTAGACGCCGCCGGCCAGCAGCGCGCTGAGCACCAGCAGTCCCAGCCCAGTGAACGCCGGCAGCCAACGCCGCCGGACCGGCACGGTCAGGAACAGCCCCGCGCAGATCAGCGCGACGCAGCAGAGCAGTGTCTTCGCCTGTAGCCAGGCGTCCAGCTGACGCGGCCCGAGCTGGGCGGCGCGGCCGACGATGTCGAAGCGGTCGAGCCAGTAGGCCGCCGCCTTCAGTGCCAGCAGTGCGGCGAAGAGCACGGAAAGCTGCGCCCGAGCCGCAGCCGTGCTGCGTCTTCGACGGTCCTGGAGCTGGAGCCCGCCGTAGAGGTAGTGCACCGCCCCGGCCGCGGCGAGCGAGGCGAAGATCGCCGCGAAACCGAAGTCGACCAGGAACCGGTACCAGGGCACGGTGGTCAGATAGAAGCTGGAGTCCAGGTGGAACTTGGGGTCCCGGGTGCCCCAGGGCGCCTCGTGCACCGTCTCCCGCCACAGATCGGCATGGGTCGCCGCCGCCGCACCGGCCAGCACACCGGGGAGGCCCGCAACCGCTGCCAGCAGCAGCGGCTTACGGCCCGCCACCAGCTGCCGACACGGATCGAGACTCACCTGTTCGGGCGACATGACGCTCAGCGGTTGCCGCATCCGGTGCGCCAGCCAGCAGTTGCCGCCGACCATCAGCGCCATCACCGAGCCGAAGACCAGGAAGAGGAAGAGCTGCCCCCAGGTCGGCGCGGCCAGCACCACGAGCGCCGCCAGCACCACACCCGCCGAGATCGCCGAGGCCAGCGGCAGAACCCGGGGACGGTGCCGGGTCGTCGGGCCGGGCGTCGGCATCTGGAAAACCAAGGCGGGTCCTCGGGCTCGTCGTTCGTGCGGTGGGGTCGGTTAGTCCAACTCCGACGACGATTATTTGAGTTCCCGGCGACATGTGAGGATAGGTTCCATGTCCGACGCCACGCCCCCTGCCGCCCGCCCGCTCACCCGCGCCGCGCTCGAGATCGACGAGTACGCCTCAGGTCTCGGCTGGGACCAGCCCGCCCGCCTGTTCGCCCTGGTCGACACGGGTGAGCTGCTGGTCAATCAGCCCGCGCTGGCCCGTCAGCTCGGCCTGGAGCCGGGTGCCAAGGGGGAGCTGACCCCGATCGAGCAGGACGAGCTGCCGAAGGGCGCGCAGCTGGACGAGTTCCTCGGCACCATCGCCTGGCCCGACGCCGTGGCCGGCTGCGCGCTCGTCGTCGAGCGCCTGATCCTGCCGCCCTCCGCGGAGGCGACCATCCCCGGCGGAAAGAGCGAGCGCGAGCTCGCGGCCTTCGTGGCGAAGCACCCGGAGCGCCAGGAAGTCCGGATGACCGTCGCGGTCCTGCGCGACGGCAGCAGGGAGACCGCCCTGCGGCTGCGCGAGAAGGACTCCGCCCGCGAGGTCCTCACCGGCCCCGACCTGGTCCCCGGCCTCGCGGACGCCCTCCTGACGACCTTCAGCTGAGGCACGGACTGCTCTTCACCCCTGGGGCGCGGGCTGGCGCACGCCGCGTGCCTTGCCATCGGCCTACTTGGTGCAGGACGGCAGCGCCGCGGTGTTGCCGGAGCGGATCTGCGCGAGGGCGTCCAGGGCCCCCTTGAGGGTGGTCTCCTTGACCAGCGTCAGGCCCTTCGGCGTAGCCGAGGCAGCCTCCGCGCAGTTGTCGGCCGGGGTGAAGAAGTACTGCGCCCCTGCCGCACGCGCGGCGATCAGCTTCATGGAGATCCCGCCGATCGGCCCGACGTTGCCGGTCGAGTCGATCGTCCCGGTCCCGGCGACGAACTTGCCTCCGGTCAGGTCGGTGCCGTTGAGCTTGTCGACGATCCCGAGCGCGAACATCAGACCGGCGCTCGGGCCGCCCACGTCGCCCAGGTTGATCTCGACGTCGAACGGGAAGGTGTGCTCCACGTCCGGCTGGATGCCCACCATCGCCTTCTGCGTGGTCGGGTTCTCCGCAGTCTTGACCGCCACCCGCTGCTCCTCCGCCGCGCGCTGCGCCGGGGTCTGCGTGAGCTCGGAGGTCTTCGCCTTGGGGATCACCGTGAAGACCACGTCCTGGCCGGGCTGGTGCTTGGTGACCAGCGCGGAGACCTGCTTCGGGTCCGTGACCGGGGTACCGTCGACCGCGACGATCACGTCGCCCGCGTGGAGCTTGCCCACCGAGGGGCTGTTCTCGACGACCGCGGCGACCACGACCTCTGCCGCGACCGGGAAGCCGAGCTGCGTCAGCGCCGCCGTCTTCGCGCTGTCCTGGGAGGCCGAGAACTCCTCGGCGTTCTGCTGCTGGGCCTGCTGCGCGGTCTGGTTGTCCGGGTAGAGCGTGCTGTGCGGGACGATCGCCATATTGCCGTCGATCCAGCCCGCCAACGCGGAGATCAGGCTCGGGCGGTAGTCCGCGCTGCTCACCTCGACGGTGGTCATGTTGAGGTGACCGGTCGTCGGATACGTCTGATGGCCGCTGATCACGATGACCGGCTTGCCGTTCTGGTCGCCGAGCGTGTTGTAGGTCGGCCCGGGACTCATCTCGGCATACGGCGCCGGGACCAGAAGAGTGACGCAGAACAGCGCTATCAGCAGCAGCGTGGAGGCGAGCATCGTCGCGGAGCGGCGTGGCATGGCACGACAGTACGGGACGCGCTCGTCGTCGCGCCCGCCGGACTACGCTTCGCCAGGCTCGGGGCGGGGGTCGGGGCGGGGCTCGGCGCGCTCCGGCTTGCGTTCCATGGCGGTGCGGAAGCGCTCGTAGTCCTGGAGCGAGTCGCGGTCCCCCGTCTTCCTCGTCCGGGAGGAAAAAGTCACCCAGAGCGCGGCGAGGACGCCACCCAGCAGCGGGATGATCCACCAGGCGAGCACACTCATGTCGTTCTCCCAGCTCATCGTGGTATCAGCAGACTAGCCGCTGATACTCACAACGATCACAGGGCCGTGCCGGTCACGCACCGGATGCACGAGATGTTCGCGCATCCGCCGGGATCGGCCACAGGGCAGCTCAGCAGGCGGCCACCCATTCGTCACTGCCGTCCGCGAAACGCTGGTGCTTCCAGATCGGGACCTCGTGCTTGAGGGTGTCGATCAGACGCCGGCATGCCTCGAACGCCTCACCCCGGTGGGCGGTGGAGACCGCGACGATCACGGCGACGTCGTTGATCTCCAGCAGACCGACGCGGTGCACGGCGGCGAGCGCGAGCACCGGGTACTCGGCGCAGACCGTCTTCGCGACGCGGCGCAGTTCCTCCTCCGCACTGGGGTGCGCACTGTACTCCAGCGCGGTGACGCCCTTGCCCGCGTCGTGGTCCCGCACGGTGCCGACGAAGACGTCGGTCCCGCCTGCGGCGTCGTGCTCGACCGCCGCGTAGACCTCGTCGAGCGAGAGCGCGGTGTCGCGCAGCGCGAGCAGGCGGATGGGGTCCTGGAGGGTGCTCATGCCGTCCATCATGGCGGATCGGATGCGCAGTTCAAGCCCTCGATTCCGCATCGTGACACTCGTGTTCCATGGTGATGTTCCGGTGGCGCAGGTCAGCCCCGGCGGCGCTTGCGGGCGCGACGCACCAGCGCCGCCGTGCCGACCAGGGCGACCGTCGCGCCGGCCGCGCCCAGGCTCGTCGCGGCGTCCTTGCCGCTGAGCCTGCGGCCCGCCACCGCGTGGTTGCCGGAGACCTGGGCCAGCAGCTCCGCGAGGACCTCGTCGTTGTTGAAGCGCGGCCGCCAGCCCGCCTCGTGCAGGCGACTTCCGGAGACCACCCACGGGTACATCGTGTAGGCCAGGTCCCCGGCCGGGGCCGGGGTCAGGCCGAGACGGTGCAGGCGGGCGGCGGTGCCGAGCGCGAGGCTGGCCGGCAGCTCCATCCGGCGGATACCGGTGATCTGCTCGACCTCCTCCTGCTCCAGCCAGCCGTCGCAGCCGACCGTCACCTCGCCCTCGACCAGGCCGAGCACCGCGTACTCCAGGGCGGCGGTGAGGTCGTCGACGTGGCAGAACTGCCAGCACGGCCGCGAGCCCGCGACCACCAGCAGCCGAGGCGCCTCGAAGTGCCGGGTGAGCACGGTGTCCACGCCGGGGCCGACGACGACCGCCGGACGAAGCACCGTGACCGAGAGCCCGGGGTGCACGTGCGGGGCGCGCCGGGCCAGTCGTTCCATCTCCAGCAGGTCCCCCACGAGAGTGGCCTCCTCGGTGGCGCGCAGCGGCGCGTCCTCCGCGAGAGGCACCTCGTTGTCGGCCAACGCGCCGTAGACCATCGCCGAGGTGCAGAGCACCACCCGGTGGACACCGGCCGCGGCCGCCGCGGTGATGACCGTCTGCGTCCCGCGCACGTTGTACGCCGAACGGGCCTTCGGATCGGACTCCATGCCGAGGTCCAGCGCGAGGTGGACCACCACGTCCACGCCCGCCAGCCGTTCGGCGACCGCCGGATCGCGCACGTCGAGGACGCGCCACTGGACGCCCCTGGCCTCGCCGCGGCGCTCGTCGATGGCCAGCACCCGGCGGACGCCCTTGGATTCCACCAGACGGCGGACCAGGCGCTCGCCCATGCCGGAGGCGGCGCCGGTCACCGCGACGACCAGCGGCGGTCCGTCGTACTCGGGGTGCTCCGGCTCGGGCCGGGCGCCGATCTCGACCTCGGTCTCGACTACTGCCTCGACTTCTGTCTCGACCCGGGGCTCGACCTGGGCCTGCGTCTGAGCCGGAATCTCGGCCGCGTCCGCACCTGTCGGACCGTTGCGGTCGCCGGTCAGCCCAGAGCGAACGTCCGAAGGTGGGGAACTCACCGGCTGTCCTCCGCGGTTAGTTTTGATGCGTACGTAAGTGTCACGTACCGGTCCATCCTGCCCGAGGCCAGGGCACCGCGGTGCACCCGGCACCAGCTGTGTTCCGGCGCGGCCTACCAGATCGAGGCGACTCGTGAGCGACAACCCCTTCGGCTTCGGCCTTCCCCCCGAGGAGCCCGAGGAGGGCGACGAGGGGAAGCAGGGCGGCTCCGGCGGCTCTGGCGACTCTGGAAACAAGGGCGGCAACCCCTTCGGTTTCGGCTTTCCCGGCTTCCCCGGACTGCCCGGTTCCGGCGGTGCGGGCGGCGACAACCCGCTCGCCGGGCTCTTCGGCGGGATGAACCCGAACGACATCGGCGCAGCCTTCCAGCAGCTCGGTCAGATGCTCTCCTTCGACGGCGGGCCGGTCAACTGGGAGCTCGCCAAGAACATCGCCCGGCAGGCCGTCGTCACGGGCACCGGCGAGGAGGGCTCCAAGGACCGCTCGGTCGGCGAGTCGGAGAAGTCCGCCGTCTCCGAGGCGATGCGACTGGCCGAGCTCTGGCTCGACTCCGCGACCGCCCTGCCCGCCGGCGCGACCAGCGCCGTGGCGTGGAGCCGGGCCGAGTGGATCGAGGCCACTCTCCCCGCCTGGCAGGAGCTCGTCGACCCGGTGGCCGAGCGCGTGGGCGCGGCCATGGGCGGCGTCGTGCCCGAGGAGATGCAGGCCATGGCCGGCCCGCTGCTCGGCGTCATGCGCAGCATGGGCGGAGCCATGTTCGGCACCCAGATCGGCCAGGCGCTGGGCGCCCTCGCCGCCGAGGTGCTGGGCTCCAGCGACGTCGGCCTCCCGCTCGGCGCGCCCGGCAAGGCGGCGCTGCTGCCGCAGAACATCGAGATCTTCGGCGAGGGACTGTCCGTGCCCGCCGACGAGGTCCGGCTGTACCTGGCCCTGCGCGAGGCGGCCCACCAGCGTCTCTTCGCCCATGTGCCGTGGCTGCGCCAGCACCTGTTCGGCGCCGTCGAGGCATACGCGCGCGGGATCAAGGTGGACACCGCCCGGCTCGAGGACCTGGTCGGCCAGATCGACCCGATGAACCCCGAGTCGCTGCAGGAGGCGATGAGCGGCGGCCTGTTCCAGCCCGAGGACACCCCCGAGCAAAAGGCCGCGCTCGCCCGCCTGGAGACGGCGCTCGCCCTCGTCGAGGGCTGGGTGGACGCCGTCGTCCACGCCGCCGCCGCACCGCACCTGCCGCACGCCGCCGCGCTGCGTGAGACGCTGCGCCGCCGCCGCGCGAGCGGCGGGCCGGCCGAGCAGACCTTCGCGACCCTGGTCGGCCTGGAGCTGCGCCCGCGCCGGCTGCGCGACGCCTCCCGCCTCTGGGCCTCGCTCGCCGACGCCCGCGGCACGGACGGCCGCGACGCGCTCTGGCAGCACCCGGACATGCTGCCGACCGCGGCGGACCTCGACGACCCGGACGGCTTCGTCCATGGTGCCGCCACCGAGGAGCTCGCCGAGGGCGGTATCGACTTCACCAAACTGGACGAGATGCTGAACGAGGCCGCCGGGCGCGGTCCGGATTCCGCCAAGCCCGAGACCGACAAGCCCGAGACCGGCAAGCCCGAGGCCGACGCCGCGAACGACTCCGAGGACGACAAGAAGTCGGACGGGGACAAGTGAACTCCTCCCTGTTGACCCTGCATGCGGACGTGGTGCGCGTCCTTCGCGAGTGGGACGCGCCCAACGCCGAGCAGGATCTTCTGCGGCGCGACTACCTCGATCACCTGGACGCCCGCGCCGACGGCGTCTGGCGCAGCTGTCGCCCGGCCCACATCACCGCGAGCGCGCTGGTGGTGGACGTCGAGCGCGGCCGGGTACTGCTGACGCTCCACCCCAAGGTCGGCCGCTGGCTGCAACTGGGCGGCCACTGCGAGCCCGAGGACGTGACCCTGGCCGAGGCCGCGCTGCGCGAGGCCCGCGAGGAGTCCGGCATCGTCGAGGGCCTGACCCTGCTCGGCGACGGACCGGTGAAGCTCGACCGGCACGCCGTCCGCTGCGCCGGCCGGGACCAGCCGGAGAACACCCATCTCGACGTCCAGTACGTCGTGACGGCTCCCGTCGACGCGCTCGCGCGGATCAGCGAGGAGTCCCTCGACCTGCGCTGGTTCCCGTTCGAGGCGCTGCCGGAGCTGACCGACGCCTCGGTCCGTGAGCTCGCGGCCCGCGCACAGCACGCGCTGCGCTGACGATCGCCTACCGGGTACTGCTCTGACCCTCGCGCGGCGCGGGGATTCTGGCGGCCACCACGCCCTCCAGATACCCCCGCGCCCGCTCGGTGCGCGGGTAGGCGTCCAACAGGGCCCAGAACCGGCGACCGTGGTCCGGTTCGAGGAGATGGGCGAGCTCGTGCAGCAACACGTAGTCCACCACGTACTCCGGCATGCCCTGCAGGCGGTGGGAGAGACGTATCGTCCCCTCGGCGGGGGTGCAGGAGCCCCAGCGGGTGTTCTGGTTGGTGACCCAACGGACGCTGCGCGGACGCGCCCGGCCGCCCAGGAAGTTCTGGGACAGCTCGCGGGCCCGCTCGGCCAACTCCTCGTCGCTCGGGATCTGCCGGCTCTCCCTGGCGTCGAGCTTGTCGACCATCTGCGCGACCCAGCGCTTCTCCTCGGCCGCCGACATGCGAGCCGGGATCAGCACGACGGTGCGCCCGTTCTCGCGGTACGCGGAGACCGTACGGCTGCGCCGGGTGCTCCGGCGCACCTCGACATCCTGCGCCGCGGACCGGCTCTGGGCTGCCGCCAGAACAGACCTGCGCGGCACAGCAGGACGATGCTCCGCTCCCGCAGCCACGCCGGAGACGCTACCTGCCGGTGCTGACAAAAGTCCCGACCTGCTGGCCGAAAATCTCCCTTCGGGTGGGGATTGCCACAGCGGGAATACGGCCAACTCACAGCAAAACCGGACCAATAGCCAGTCGATAGAAGTGATCATCGGACTTCATCCACAGTCCTGTGGATAACTTTCCGCTCCTTTTCCGGGTTCGGGGCATGCTGGCCCCACAGCTCGTCCTCAACAGCTCGTCCTCACGAACGGAGCGGATGATGCGCCCCTGCCTGAAGCCCGCCCTGCGCCGCGCCTGGCGCGACCGGGACACTCTCCAGTTCGGCGTCGGCCCCGGGCACGGCGGCCTGCTCACCGCCGCCCCGGCCGAGGCGGAGTTCCTCGACCTGCTGGACGGCTCCCGGGAGCTCGCCGTGCTCCCCTCGGAGGCCGCCCGGCTCGGCGTCAGCGCCGAGCGGGTCGAGGAGCTGCTCCAGGGGCTGCACGCCTGCGACGCCCTCGACGACAGCAACGCCCACCGCCCGCTGCTGGCCCTGCCGGCGGCCGAACGCGCCCGCCTGGCACCCGATCTGGCCGCACTCTCGCTCGCCAGGCCCGGCCCGGGGGCCGCCCCCGCCGCGCTGCTCGCGCGCCGGGAGGCCCGGGTGGAGGTCCGCGGCGCCGGACGGGTGGGGGCCGCCGTGGCCGCCCTGCTCGCCTCGGCCGGAGTCGGGCGGGTCCGGGTCAGGGACGCGGGCCGGGTCCAACCGGAGGACGCCTCCCCCGCCGGGCTCCGGCCCGACGACGCCGGCCGGCTGCGCACCGACGCGGCCCGCGCGGCCGTCCGCCGCGCCGCGCCCGGGCTGCCGGACGAGACGGCGAGCGCACAACGCGCCCCCGATCTGGTCGTCGTGGCCCCGCGCGGCCTGCCCGACCCGGAGCTCGGCCGGGCCCTGCAACAGGCCGCCCTCCCCCACCTCTACGCCGGTGTGGTCGAGACGACCGGATCTGTCGGCCCGCTGGTGCTGCCGGGCAGCAGCCCGTGCGGACGCTGCCTCTCCTGCCACCGCGCCGACGCCGATCCGCACTGGCCGCTGCTGCTGGCGCAGCACTGCAGCGGCCGGTCCGCCCCCGGCGCCTGCGACGCCACCCTCGCGGCGACGGTCGCGGCCACCGCCGCCCTGCACGCGCTGATCTTCCTGGACGGCGGAGCACCCCCTAGCCTTGGCGGGTGGGTCGACATCTCCATGGTCGACGGCTCGATGCGTCGTCGCCGTCTCGATCCGCACCCCGACTGCGGCTGCTGTTGGCAGGCGGGGGCAGAATGAGGCCGTCCGACAGATGATGCGACGCCCTGATCTGTCGATCGGCCCGAGCAGGACCAACCGCGCCAGACAAGCAGGGAGGCATCCGTGAGCGATCTTCCACGGAAGGCAGTGACCCGCACGGCCAAACTCGCTGCCCTCCCGTTGGGGATAGCCGGACGCGCCACCCTGGGCCTGGGCAAGCGCATCGGCGGCCGGCCCGCCGACGTGGTCGCCGCCGAGCTGCAACAGCGCACCGCGGACCAGCTGTTCAAGGTACTGGGCGAACTCAAGGGCGGGGCCATGAAGTTCGGCCAGGCCCTCTCGGTCTTCGAGGCCGCCCTGCCGGAGGAGGTGGCCGGCCCCTACCGGGCCGCGCTGACGAAGCTTCAGGAGGCCGCGCCGCCGATGCCGGCCGCCTCGGTGCACAGCGTTCTCAACGAACGCCTCGGGCCGGACTGGCGTGCGCTGTTCACCAGCTTCGAGGACAAACCGGCTGCCGCCGCGTCCATCGGCCAGGTGCACCGGGCCGTGTGGCACGACGGGCGCGCGGTCGCAGTCAAGGTGCAGTATCCGGGCGCCGGTGACGCCCTGCTCTCCGACCTGAACCAACTCGGCCGCGTCGCCAGACTGATCGGTCCGCTGATCCCCGGCCTGGACGTCAAGCCGCTCATCGCCGAGCTGCGCAACCGGGTCACCGAGGAGCTCGACTACGCGCTGGAGGCCCACTCCCAGACCGTCCACGCCGTGGAGTTCGCCGACGACCCGGAGATCCGCGTCCCGGCCGTGGTGCACCAGGCCGAACAGGTGCTGGTCACCGAGTGGATGGACGGCATCCCGCTCTCCGAGGTGATCGCCTCGGGCAGTAGGGAGCAGCGCGACCGCGCCGGCCAGCTGCTGGCCCGCTTCCTCTTCGCCGGCCCGGCCCGCACCGGCCTGCTCCACGCGGACCCGCACCCGGGCAACTTCCGGCTGCTGGCTGACGAGGGACCGGTCGAAGGCTGGCAGCTCGGCGTGCTCGACTTCGGCACGGTCGACCGGCTGCCGGAGGGCCTGCCGGCCCCGATCGGCAACGCCCTACGGATGGCACTGGCCGGGGACGCCGCCGGGGTGCTGGAGATGCTGCGCCAGGAGGGCTTCGTCAAGCCGAGCATCGATCTCGACCCCGACGCGGTGCTGGACTACGTGCTGCCGATCATCGAACCCGCCGCCGTGCCCGAGTTCCGCTTCACCCGCAGTTGGATGCGGGCCCAGGCCGCCAGGGTCGGTGATCCGCGCTCGCCCGCGTACGCGCTCGGACGCCAGCTCAACCTGCCACCCTCGTACCTGCTGATCCACCGCGTCACGCTGAGCACCATCGGCGTGCTCTGCCAGCTCGACGCCACCGCATCCTTCCGCGACGAGCTGCTCGCCTGGCTCCCCGGCTTCGCCGACGAGGAGGTCGTCGCGTAGCGCACAGCCAATCGTGCCCCCGAAAGCCCTCGGGCCCGCCTCTCCGAGGAGAGGCGGGCCCGATCGTTTCTGTCGGATTCTTCAGGTACTGCGGTTACTTCGGTACTGCGCTACTGCTGGATAGATCGTGTTTCTCAGAGCACGACGCTGGCGAGCGCACGCCGGGCGCGCAGCGAGGCGCGCTCGGCCTTGCGCTTCAGTTGGACGGCGCGGACCAATCGTTCGCGCTCGGCCTCCTGCAGGCGCTCTTGCATGTGGACACGGGCCAGGGCTTCGGGCATGAGTTGCATGGTGAGGGTCCTGTTCTGGGTGTTCTCGTGGCGGAGGACGGCGGTCGGACGTGCGTCGGCGGGACGGTTCATCGAAGGGACCTGCTTGTCGGTGGTCGGGTTGGGACTGATTCGCGGTGCGGTCGCGGGATCGGCGATCTCGCGGATGGAGCTGCGGAGTGCGCCTGCGGCGGTCACGCCATGACCTCGGTCTTGCGCGGACGCCCACGGGGCCGCTTCCGGGCCACGACGACGCCCTGGACGAAGAGCTCGCCACCCCAGACGCCCCAGGGCTCGCGGCGCTCGAGCGCGCCGGTCAGGCAGGCCGCCTTCACCGGGCAGGTGCCGCAGAGGGACTTGGCGTACTCGACGTCCGCGGGGGTCTCGGCGAAGAAGACCTCGGGGTCGAGCGAACGGCAGGGGATCGGGGCGCCGAGAGTCTCGGCCTCCTCGAACGCGGTGAGCTGCATCAGGGTTACCTCCGGGGGGTGGGAGTCGTCGAAGTGGTCGGCGTTGGTTGCGGACGGGGCGTGTGGGCTGGTCACCGGTGACACGTTCGCGTCGTCTTCCTGTTTGAGTGGGTGTTCTCGAGTTGTCTGTTCTGCCTGTGGGCAAACAGAAGGGCCGCGGATCCCGATTCGGGAATCCGCGGCCCTGGAAGCGCCGACCTGATGCAGGCTCAGGTTCGCTCTATCCAAGGGTGTGGGCCGCGGAAGGCCCTCATCGTGATCGCCGTTCCGGCGACCTTCTGCTGCTTCTGGGACTGGTGCTGGAGGGACGCGCTGTGCTTCTCCGAGCCGGCTCCGGCACCCGCTGCGTCGCCATAACCGCCTGCCAGGGCGGTGATGGGCGCTACGGATGCCGACAGCGGTCGCTCAATGCGGCGTGCATCCCACGCGCCGAAGCCATTGCTGGCAACGGCAGCGGCAAGGCGCACACGAGTGGCGTCGACACCGGCACCGGCGAAGGACAGACCACGGGCTTCGAAGATCTCGAAGCACGGCATGCCGAAATCGGCGGCGGTCAGGGTCCGGCCAGTCAGCTTGGTGATCATGGTCTTCACAATGTCCGCCTCCCTTCGGCGTGCTAGGAGTCCGCTGATGAAGCGGACCCGCTGGTGGTCAATGGCCTTCGTCAAGCTTGGCGTACACCCCGGAGGATGTACAGGTGCAGCAGTGACGCCCGCTACAGGTGGGACCTGAGTGGGCTCGGTCTCGTTTCCTTGACCGTGCTGGCACGCTAGTAGGGTCCGCACTGCGGGCGCAAACTATTTTTCCGGCGAGTCTTCTGCTGACTTCTCAGAGGCGCCGTTCTCGTCCGACAGGTCCGAGATGTCCCCTTGCCCGAATGGTTCGAGCGGCTCGGACGGCGAATCGACTCCCCCGCACAACGACAGCACGGTCTCGCCGTACTTGTCCAGCTTCGCGCGGCCCACTCCGGAGATCTGGCCGAGTTCCGTCAGCGAGCCGGGGAGCTGTTCCGCGATGGCGAGCAGGGTGGCGTCGGTGAAGACGCAGTAGCCGGGCAGGCCCTGCTCCTTCGCCATCCGGCCGCGCCAGTCGCGCAGCCGCTCGTAGAGGGCCTCGTCCAGATTGGACGGACAGTCGTCGCAGCGGCGGAGCTTGCGCTCGACCGCCTCGGTGAGCACCCGTCCGCAGACCCGGCACTTCAGCGGCGCCTTCGAGCGTGCGGTGCGACCCTCGCGTCCGGCGGCTCCCCCGGCCGCGCCGGCGCGGCCGGCGCCGCGTCCACCGCCACGGGTGGCCGAGCCCGGACGCAGGCCGTCCAGGAAGCGGGAGGGGTTGCGCGACGCGCGACCGCCGGGCGAGCGGGCCAGCGCCCAGGAGAGGCCGAGGTGCTCGCGGGCCCGGGTGACGCCGACGTAGAGCAGCCGCCGCTCCTCCTCGACCTGCTCGTCGGTCTTGGCGTAGGTGATCGGCATCATTCCCTCGGTGAGACCGACCAGGAAGACGGCGTCCCACTCCAGACCCTTGGCCGAGTGCAGCGAGGCAAGGGTGACGCCCTCGACAGCCGGGGCGTGCTGCGCGGCGGCACGGGCGTCGAGCTCGGCCACGTAGGCCGCGAGGCCGGCCGGCTGCCCCGCCGCCTGCTGGGCGGCCTCGAACTCCTCGGAGAGGCGGACCAGCGCGGCCAGCGACTCCCAGCGCTCGCGCACCGCGCCCGAGCCGGACGGGGGCTGCGCCGTGAAGCCGCGCGTCGAGAGCACCGCCCGGACCTGCTCGGCCAGCCTCTCGGGAGTGTCCTCCAGCAGCGGATCGACCGGGCCGCCACCGGCCCTGGCCGCACCGCGCAGCAGCATCCCGGCCTCGCGGACCTCGGGACGCTCGAAGAAGCGCTCGGCGCCGCGCAGCTGATAGGCGATGCCCTGGTCGGCCAGCGCCTGCTCGTAGACCTCGGACTGCGCGTTGACCCGGAACAGCACCGCGATCTCGCTGGCCCGGACCCCCGCATCGAGCAGCGCGCGGATCCGCTTAGCCGTGCCCTCCGCCTCGGCGGGCTCGTCGGGGTACTCCATGTAGACCGGCTCGGGGCCGGCGTCCCGCTGCGAGACCAGCTCCAGCCGGTGCTGGGCGGCCTGCCCGCGGGCCTGGGCGAGCAGGCCGTTGGCCAGGTGGACGACCTGCGGGGTGGACCGGTAGTCGCGGACCAGCTTCACCACCGTCGCGTCGGGGTGCTTCGCGCGGAAGCCGAGCAGGTACTCCGGCGTGGCGCCGGTGAAGGAGTAGATCGTCTGGCTGGCGTCGCCGACGACGCAGAGGCTGGAGCGAGGGCCGAGCCAGAGGTCGAGCAGGCGCTGCTGCAGCGGCGAGACGTCCTGGTACTCGTCGACGACGAAGTGCTGGTACTGGGCCCTGACCTGCTCGGCGACCTCCGCCCGGTCGTCCAGCACGCCGACGGCGAGCAGCAGCACGTCCTCGAAGTCGATGACGGCGCGGTCGCGCTTGAGCTCCTCGTAGACCTTGTAGACCTGACGGATCTCGGCCGGATCGCGCGGAGTCTCCCGCCCGGCCTTGATCGCGGCGGCCGGGTAGTCCTCCGGCACCGTCTGGGTGACCTTGGCCCACTCGATCTCACCGGTCAGATCCCGCAGCTCCGTCCGCTCCAGGCGAAGCCGGCAGCGCCCGGCCGCCTCCGCGACCAGCTGCACCTTGCGCTCCAGCAGCCGCGGCAGCTCCCCGCCGACCACCCGGGGCCAGAAGTACTGGAGTTGGCGCAGGGCGGCGGCGTGGAACGTACGCGCCTGCACGCCCTCCACGCCCAGTTGCCGCAGCCGTCCGCGCATTTCGCCGGCGGCGCGGGCGGTGAACGTGACGGCGAGCACCCGCTGCGGCTGCATCACGCCGCTACGGACGCCGTAGGCGATCCTGTGCGTGATCGCGCGGGTCTTGCCCGTGCCGGCGCCCGCGAGGACGCAGACGGGGCCTTGCAGGGCCGTGGCGACGGCCCGCTGCTCCGGGTCGAGCCCGGCGAGCACGGCCTCGGCGTCACGCGGTGCGGTGGTGAAGGGCGCTGCGCCCGGGAGCTCTACCTGCATGCCGCCATCCTCTCAAGCCGCGGCGACAACCCGGGCCACGTTGTCCACAGGGCCGGTGTGCTGATACGACCGGGGAATGCAGTCGCCCCGCCGGTACGTTGGGCGTACTGGCAGCCAGACACCAGGCAAGACACAAGGAGCGATGCGGATGTCCGCCACAGTCACGATGTACAGCACCACCTGGTGCGGCTACTGCCAGCGACTGAAGTCGCAGCTGACGCGCGAGGGCATCGCCTACACCGAGATCAACATCGAGCAGGACCCGGCCTCGGCCGCGTTCGTCGAGAAGGTCAACAACGGCAACCAGACGGTTCCGACGGTGATCGCGACCTCCTCCGCCGGTACCGAGACGGTGATGACCAACCCGTCCCTGGCCCAGGTCAAGGCCGCCATCGCCTGACCTCCGGCGAGCACGCCGAACGCACCCGCGACAGCGACGGCCCCGGGCTTCCACCCGGGGCCGGTCGCTGTTCTGCACCCTGCCCACGCGCCGCGCCGAGGGCGGGATTCGGCATCCGGACGCATAGTTCGTCCACGCATCCCGACTCGACCGGTCCGGTCCGCGCGAGGCGACCTCGTCACCGCCCGCGCCAGACCCGGTTCCTCAGCCGATCGGTGATGTCGGTGGCGGCCCGTACGATCAGCATCTGGAAGTCCGCGCACAATTTCCGGCCGAAGACCTCCGCCGCTTCCGCTTCTTCCGCATATGGCGCGAGCGCGGAGCGAAGGGGGCTACGACAGCGGGATCAGTGGGTGCACGATAAGCATGAAAGTCCCTCGTGGACGAGAACATCAACAGCAAGTCGGACAGTATGACGAGCAACGCGCTACTGACTCTCCAGGTCGCTCTCGACCCACAGCGGCACGGCCGCCTGCCACTCCCAGCCCATGATCCGCTGCCGTAGATCCGCGGCGAACCGCTGATATTCGGGAGCCTGCCCTGGCCCTCGGGAAATGTTCACCCCGAGAATGTAGCCATTCCACTTGCGCAGCCTCAGGGAAACGGGCCAACATCGGTCGAGGCTGGCTCAATCCGGATTATCCCAACTACCTGCGCGCCACACGATTCTGCCCCGGAGGCACGAACGATGAACGACCGGAGAGCCTGGGCGGCTATCGCCTCCTTCCCGCCTCATCCGCGGAACGTCCGCCACGCGCGTCGGATCACGCGCACGGCGCTCGCCGCCTGGGGCGTGTCCGAGCTGGTCGACAGCGCCGAGATGGTCGTCTCCGAGCTGGTCACGAACGCTCTCCGCTACGGCAGCGGCCCGGTCGACCTGACGCTCGCGCTGACCGAGACGGGCCTGCGCATCGCCGTCACGGACGAGGGCACCACGCTGCCCACCGCGCGGGACGCCGATCCGGACGCGCAGGGCGGACGCGGCCTGCAGATCGTCCAACTGCTCGCCGAGAGCTGGGACGTGGTCGTCCGGCTCACCGGCAAGACGGTCACCTGCGTCCTCCAACTGGAGCCGGCCAAGCCGGACCGGTTCGAGGAGGTCGGCAGCCTCGTGCACCCTTCGGGTGAATTGGGCGCGTGAGGCATGCCGGGGGGCGCGTGGGGGCGCGCGAGCGACCCCACACCCCGGGACGTAATCGGCGGGGTGGGGTCGCGGGCGGGGTCGCTCGCGCGGTTCGGGTCTACCAGCTCGTCTCGGGCAGCGGGCCGCCGTACCAGAGCTCCACGAGCCTGCGCGCGATGGAGATGCCGGCCGGCGGCAGCGTCGTGCCGTTCTCCATGCCGGTGCGCAGCTCCTCCCGGGTGAACCAGCGCGCCTCGTCGAGCTCGTCGCCGTCGACCTCGATGTCAGCGCCGCCGTCGCGCATGTCCGCGCGAGCCGTGAAGCCGAGCATCAGGCTGGAAGGAAACGGCCACGGCTGCGAGGCCACGTACTCGACCGAATCGAGGTCCACCCGGACGCCCGCTTCCTCCGCGACCTCGCGGGCGACCGCCTGCTCGAGGGACTCGCCGGGCTCGACGAAGCCGGCCAGGGTCGAGTAGCGCCCCTCCGGCCACAGCGCCTGACGGCCCAGCAGCGCGCGGTCCTGCTCGTCGGTGACCAGCATGATCACCGCACCGTCGGTGCGCGGGTAGTGCTCCTGCGCGCAGGAGGTGCAGCGACGCACGTGCCCGGCCGCCGCCACCACCGTGGGGTGTCCGCAGCGGGCACAGAACCGGTGCGACTGGTGCCAGTTCTGCAGCGCCACGGCATGAACGAGCAGCCCGGCGTCGCGATCGCCGAGCAGGCCGCCGACCTCACGCAGGCCCGCCGGCCGGGCCGGGCCGTCCAGACGCCCCGGCAGCTGCGCGCAGGAGACGGCGAAGTAGGCCGTGCCCTCCTCGTCGCAGCCGAGGAAGTGGCGCTCGCCCTCATCCGGCGCCTCGAAGGTGGGCAGCAGCACCAGCTCGCTGCCCTGCTCCGCGTCGACGACGAAAGCCTTGCCCTCGGAGATCGCCAGCACCTGGGTGCTGGGATGACTCCAGGCCGCGGCCAGCCACGGCTCGTCGAGCCGGTGCTCGGCGGCCCTGTTCACACCCACGCGCGACAGCGCGAGCGGGCGGTCGAAGTGCTGGTGAACCGTCACGGTTCACTCCCCCCTGATCAGTTGGTGCGGGCCTGCGACGGGCGGTCGGACTGCTGCCCCTGCCCCACGGCCCAGTGCTCGGCCAGGTCGGCCCACAGGTAGGCCGAGGTCTCCACTCCCTTCGCCAGCAGGGCGAGCTCGACCTTCTCGTTGATCGAGTGCCACCCGTCCGAGGGCACCGAGATGCCGAGGAAGAGCACCGGCGCACCCAGCACGTCCTGCAGGTCGGCCGCAGGTCCGGAACCACCCTCACGGGTGAAGCGGATCTTCTGTTCGAAAGCCTGCCCCATCGAGCGGACCACCGACTGCAGCGCGGGGTGGTCCAGCGGCGTCAGGCAGGGGCGGGTCGCGCCGCGGAACTCGATCTCGTACCGGATGCCGGGGGTGACCTGAGCGGCCACCCACGCCCCGATGGACTGCTGGAACTTGTCCACGTCCTGGCCGGCGACCAGTCGGAAGGAGAGCTTGACGTGCGCCTCGGCCGGGATGATCGTCTTGCCGCCGGGGCCGGTGTAGCCGCCCCAGATCCCGTTGACCTCAGCGGTCGGGCGGGCCCAGATCCGCTCCAGCGTGCTGAAGCCCGCCTCGCCCTGGGTGGCGTGGGACTTGGCCACACCCAGCCAGGCGTCCTCGTCGAAGGGCAGCTCGGCGAAGAGCTCGCGCTCACGCTCGGTCAGCTCGACGACGCCGTCGTAGAAGCCGGGGATCGCGACCCGCCGGTCCGCGTCGTGCAGTGCGGCGACCAGGCGGGCGGCCTCGTCGGCCGGGTTCGGCACGGCCCCGCCGAAGGAGCCGGAGTGGATGTCGGTGCCGGGGCCGTAGAGGCTGATCTCACAGTCGGCGACACCGCGCATACCGGTGCAGACGGTGGGGGTGGTCTCTCCCCACATGCCGGTGTCGGAGATCATCACGACGTCGGCGGCGAGGCGGTCGGCATGCCGACGGACCAGCGCGGCGAAGTTCGGGGAGCCCGACTCCTCCTCGCCCTCGATCAGCAGCTTGAGGTTGACGGCGGGCGCGGTCCGCCCGGTCGCCGCGAGGTGGGCGCGGACACCGAGGGTGTGGAAGAAGACCTGCCCCTTGTCGTCGGCGGCGCCGCGCGCGTACATCCGGCCGTCGACGATCGTGGGCTCGAAGGGCTCGGTGGCCCAGCCGTCCTCACGCGCGGCGGGCTGCACGTCGTGGTGCCCGTAGACGAGCACGGTCGGCGCGTCGGCGTCACCGGACGGCCACTCGGCGAAGACGGCGGGCAGCCCGCCCTTCTCGGTGTCCCACACCTCGGCCACCGGGAACCCGGTCTCACTGAGCTTCGCGGCCAGCCACTCTGCGGAGCGGCGCACCTCGCCGGCCCGTTCGGGGTCGGCGGAGACGGAGGGGATGCGCAGCCATTCCGCGAGGTCGTCGAGGAAAGCGGCACGGTGCTGGTCGATGTATGCGCGGACGACGCGGACGACGCTGTCCGGGGCTTCGGCAGGGCTCATGGGCACGACTCTAGTTCGAAGCGGCGCACCGCCGAGCACGGGCGGTCCGCAGCGCTGACCCTGGGGGCGCGAGGCTCTGCTCGATTCACTGCGTGCTCGATTCACTGCCTGCGCGAGAAATCAATACTCGGCCTGCTGACCAGCGCGAGGACGACGCCGCCCGTGACCGTCAGCGCGCCGAGAAGCAGGATCATCCGGGACGGCGGCCTGGTCGTCTCGAGTCCGGTCTATCGCCGCGGCAAGCCCTCTCTGGCGTAGGTTCGACCCGTGAGTCAGCTGCGGATCGCGACGTTCAACCTCCTGCACGGCCAGCCGATGGACACCGAGGGGAGACCTCTGCCCGACTCCCTCCACGCGGGAGATCCCGCCGCACCGCTGGCCGAGGCGGTCGCCGCGCTGAACGCGGACGTGCTCGCTCTCCAGGAGGTCGACCGCTTCCAGGAGCGCTCCGGCCTGGTCGACCAGGCCGCCATCGCCGCGAAAGCGCTCGGCGCGCGGGACTACCGCTTCGCCGCAGCGGTCGTCGGCCGCCCCGCGCCGGTCGCCGGCTGGGTACACGCCCCCGACGCGACCGCACTGCGCGTCTACGGCCCCGACACCCCGGACCGCGACGCGGACCAGCCCGCCTACGGGACAGCGCTGATCACGCGCCTCCCGGTACTGCACTGGCGCGCCCGGCGCTTTCCGGCCGCGCCGTTCGGCCTGCCGCTGCGCGTCGCCGGGCGACGCGGGCTGACCCCCGTGCCGGACGAGCCGCGCGCCGCACTGGCAGCGGTGCTGGAGGGCCCGGCCGGTCCGTTCACGGCGCTGGCGGCGCACCTGTCCTTCGTCCCCGGCTGGAACATGGGCCAGCTGGCCGGAATGCGCCGGTGGATCGCGGACCTCCCCGCGCCGTACCTGCTGCTGGGCGACTTCAACCTGATCGGCCCGGTCCCGCGCACCGTCCTCGGCGGCGCCTCGGTTGTCGACGGCAGCCGGCTCCGCCCGGGAAACCGCCGCCCGCACCGGGCGGCGTCACCGCGCGTCCGCCTCCAGGGCTGGCGCGACCTGGCCCGGACCCCGACCTACCCGGCCCACAAGCCGGCGGTCCAGTTCGACCATGTCCTCGCCGTCGGCGTCCCCCGCTCCGCGGTCCAACGCATCGAGACTCCGACGACGGGCGTCTCCGACCACCGCCCGCTGCTGGTCCAGCTCTCCTTCGGCAGCCAGCCCCAGCGGACGGCCGGACCCGCGACCTGACCCACGGCAGCCACCCGAGCTCCGGCACCCGCGGCCGCGACGTCTGCTGCGGCACCGGAACGCGGGCCGGACAGGCGAAGACTTGGGCTACGCGGCCGGAGACCGGACCGCGTGGGCCAGGCTCCGCGAGCTTCGGCCAGGCGAGAGGCCCAGAGCTTGGGCCAGGCCAATTTCAGAGACCATCGGGTCAGGCAGCCCGGGGCCGAACCCGGGGCCGCCGCTCGCGGTTCGAGGCTCGGGCCACACGGCCCAAGGCCGAGCCGGAGCCCCGTCATACTTCGAGGCTCGCTCGGGCCACACCGCCGGAGGCCGGGCCGGCGGGAGTGGTTGAGGCGGGCGCCTGTTTCGGCGGGCCGCGCTGCGCCGCGGGTGGGCGGTCGGGCTCAGTCCGCGTGACCCTGGGGGGTCGTCTGGTCGTGGACCGCGCGCGGGTGGACGACCGAGCGGACCGCAAGGGCCGTGCCGGGGGTCGGCACCGGCGCGTACTGAAGCAGCAGCATCGCCGCGTCGTCGCCGAGCTGGTGGCCGACGTGCCTGCGCACGTCCTCGTGCAGGCGATCGAGCACCTCCGCCGGGGCGTCCGCGCTCGCGCAGTCGGGGACCCGCTCCGCCAACGGGTAGAAGACGCCCCAGCTGTTGCGCGCCTCGATGACCCCGTCGGTGTAGAGCAGCAGCCGGTCCTCCTCCATGAGCGTCAGCCGCAGGATCGGCGGCTCGACGTCCTCGGGCTCCAGCACGCCCAGCGGCGGGACGTTGGCCGGCGGGTCGAGGAAGCGGACCGGGGTGCCCTTCCGCAGCAGGAGCGGCGCGGGGTGTCCGCAGTTGACGATCTCCACCACCGCGTCCGGGCGGACGCCGACCAGCACCAGGGTCACGAACTCCTCGTCGCTGCCCTCGTGCTCGCCGCCGTTCTCGTGCAGCGCGCGGCCGAGGCTGTCCGCGAGCCAGGCGGCCACCTTGTCCAGTGCCGGCTCCTGGTGCGCGGCCTCGCGGAACGCGCCCAGGATGGCCGCCGCCGTCTCCACCGCGGCCAGGCCCTTGCCGCGCACGTCGCCGATCACCGCGCGTACGCCGTAGCGCGTCTGTACCACCTCGTAGAGATCGCCGCCGATGCGGGCGTGCGCGGCCGCGGCCGCGTAGTGCACAGCCGCGCGGACCGGACCGATCCGCTCAGGGATCGAGCGCAGCAGGATGCGCTGCGCCACCTCGGAGACCAGCTGGGCGTCGGCCAGGGCCCGCTCCTGGCGGTTCCGCAGCATCACACTCGTCGCACCGATCGCGCTGATCAGCACGATCGCCAGCACGCTGGCCGTGTGGACGGAGGCCGACATCGTCCGGTCCTCGGCTGCGATGCCGAAGGCCTCGCCCATCGTCACACCGCCGACCAGCAGCGGGAACCAGAGGCTGTTGCTCACCACGGCCGCCAGCGCCGGACCCGCCGTCAAAGCAGGCTCGAAGGTCACGTTGGGGTTGTTGCTGGCACGGTCGAGAACAAAGACCAAAGCCACCCCGACAAAGGGCAGCAGCAATACCCCCCGGCCCCAACGGCTGAGGTGGCGGAACCTTCCGGCGGCAGTCAACGTCGTTTCTCCTGCGGGCGCTGTGCAACGAGGGTCGGGTGTCGAGTGCGGGCGGCCCGACGGGACGCCCCTACCGCGGCCAGAAATAGTTCAAAGTTGGATCGAAGTTGACTGGTTAACGACCCCACATTAGGCGCGAAATGGACAGGCTGCACAGTCCTTTCACAAAGCCTCCGTGGCCCCTCCACCTATCTGCTCCCCATTTGGAGTAATGGCGTCGAGCAGTGCTTCCAGGGCCTCACGACCGGGCAATGCCTCGGGCCGAACGACCGTCCCACTGCGAACATACAGAAAGGCCGCCGAGACGCGATCCAGCGGAAGCCGCTCCCGCTCGGCCCAGGCCAGACGGTAAACCACCAGCTGCAGTGGGTCGGCCGTCTCGCGCAGATTGGTCTTCCAGTCGACGACCTCGAAGCCGTGCTCCGTCCGGTAGACGGCGTCGATCCGGCCGCGCACGACGCGGCCGCCGAGCAACAGCTGGAACGGCTCCTCGACGCGGTGCGGCGTGCGCCCGGCGTACTCGCTGCGCAGGAACGCCTCCTTGAGCCGCTCCAGATCCCGCTCGTCCTCGACGCCGGAGTCGTCCAGGCCCGGCAGCGCGTCCTCGCCGAGCAGCAGCAGCGGCTCGACAGCCAGGCGAGACTCCACCCAGGCGTGGAACCGCGTCCCGCGCCGCGCGGCAGGCTGCGGCGGCCGTGGCAGGGGCCGGGCCAGCTCGCGGGCGAAACCCTCCGGATCCGCGGCGACGCGAAGCAGTTGGGAGGCCGAAAGGGAGCGCGGCAGCGGCACCTCCCGCACCCGGCTGCGGGCGCGGCGGAGCTCCCCGGAGAGCAGCTCGAGATCGCGGTCCCAGCTCGCGACCAGACGCCGCTCCTCCGGCGTCTCCACGGCCGGGGACTCCTCACCGAGCGGACCGGCCAGCACGCGCTCGCCCGCGCGTCGGCGAGCCGCCTGGGCGGAGGCGTCGAGCGGGAGCGGCCAGGCGTGCTCGACGCCGGTGTCCAGGGCCGGGTTGGAGGCGCCCTCAGCCGGCGGTTCGCCCCATGCCTCGATCTCGACTCCGCTCTGCGGCCGCTGCTCGGCGAACTCGCGCAGCGCCGTCAGGAACTCCGAAGGACCACGCGGGCGCTTCTGGGTGGGCCCCCACCAGTGGCCAGAGGCGTAGAGCCTGGCGCGCGGGCGGGTGAAGGCGACGTAGCCGAGGCGCAGCTCCTCCGTCGCCGCGTGCTGCTTCATCTCCGCCTCGAAGGCCTTCAGGCCCGCCGCCGTCCACGCCGGGTCGGCGGCCAGGGAGGCGGCGTCGCCCCGCAGGGCGTGCGGCAGCACCTCCGCGCGGGCCGTCCACCGCTCACGCCCGGTGCCGCTCGGGAACGCGCCCTTGACCAGGCCGGGGACGAAGACGACGTCCCACTCCAGGCCCTTGGACTTGTGAGCGGTGAGCACCTTCACTGTGTCGTCGCCGCCGGGCAAGGAGGGGGTCCCCCCACCGGAGGTAGGGGGATTGTCGAGACCGCGGTCGTACTCCTGCGCCGTGCGCAGGAAGCCGAGGAAGGCGCCGAGGGAAGGGTCCCCGTCGAGGTCGGCGAAGCCGGCGGCGATGTCGAGGAAGGCGGAGAGCGTCTCGCGGCGACGGGCGGCGAGGGCGTGCGGAGAGGCGGAGAGCTCGACCTCCAGGCCGGTGACGGTCAGCACCCGGTGCAGCACGTCCATCAGCGGCTCCGCCAGCGCGCGGCGCAGCTCGCGGATCTCGGCGCCCAGCCGCTCGAACCGGGCTGCGGCCTCGGCCGAGAAGGGGAGCTCGGGCTCACCGGCCTGCCCGGGATAGAGGAACGACTCCAGCGCGTCCGCGAGCGAGACGATCTCCGTGGGATCGGCCTCGGCGACAGCCTCGGCCAGCTTGTCCGTCCGGCCGTCCGGCACCGACGCCACGCGGACCAGGTCACGGGCTCGGCGGCCGAGCAGCGCCAGATCACGCGGCCCGATCCGCCAGCGCGGCCCGACCAGCAGCCGGACCAGCGCCGCATTGGCCGTCGGATCCTGCAGCACCTCGCAGGTGGCGACGAGATCCGCGACCTCGGGGAGGTGCAGCAGCCCGGAGAGGCCGACGACCTCGACCGGGACGTCCCGCGCGACGAGGGCTGCGTGGACGTCGGGGAAGAGCTCGCGTCCGCCGCGGCAGAGCACGGCGATCCGGCCGGGCGCGGTGCCGGTCCGGACCAGGTGGGCGATGCTGTCGGCCAGCCAGTCGATCTCACCCTCGTGCGTCTCCAGCAGGGCGCAGCTCAGCCCGCCGGACAGCTCCTCCCCCGGCGCGGGGCGCAGCGCGGCGACGCCCTCGTGCATCGCGCGCAGCGGCGCGGCGAGATCGTTGGCGAAGGCGAGCAAGCGGCCGCCGGAGCGGCGGTTCTCGCTGAGCGAGTAGCGCGCGGCGGCCGTGTCGTCGGCGTGGCGGAAGTGGTGCGGGAACTCGTCCAGGTTGGCGACCGAGGCTCCCCGCCAGCCGTAGATCGCCTGGCACGGGTCTCCCACGGCGGTGACCGGGTGGCCGCTGCCGTCGCCGAAGAGCCCGGCGAGGAGCAGCCGCTGGGCCACGGAGGTGTCCTGGTACTCGTCGAGCAGCACGACGGCGAACTGCTCCCGCAGCAGCGCGCCCACCTCGGGCCGGGACTGGGCCAGGCGGGCGCAGGCGGCGATCTGGTCGCCGAAGTCCATCAGCTGCGCCTCGCGCTTGCGCGCGCGGTACCGGGTGACGAGTTCGGTCAGTTCGCGCCGGGCCTCGGCCGCGACCGGGACGGCGCGCAGCGTCTCGTTGCTGAGCTTCACCCCGTCCAGGCGGGCCAGCAGCGCGGTGTCGTACGCGGCGAGGCGCTCCGGCTCGACCAGGTGCTCGGCCAGCTCGCCGTCGAGCTTGACCAGCTTGGCGATGAGCGAAGAGACCCCGTCCTTGAGCGCGGGATAGGGGCCCGGTGCCTGCCGCAGCACCCGCGCGGCGAGCTGGAACCGCGTGGCGTCGGCGAGCAGCCGGGCGTCCGGCTCCAGACCGATCCGCAGGCCGTGGTCCTTGAGGAGCCGCCCGGCGAAGGCGTGGTACGTCGAGATCTCGGGCTCGCCGAGCTCCACGCCGGCCTCACCCGCCGGCTCCCGCTCGGGCTCGGCGACGCCGGCCTGGCGCAGGGCCTTCCGCACGCGCTCGGAGAGCTCGGCGGCAGCCTTGTTGGTGAAGGTCAGCCCGAGCACCTGCGCGGGCCGGACCTGTCCGGTGCCGACGAGCCAGACCACGCGCGCCGCCATCACCGTCGTCTTGCCGGATCCCGCGCCCGCGACGATCACCGCGGGGGCGAGCGGCGCGGTGATCGCACGCAGCTGCTCCGCGGTGAACGGGATCCCGAGGAGCTCCTTGAGCTCTTCGGGACTGGTGAGGGGGCCGGGCATGACTCACACGCTAGCGCGGGGGTCTGTCAGAACCCGAACTTCGATCCGGGCACGGTCAGCGACGCATGCGGGGCGGTGATCACCGCGGGCTTGTTGTAGTCGAGGAAGTCGATCTGCCCGCCGCTCGCGCCCGGCATGCTCAGCCGGACGAGGTGCGGAGTCGTGGTGTCCGTGATGTAGGCGGTGCCCTGGACCGGGTCCTGCACGGCCACCACGGACTGCCCGTCAATCGTGCTGCCGGCACCACGGGTCATCCCGCTCGCGTTGCCGAAGTGGCCCGCCAGCGTCTTGGCGTCACAGAGCGTGGCGAAATTGCCGAACGCCTTGCTGGAGATCGTCGTCCCGATGTACTTGCCTTCGATCTCGGTCAACTTGCTGCCGTGCGCCCCGACGCCGACCCAGAAGGCCTTGTCCGGCAAGACCCAGAGCTTGGTGCCGAGCAGCGTCATCTTGAACGAACCCTTGCTGCCCATCGCGATGGTGCCGGCACAGCCTTTGCCCGCGACCAGCTGCAGGTTCAGCGTCATCTTGCGGCTGCTCGAGGTCACGTTCCCCACGAGCCGGACCGAGGCGGCGGAACCGAGATCGGCCACCGAGTTGGACGCCAGGGCGTCCGCGCTCACGCCCGTCGGACTGGGCGTGGAGCTCACAGCGCCCGCGTTGCTGCTCGGCGTGGACGACCCGCCGAGCATCGAGCACGCGGAGCTTCCGAGCATGACGGCGAGGCAGGCGGCGGTAGCGCCCAATATGCGCTGGTAGGTGTGCATATGACGTGAATTCCTTGAATCGAGCGGTAGCGAGGCGCATATGTTTGCACACCCCATCCATGCCGGCCCCGCCTCCCCCTACTCGACGACCTGGCGCCCCTCCGGCCGCGCCGAACAGCTGCCGTGGAAGGAGCAGTGGCCGCACTGGTCGCCCGTCGTCGGCACGAAGCGCTCGCGCACGATCCGGTCCGCCGCCTCCGCCAGCAGGCCCTCGATCCACTCGGCGCCCTCCGTCAGCGAAGCCTGGCTCTGGACACGCGGCGCGTCGGGCTCCGCCTTGGACGCGGGCTGGCGCAGCTGGACCAGCTCCGCGCCGCCCGGCGCCGGGTGACCGCCGTCGACATCGCTGACGTCGCCGAATGCCTCGTCCACCGCCCCCTCGCGGACGGCGAGCTGATAGACGCCCAGCTGTGGGTGGGCCAACACCTGGCTCTGCGTGGGCGTGCGGCGACCGGTCTTGAAGTCGACGACGTAGGCCGCGCCCGTCGACTCCTCCCGCTCGACGCGGTCCATCGTGCCGCGGATGCGCACCGCGTAGGGGCCCGCCTTGAGTTCCACGTCGAAGGGCTGCTCGGTGCCCACCGGCACCCGGCCGCGCTCGGCCGCGTGCCAGACCAGGAAGCGTTCGAGCGCGGCGCGCGCCTCGCCCTTCTCCTGGTCGGACTTCCACGGCGCGTCGAAGGCCAGCGCGTCCCAGACACGGTCCAGACGGGCCATCAGCACGTCCAGATCGGCGGGTGTACGGCCCGCGCCGACCTCTTCGGCGAGCACGTGCACGACGTTGCCGAAGCCCTGCGCTCCGCTCGACGCCTCCTGCGCCCGCACCTCGCGGCCGAGGAACCACTGGAGCGCGCAGGCGTCGACGGACTCGAGTGCGCTGCCGGAGAGCTCCACCGGCCGGGCCGGGTCGCGCACCGGCACGATGTTCTCGGTCACGTCGGCCATGCCCCACCAACGGTGCGGATTCGCTGCTGGGACGAGCGGCGCCCCGTCCTCGTCCGTCAGCGCGCCGAGCCTGGCCAGGCGCTCGGCCGCCGCCTCGCGCAGTCGGGGGGAGGCTGTCCCGTCCACGCTCGTCGCGCGCAGTTCGGCGACGAGCGCCGCAACCGAGAGCGCGCGGCGCGGCCGCTGCGCGACGTCCTCGACGCGGACCTCGGGCACGCGGGTGCCGTCCGGGCGCTCCCGGTAGAGCTCGCGCAGGAATCGGGACGGCTCGTCGCCGTCCTCGGCGGCGGCCTGGACCGCGGTGACGACCAGCCGCTCCTTCGCGCGCGTGACCGCCACGTAGAAGAGGCGACGCTCCTCGGCGAGGAGGGCGCTCTGCGGCATGGGCTCTGCCAGGCCGTCCACGCCGATCCGATCCGCCTCCAGCAGCGAGCCGCGCCGGCGCAGGTCGGGCCAGACGCCCTCCTGCACACCGGCGACGACGACCAGCGGCCACTCCAGGCCCTTGGCACGGTGGGCGGTCATCAGCCGGACAGCATCGGGGCGGACGGCGCGGCCGGAGAGCGTGTCGGCGGCGATGTCCTGCTGTTCGAGCTCGGCGAGGAAGTTCAGCGCGCCGCGGGGACCGTGTGCATGCGTCTCGGCGCGGGCGGCGGTCTCGAAGAGCGCACAGAGCGCGTCGAGATCCCGGTCGGCGTTCCGACCGGCCGGACCGCCGCGGAGCGCGGCGCGCTCCAGCCGCTCGCGCCAGGACGTGCTCGCCTCCCACAGCGCCCACAGCGCCTCCTCGGCGGTGGCACCGCCGGCCAGCAGCTCCCGCACCTTGCGAAGCAGCAGCCCGAGCTCCCGGGCCCGCCGCGCGGCGTGCCCGGGCAACGTCACGAGCCGCTCGGGCTCCGCGAGGGCCTCCCTGATCAGCGCCTCCGCCGACCTCACCGCGCGCCGCCGCTCCGGCGGCAGGCCCCTCAGCTCCGCGCGCTCCTCTTCGCGCAGCACCCGCCCGAGCCGCCGCAGATCCCCCCCGTCGAGCGCTGCCAACGGCCCGGCCAGCAACTGCTGCGCAACCTCGGCGGTCAGCGGATCGCCATCCCCGGCGCCCCCGCCCGCCCCCACATCGGCTCCGCCGGACACAACGTGGCCCTCACTCTCAGCCGGGACCGGGACCGTCGGGGCAGGCGCACCGGGCACGACCGGGGCCACGCCGGAGGCGCCAGCCGCCTGGCCCGACGTGGGCAGGTCGGCACCCGTCCCGCTCGAGCGATGCGCACCGGCCGGGGCCGGGATCGTCGGCGCAGGCACCCCGGCCGCTCCCCCGACCGAGGCGCCAGGCACAGCGAGAGCCACGCCGGAGGCGGGAGCCGCCTCGCCGGAGGCGCCACCCACCGGATCGGCCGCGGGCAGCTCGCCGGCTGGCCCACCGAGGCTGTGCCCACCGACCGGGGCCGGGACCGTCGGCGCAGGCACACCAGCCGCCTCGCCCGGGTCGGAATCCGGTGCACCGAGGGCGGGGTCACGAACTGGGGTTGTGGCCGGAGCCCAGTCCTGGGTGCCGAGGTGGGCGGTCTCGCCGGACGGGTCATCAGGCAGGCCCGGCGGCACTGACTCTCCGTCGGAATCCGTCGGCGCGGACGGTGCCGGGACCAGGCCGGAGGCCGCTCGGCGGGAGTGGGCGGCGCCGAGGGCGCAGAGGCGGAGGGCGGAGAGAAGGGGTGCCACCGCCGGTTCGGCGTGGAGGGGGAGGTCGTCGCCGTCGATCTCGACGGGGACGCCGGACGAGGTGAGCGCGCGGCGCAGCCCCGGCAGGGAGCGGCCGCCGGCGCGGACCAGGACGGCCATGTCGCCCCACGGCAGCCCCTGCTCCAGGTGGGCGCGGCGCAGCAGGTCCGCGATGTTGTCGAGCTCGGCGCCCGGTGTCGGGAAGGTCAGGATCTCGACCGAACCGCCCTCCCGGGACGGGATCAGCCGACGGTGTGCCTCCAGGGCCGCCGTGGGCAGCCGCCCCGCGGGGAGACGCTCGGCCAGCACCCGGCTGGAAGCCAGCAGCCGGGCGCCCGCCCGACGTGAGACGCGCAACACCCGGATCGGTGCTGGCGTGCCGTCCGCCCGCGGGAACTGGTGCGGGAAGTCGAGGATGCCGTTCACGTCCGCGCCGCGGAACGCGTAGATCGACTGGTCCGGATCCCCCACCGCCACCAGCTCGCGGCCCTCGCCGGCCAGCGCGCGCAGCAGGCGGACCTGGGAGGGGTCGGTGTCCTGGTACTCGTCGACGAAGACCACCTGGAACGCGCGCCGCAGTTGCTCCGCCACCTCCGGCCGCTCGGCCAGCAGCACTGCGCGCTGCACCAGCTCCGCGTAGTCGAGCACGCCCTGGAGATCCAGCACGTCGAGGTACTCCGCCAGGAAGCCCGCCGCAGCCCGCCAGTCGGGACGCCCGACCTGCTCCGCGAAGCGCGCCAGCGCCGCCCCGCCCAGGCCGAGCTCGCGCGCCCGGGCCAGCACCGCGCGGACCTCGTCCGCGAAGCCGCGCGTGGTCAGCGCGGCCCGCAGCTCCGCGGGCCAGTCCAGGCCGCCACCGTGCCGGGCGTCCTCCGCACCGCCCGCGAGCAGCTCACGGACCATCACGTCCTGCTCCGGGCCGGAGAGCAGTCGCAGTGGCTCCGCATAGTGGTCCGGCTCCTGGTGCGCGCGCAGCAGCGCGTAGCAGAAGGAGTGGAAGGTCGTCGCCTGCGGGACCGCGCCGCCGCCCACTCGGGCGGTGATCCGGTCCCGGAGCTCGACGGCGGCCTTCCTGCTGAAGGTCAGGACCAGGATCTCCTCGGCAGGGACGCCCTCCGCGATCCGGGCGGCGACCGCCTCGACGAGCGTCGTCGTCTTGCCCGTGCCCGGCCCTGCGAGAACGAGCAGCGGACCGCCGCGATGATCCACGACCGCCTGCTGGTAGCCGTCCAGGGCAGGGACGATCGCGGGCGTGACCGGCTCGCGCACGAGGCGGTACGCGCCGGCGGGAACGGAGCTGGTCATGGGCGTGGTCCAGGGGAAGAACAGCGGCTGCGCGGAGGGACGGGGTGCGCCTCACGCGCTCCGCCCGGTAGCGAGCCTACGATCCTGCCCCGACAACCACTGCCTTGTCCCCCGCTTCGCGGGATTCATCACGTTCCGAAGCACGCGCTCCGCCTCGAGAGAATCACTCGGACCGCTCGAATCGCTCGGATCACTCAGCTCGACCGGATCACCCGGAACGCCCGTCCCAGCGGGCCCGGCGCAGGTCCACGCGGGGCATGTGCTGCCCGGCGACCTCGCGCAGGGGCGTGCCCTCGACCCGATACTGCTCCAGCGCGCGCAGTTCGTGGCCCGGCAGCAGCCGACCGTCAGCGCGGATCACCCGCCACCACGGAACCGGTCCGCCGTAGAGCGCCATCACCCGCCCGACCTGCCGTGGCCCGCCTTCGCCGACATACTCGGCCACGTCCCCGTAGGTCATCACTCGTCCGGCCGGAATGATCTCCGCCACTTCCAGCACGCGCTCCGCGTAGGGCGGCAGCTCCGTCCCCGGCGCCTCTTCGTTCACATCCAGCATTCTGGCGCACGCCTACGACAGCACGTGCGGAACGGATACACCCACGGGGGAAACCCGCCGAGAACGTCCTCGCTCACCCGGCCGGGGGAATGTAGCATCCGCCGAGGGTCGGGATGGGGAGGCCTCACCGCCGCGCGCTCGATCCGACCGTGCCACCCTTGAATGACCTGAGGGGACCCTGAGGGGACGATGGCAGGCGGACGGACAGAAGGCATACAGGTACAGATGACCGGATCGAGCGCGAGCGCGGGCCATTCCGCCGACGCGTCCCGAGGCGTGCCCGAGCCCGCTGCAGAGCCTGCTGCAGAGCCCCCGTCCGAACCTGCTGTCGATTTGGTGAAGCGTTCCGCCTCCGTGCCGGCCGAACGCCCGGCACCGCACGCCACCCCCCACCCCGACGAGTTCGACGGGCCCGACCAGGTCACCGTCGCCGTCAACGAGCCACTGCTCGCCGCGCGCACACCGCCCCTCCGACCTTCTGCGCTTCCTGCTCGGGCTGCTCGGCATCGCCGGCGTGCTGGTGCTCGCCAGCATCGCCACCTCGACCACGAACGGGCTGACCACCGACATCACCTCCGGGGCGACCCGGCTGCCCAGCTTCCTGGTCACCATCACCAGCTTCTTCTCCACGGCCGCCGTGCTCGTCGTGCCGGTGGCCTTCGCCGTCGAGCGGCTGATCAAGCGTGACGGTCTCCGCGTCGCCGACGGCGTGCTCGCCGCCGTACTCGCGCACGGGCTCTCGCTCGGCATCGACCTCTGGGTCGTCCGCGCGGCGCCGCAATCGATCAGGTCCGCCCTCGTCGTGGGCAACTCCGACCCGGTCCACGGCTATCTGACGCCGGTCATCGCCTATATGACCGCCGTCGGCATGGCGAGCCGGCCCCGCTGGCGGGTCGCGCTCTGGCTCGTGGTGCTGCTCGACAGCCTGTCCGAACTGGTGAGCGCGAACACCACGCCGCTCTCGATCGCCATCACCATCCTGCTCGGCCTGACCGTCGCCTACGGCACCCTCTACGCCGTCGGCAGCCCGAACGTCCGGCCGACCGGAGAGCACCTGCTCGCCGGGCTGCGCAAGGTCGGCTTCGACCCGATCACCGCGCACCGCTCCCCCGACGGCCCCGAGGGCACCCGCCGCTACCTGGTCGTCCAACAGGTCGGCCCGCCCCTCGACGTCCACGTCATCGACCGGGAGCAGCAGGCCTCCGGCTTCTTCTACCGGTTCTGGCGACGGTTGCGGCTGCGCGCCGTGGCCACCCGCTCCAGTCCGCAGTCGCTGCGTCAGGCGCTGGAGCAGGAGGCTTTGATCGCCTACGCGGCGAACGCCGCCGGCGCGCACTCGCCGCACCTGATCGCCACCTCGGAGCTCGGTCCGGACGCGGTGATCCTGGTCTACGAGCGGATCGAGGGGCGGGCCTTCGCAGACATCGCCGACGAGGAGATCACCGACAAGATCCTGGTCGACGCCTGGACCTCGGTGCGGACCCTGCACGACCGCCGGATCGCGCACCGCCAGCTCACCGCCAAGGCGCTGCTGGTCACCGAGGACTCCGGCACCTGCCTGGTCAACCTGGCCGGCGGCGACATCGCGGCCGGGGACCTGGCCCTGCGCATGGACGTGGCGCAGCTGCTGACCACCTTCGCGCTGCGGGTCGGCCCGGAGCGCGCGGTCACCTCCGCGACGGAGGTGCTGGGTACCAACCGGACGGCGGCGGCGCTGCCGATGCTGCAGCCGGTGGGGCTGAGCCGCTCCACCCGCCAGGATCTGAAGGTCTATCACCGGCACCGGAAGGCGGAGGTGCAGGCCGAGCGGGACGCCCAGATCGCGGCCGGCGTGAAGGTCGAGGAGGCCCTGGAGGCCAGCCCGGACCCCGCCGACCTGCTCTCGCTGATCCGCGAGGAGATCCTGGCGCTGGTGCCGCAGGCTCCGGTGGAGCCCGCCAAGTTGGAGCGGCTCAGGCCGAAGACCCTGATCAGCCTGATCGCCGGTGCATTCGCCGCGTACCTGCTGGTCGGCCAGCTGACCAACAACCCGCTGACCCATCTCGCCCACGCCCAGTGGGGCTGGATCGCCGTCGCGGCGGGCGCGTCGGCCGCGAGCTACCTCGGCGCGGCGATGAGCCTGGCCGGCTTCGTGCCGGAGCAGTTGCCCTTCTGGCGGACCATCGCCGCCCAGGTGGCCGGCTCCTTCGTGAAGCTGGTGGCCCCTGCGGCCGTCGGCGGTGTCGCCCTGAACGCCCGCTTCCTGCAGCGGGCCGGTGTCCGGCCCGGCCAGGCGGTCGCCAGCGTCGGCGCCTCGCAGCTGGTCGGCCTGGCCATGCACATCGTGCTGCTGCTGGGCTTCGGCTTCATCGCGGGCACGGCCAGCAGCTCGGACGTGCCCTCGGCGCGGACCGTGATCACCGTGCTGCTGGTGGCGGCGGTCGTGGTGCTGATCGTGGCCGCGATCCCGCCGCTGCGGCGCTGGCTCTTCCAGCAGCTGCGGCTCCTCTTCGTCGGGGTGATCCCCCGCATGCTCGACCTCTTGCGGACGCCGTCCAAGCTGGCCACCGGCTTCGGCGGCATCGTGCTGGTCTCGCTGGCCTTCATCGCCTGCCTGGACGCCTGCGTCCGCGCCTTCGGCGGATCGGCGGGCTTCGCGGCGATCGCCGTCGTCTACCTGGCGGGCAACGCGGCGGGCTCGGCGGTGCCGGTGCCCGGCGGCATCGGCACGATCGACGCGGCGCTGATCCTGCTGCTGAGCTCGGCGGCGGGCGTGCCGGGTTCGATCGCGGGTCCGGCGGTGCTGATGTTCCGCATCCTGACCTTCTGGTTCCCGGTGCTGCCGGGCTGGCTCTGCTTCGGATACCTGCAGCGCAAGGGCGGCCTGTAGCACGGAGACGAACGAACGCCCTCCCGGCCGAGGCCGGGAGGGCGTTCGTTCGTCCGACTCGAGACGTCAGGCGTCAGTAGATCGGCTTGTGGGGCTCGATCGTGTTGACCCAGCCGATGACGCCGCCACCGACGTGGACCGCGTCGGCGAAGCCCGCCGCGTGGAGCACCGCCAGCACCTCGGCGGACCGGACGCCCGTCTTGCAGTGCAGGACGATCTTCTTGTCCTGCGGCATCTTCTCCAACGCGTTGCCGAGCAGGAACTCGTTCTTCGGGATCAGCGTCGCGCCGGGGATGCTGACGATCTCGTACTCGCCGGGCTCGCGGACGTCGACGAGGAAGATGTCCTCTTCGTCGTCCTGCCACTGCTTGAGCTGCTTCGGCGTGATCGTGTTGCCCACGGCGGCCGCCTGGGCCTCCTCGGAGACGACGCCGCAGAAGGCCTCGTAGTCGATGAGGTCGGTGACCGTCGGGTTCTCGCCGCAGAGCGCGCAGTCAGGGTCCTTGCGGACCTTGACCTGGCGGTACTGCATCTCCAGGGCGTCGTAGATCATCAGACGGCCGACCAGCGGCTCGCCCACGCCCGCGAGGAGCTTGATGGCCTCGGTGACCTGGATCGACCCGATGGACGCGCAGAGCACGCCCAACACGCCGCCCTCGGCGCAGGAGGGGACCATGCCCGGCGGCGGGGCCTCCGGGTAGAGGCAGCGGTAGCAGGGGCCGTGCTCGGCCCAGAAGACCGAGGCCTGGCCGTCGAAGCGGTAGATCGAGCCCCACACGTAGGGCTTGCCGAGCAGCACCGCGGCGTCGTTGACCAGGTAGCGGGTCGCGAAGTTGTCCGTGCCGTCGACGATCAGGTCGTAGCCCGCGAAGATCTCCTTGACGTTGTCGACGTCGAGGCGCTCCTCGTGCAGGATCACGTTCACGTAGGGGTTGATCTCCTGGACCGAGTCACGCGCGGACTCGGCCTTGGACCGACCGATGTCGGACTGGCCGTGGATGATCTGACGCTGCAGGTTCGACTCGTCGACGGTGTCGAACTCGACGATGCCCAGCGTGCCGACGCCCGCCGCGGCGAGGTACATCAGCGCGGGGGAACCCAGTCCGCCGGCGCCCACACAGAGCACCTTGGCGTTCTTCAACCGCTTCTGCCCGTCCATCCCGACATCCGGGATGATCAGGTGGCGGGAGTACCTGCGGACCTCGTCCACGGTGAGCTCGGCTGCGGGCTCGACCAGGGGTGGCAGCGACACGGGGGACTCCGGTGGTGGTCAGGCGATGTGTTCTCCTGCCCAACAGTGCCACGCGGCGGCGTATTCCAGAGCCCCCGGTCCACGGTGCGAGACATAGCGTGAGACGAATCACGCCCAGCCGACCGGCCTGCCGGGCGCCCTCCCGCGCGCCCCGCGGAACCGCCCGGCCGGAACTTCAGACTCGGCAGGCTGTCTCCATCCAGATGTCCGCGAGGGACTCCTCCAGCGGGACCCTCGGCCGCCAGCCGAGCCGCTCCCTGGCCGTACGGATGTCGGCCTGCCGCCAGAGCACCTCCATCGGCCGGTCGGCCGCGTCGGCGCCCGAGATCGGGCTCCGGCTCTCCTCCATCAGCCGACCCTCGAAACCGGACGCCCGCACCAGCAGCGCGGCCGCGTCACGCATTCGCACGCCCGAGCCGCCGCCGATGTTGATAACGCCCGTCGCTGCGGAGACCGCGGCGGACTGGACGGCGCGGGCGACGTCCCTGACGTCGACGAAGTCTCGGAATGCGGACAGATCCGCGGTGCGCACGTGCGGCTCGCCGCGCTCGAGCGCCCGCCGCAGACCCTCGGAGAGCCGGCCGAAGAGCGAGCCCGCGGGCACGCCGGGGCCGACCACGTCGAAGATCCGCAGCACGACTGCGTCGAGCCCGGAGGACAGGGCGAGCTCGGTGCCGGCGAGCTTGGTGACGCCGTAGGGCCCGAGCGGGCGCGGCTCGGCGGTCTCGGCCGTGGCAGTGCCGATCGGCACCGGCCCGTACTCGGCGGCGGAGCCGACGTGCACCAGCCGCGCCGGATCGTGGCTGCGCCGGATCGCCTCACAGACCGTGGCGACGGCCTGGGTGTTGGCGCGGACGAGATCGCGGGGACTCCCGTAGGTAGCCCCCGCGCAGTTGACCACCACGCGCGGCATGACCGCGTCCAGGAACCGGGCCAGCGCGCCGGGGCTGCCGGCGGCCAGATCGAAGCGGATGTCGGCGGAGTCACGTCGACCGAGGACGGTGACCTGAAGCTCCGGGTCGGCGAAGAGTCGGTCGGCGACCCGACGGCCGATGAAGCCGTCGGCGCCCAGCAGCAGCACCCTCATGAGGTGGTCCTTCCGTTGTGCGGTTTGATGCTCGGTCAGGAGAAGTCGGGGGCCGGACGCTTCGGCGAGCCGGGCGGACGGTCGGGTCGAGCGGGCGGGCGGTCGGGGCGATCGGGCGGGCGCTCGTCCTGGGTGGGCTGGGCAGATTCGCCGTCCCGCAGACGGTTCGTCGCTCTTCCTTGCGGCCCGATCGCTTCCGTTGCCCCGCCGGAGGCAGTGGCCGCCGGTCCCCCGCCGTCTCATGGGGGGCGCCAGTCCAAGAGGCGTTCGCGGCGTGGACCCCGGCAGGCGAGGGCGGAACGCGCCCTACGCGTCGCGGGCCGACGGGCCGCCGGGCGCGCGGTGGGAGGTCGGGCTGAGCAGGGTGACCCAGGCGTAGGGCAGCAGTAGTACTGCCGTCAGGCCGCACGCCCAGCCGGACACGTCCGCGTGGGCGGCCGGTATCGCCCGAGCGATACCGGCCGAGAGGCAGCAGCCGGCCAGCGCCAGGAGCGCGGCACGCTGCCGCCCGCAGTGCCAGAGGAGCAGCGTGAACAGCAGCGCCGTTCCCGCCAGGCCCTGGGACAGCCAAGCCGCACCCGTGCCAGCACCCGCGGTGAGCCCGCCCTCGCCGCGCGGCAGCGCCGAGGCGGCGACCGTGAGCCCGGCGAGCACCGCCAGGAAGAGCCCGGCCGTAGCAGGCAGCACCGGACGCATCCGGGAACGGAACTCCCTGGCGGACCGGGCCAGGGAGTGTCCCCAGCCGATGTGCCGGAACCAGCGGGCGCACCAGTCGGCCAGGCCGGCAGCCGCCGTCAGAGCGATCTGCGGCGGTCCGACCCCCTGCACCAGGGCCAGCAGCGAGCCCAGACCGAGAGCCAGCAACGCACGCCGCCACAGCGGGGCCCCACGGCCCAGCACCAGCGCCACGGCAGCGGCGTAGGCCGCGATCCGGGCACCGAGCGGCACGTGGAGACCGAGCGCCGCCGAGAGAGCCCACAGCAGCAGCGCGACCCCCAGCAGCCACCCGGCGATCGCCAACGCCGGGCGGGCCCGGCGGCGCCAGGGGCTCTCGCTCCGGGCGGGGGCGACGGCACGTCGGGGCACCCGCGCGTACATCTCCTCCGCGAGCGAGAAGACATCAGCGTGCCGATAGCGCCCGGCCGCGCCGGGGCCGATGCCGGACCGCTCCAGCACCTCCGCGATGTCGAGCGGATCCACCGCGTCCGCGCAGAGCTCCTGATGACGCTCCATCAACGCATGCACAGGATCCGCCACCGATCGGGGCCGGGGCGGAACCGTCGACGGCCGGGCCGGACGCGAAGACGCGCCGTGCCGGCCGGGCCCGGAGCGCGCGGCGGCGGCCTGACCGGCCCCGCTTGCGCCGCCGTGCCGGGGAGTCGAGCCACCGCGGGCGGCATGACGTGGCGTCATCGGGCAGGCACCCCCTTCGGAAACGCGCCGACCCAGTACTCGGCCGGACGCGCGAAGGGCTGCGAGTCCGGCTCCGGAGCGGGTGCGGGCAGCTCGGCCGCGAGCTCGAGGTAGAGCGCGCGGAAGGCGTCGATGGCCGGCTCGACCGCGTACAGCTCCTGGGCACGCAGCCGCCCGGCGTGGCCCAGCCGGGCCCGCCGCTCCTCGTCGCCCAGCAGGGCTGCGCAGGCGGCGGCGAGCGGGGCGGGCTCCCCGACGGGAACCAGCAACCCCGTCGGACCGAGCACCTCGCGGGCGGCACCCGCGTCGGTGGCGACGAGCGGACGCCCGCTGAGCTGCGACGCCGCGAGCAGCTGCGGCCGGACGCCCTCGCTGCCGGAGAAGACCAGCACCGTCGCGTGCTCGTAGACCGAGCGTAGCCGCAGCGGCGTGCCGTCGAAGGAGACGGCGTCCGGCGCCGAGTCGAAGAGGTGCTTGGCGAGGGCCCGGCAGTGGGCCTCGTACCCGGCCGCGCCTACGGGCGCCTCGCCGTGGACGCGGAGTACGGCCGTGGGCACTTCCTCGCGGACAAGGGCGAAGGCTCGCAGCATCGACTCCAGCCCACCGCTGGGCTCGATCGGCCCGAGCCAGGCGAGGATCGGCCGCTCGGGCTCGGTACCGACCGGTGGCTCGTCAGCGAGCGGCGTGGCCTCGTAGACGACCCGGATCCGCTCGCGCTGCGCGCCGCAGTACTCCTGCCAGCGCTGGTCGAAGGCGCTGCCCGGCGTGATCACACCGGCCTGGGCGTAGGCCTCCCCCGCCAGCAGACGGTGGAAGGCGAGCAGCAGCGCCCGGACCGGCCGCCGGTAGCGGGACTCGCGGTATCCGCGGTAGCGCTCGCGGAGGTGCAGGCTGTGCTCGGTCAGCAGCATCGGCAGCCCGAGCAGACGCTTGGCCGCGAGCGCGGCGAGCACGCTCGGGGCGCCCCCGACGACATGGCAGACGTCGACGCCCGCAAGCGCGCCCCTGGTGCCGTACCAGGACAGCGAGAGCGGGCGCAGGGCCTGCTCCAGTAGATCGGCTGCCACCAGGACGTCCTGCACCAGCGGCACACCGGCGTCACCGGGACCGGCGGCGATGGCAGACGCGGAGCCGAGCCACGCCTGCTCGAGCGTCCGCACGGCCGCGCCGGACCTCAGCAGAGCGGGCAGCCCGCCCGCGCGCCCCGCCTCGGCGAGGGCGTACAGCGCCGGTGCGAAGCCGGCGGCGGCGCGAGCGTCGACCAGCGCGCGAACCAGCTCGCCGTACGCGGCGAGCGCGGCCCGCCGTCTGCGCCCGCCGAGGGGCGGCGCGACCCGGCGGGGCTCGGCGTCGCTGGGAGACAGTCGTACGAACTCGTGCTCCGCGAGGGAGGCCGCGAGCCTGTCGCTCCAGGCGACGGAGGTGGCACTCTCGGTGACCAAGGCGATGCGCATGGGACCTCCGGTCCGGAAGCGGGGACGACGTCAGCGGCATGTTGAGCGCAGCCGGAGAGGCCCCACCCGGCCGCCCAGCCCGGCTGGACCGACCGCAGACTCCCCCACCACGCATACGGCGGCCGCTGGTGAACCCCGACGCGGGGACGCGTGTTCGGCCGACGGCACGAAACTACGTCGCAGCACTGACACGGAGTCGGCCATCCGGCCGCCTACCACCCGAAGGAGTGAAGCCCCCCGTGGTTGCACCTCCACAGGCGGGAGCGAACGCAACCGCGGGCGCGCTACTCCGCGGCAGCGAGGTGTTGCTGACGTGCCGTGAGCTCGGTCAGCAGTTCCTCGAACCGGGAAGCGACCAGTTCCGGGTACTCCATCATGGCGACGTGGCCGGCCCGCGGCAGGACGAAGAGGCGCGAGTCGGCGAAGGCCTTCGAAGCGCGGCGGGCCATGCGGTATCCGACGAGCTTGTCCTTCAGGCCGTAGACCAGCAGCGTCGGGGCGGTCACCCGCTCCGCCTGGCGCCACAGCGACTGCTCGCCACGCTCCGTGTAGGCGCGGACGATGCCGCGCGCGCTGCGGGAGAGGACGTCCAGGGCATACGGGAGCTCCGCCCGGCGCCGGTACTCCGCGACCATCAGCGCCCGCCGCTCGGGCGGGATGAGGCCGGGGTCGCCGTAGCAGAGGTCCATCAGAGCCTGCGTCTGCTGCTCCAGCGCCTGCCCCCGGGAAGCGCGGCGGATGAGCCCGGCCGCGCCGGGCATGCCGAGCAGCGCCGTCGGCCACGCCGTCGTCTGCGGCGGCAGCTCGGGCAGCGCCGGAGAGATCAGGGTCAGGGTGCGGACCAGGTCCGGCCGGAGCGCGGCCAGCCGCGTGACCACCGCGCCGCCGAGCGAGTTGCCGAAGAGGTGGACCGGGCCGCGTCCGCTCAGCTCGATGAAGTCGATCACCGCCCGCATGTGTGCGTTGAGCGAGAGGTCCGCGTCGTCCGGCGGCGGGGACTGGCCGAAGCCGGGGAGGTCGAGCGCGTGGCCGTCGACCGTCCCGGCCAGCTCGGCCATGAGCAGTTCCCAGTTCCGCGTGCACCCGCCGAGCCCGTGCACGAAGAGCGCCGGAGGCAGGCCAGGACGCCGCGGCGGCTGCGCCTCGGCGTACAGGGGACTCCCTGGCACTTGGAGTTCGTGCAGCCGGTCGCTGCCCGTTGCGGTCTCGGCCTCGAATGTCTCGCGCAGTCCACTCATGAGGACGATGCTAAGAGTGCGGTGTCGCGAGGGCACCGGGATCCGCGCCAGGGAGGCCGCCATGACCGAGGTCAACGACGCCGCGCTCGACTCCCTCGAGGTCGCCGAGGCGGACGAGCGACCGGAGGTGGAGCCGGAGGACGAGATGGACGCCCAGGCCGTTCCGGAGCTCACCGAGGACGATCTCGCACTGGAGTCACCCGTCGCGGACACCCTGCAGCAGAAGGTCGAGGTTCGAATCGACGAAGACGAGTACCGCTAGCCAGGCACCTTGTGGAATCCTCACAAGCCGTGGACCGTACTTTCTCGCCTCGACCTGCGGCGCTGGGGATTACCCACAAGTAGGATGGCGGCGAGTACGACCCGAACGGCCCCGGGCCACCCGGTGCCGCCGAGAAGTTGAGTGAGGAGCACCGTGACGGCGATCCAGGACACGGCTGAGCGCCCCCGCGGCACTCGCCTGCCGCGCAGTGCCCGTCGCAACCAGCTCCTGGGCGCCGCCCAGGAGGTCTTCGTCGCCCAGGGCTACCACGCCGCGGCGATGGACGACATCGCCGAGCGCGCCGGCGTCAGCAAGCCGGTGCTGTACCAGCACTTCCCCGGGAAGCTGGAGCTCTACCTCGCGCTGCTGGACAAGCACTGCGAGGCGCTGGTCGACGCGATCCGCACCGCGCTCGAGGCCACCACGGACAACAAGCTCCGTGTGCTGGCGACCACCGAGGCCTACTTCGCCTACGTCGCCTCCGAGTCCGGCGCGTTCCGACTGGTCTTCGAGTCGGACCTGACCAACGAGGACGCGGTCCGTGAGCGCGTCGAGCGGGTCACCAGGGACACCGCCACGCTGGTCAGCAAGGTGATCGCCGAGGACACCGACCTGCCCGAGGAAGAGGCCATGCTGCTGGCCGTCGGCGTCTGCGGTCTCTGCCAGATCACCGCCCGCTTCTGGCTCGCGCAGGGCAGCACCATTCCGCAGGACGAGGCGGTCCGCCTGGTGTCCAGCCTTTCCTGGCGTGGCCTCAAGGGCTTCCCGATGCACGGCGGGGACACCGCGCACTGATCCATCAGGCCGTATCGTGGGGCCGTACGGCGCGCGGCCGGTCCGGTCACGCGTGGAACGACGAACGCCTGTTTGATGGGGCCGGAGGGACGAAGCCGTGGAGGTCAAGATCGGCGTGCAGAACGCGGCTCGGGAGATCGTTCTCGAGAGTGCGCAGACTGCCGACGAGGTCGAGAGCGCGGTCGCGGCGGCGCTGGACGGCACTGCGAAGCTGCTGAAGCTGGCGGACGAGCACGGACGCAAGATCCTTATCCCGGCCGAGCGCCTGGCCTACGTGGAGATCGGCGAGCAGGCGCCGCGCAAGGTCGGCTTCGGCACGCTCTGATCGAACGATCGAACGAAGAAACACGGAACGCCCCGATTTCCTCCTCGAGGAGGAAATCGGGGCGTTCCGCATGTCTCGGTATGTCCTGGACGCGTTCTGGGTAGGGCTTTCTCGACCGCACTGACGACAGGCAGGAGGCCATGACCAATGAGCATGACCGTCGAGCTGATCGCATTCTCGATCGCCGGCCTGGCCATCGGCCTCGGCGCCGCCGTGCTGCTGTCCGACCTGTTCCCCGCGCCCCGAGTGGTCACGGTGCTGACGGGCCTCTGCTCCGCGCTGCTGCTCGGCGGGATCGCCCACACCGCCTTCGGCGACGGCCACCCGGTGCAGACGGTCGTCTGCGCCGCGCTCGGCTCAGCCGCGATGGTGTCACTGCTGGCCCGCCCGGACCAGCGCTCAGCCCGCCACCATCCGAAGCACGCGTAGCGAATCCGCGAATTCGTCGGCCGGCTAGGACGCGAGGCCGAGGGCGGCCATCCGGCGGGTGTGGGCCTCGGTGATGCGGTTGAACATCTTGCCGACCTCCACCAGGTCGAATCCGCGTACCTCGACGCCGCCGATCAGCAGGTTCGACAGGGCGTCGCGCTCCGCGACCACCCGCTGGGCCTGGCTCAGGGCCTCGCCCATCAGTCGACGGCCCCAGAGGGCCAGCCGGCCGCCGATCCGCGGGTCGGCGGCGATCGCCTCGTGGACCTTCTCCACCGCGAACTCCGCGTGGCCGGTGTCCGCCATCACGCCCAGGACCAGTTCACGGGTGTCGTCGTCGAGCCGGACCGCGACCTCGCGGTAGAAGTCCGCCGCGATCGAGTCGCCGACGTAGGCCTTGACCAGGCTCTCCGGCCAGTCGGCCGGGGCGGTCATCCGGTGGAAGGAGTCCAGCGGCTCGGCGAAGGGCTGCATCGCCTCCGCCGGGACGACGCCGACCTCGGCCAGGCGGTCCCGCAGTTGCCGGTAGTGGCCGAACTCCGCTGCGGCCATCCCCGCCAGCGCCGCCTTGTCCTCCAGAGTGGGCGCCAGCTTCGCGTCCTCCGCGAGACGTTCGAACGCACTGAGTTCGCCGTAGGCCAGCGCACCGAGCAGGTCGACGACAGCGGCACGGTACTCCGGATCTGCCGAGCAGCTCGCCCAGTCACCGATCGACGGGTACACGGCAGCGGACTCATCGTTTCCGGCAGCGGCGGTGTTCGCGGCGTTGTCGGCGTTCACAGCGATTCCGGCGTCGTCGACGTTCACAGCCTTCTCCCCGGACCCCACGGACTCGTCCTTGCTTGCTTCAGGCGTCTCCATAGGCGGCACCTTAGTGGGCTCAGGTGGCCTCAGAACGCACGAAAGCGGGCGTGAACGCACCCGATGTCGTCCGCGTCACATGTTCGATCTTCACCTTGCCGGTATGGTGGTAGGGAGGCCTGGCGTGTTCCGCGATTCGGAAACGCGCCGCGCCTCACGTACGCGGATGCCCGGTCGGTCGCACGATCGGCTCCGACCGACCCCGCAGTGGCCGAGCGAGGGCCGCCGCAGACCGCGCAGACGCGGTCCCGCGCCGGGCCTCCCATCAATGCCTCTCACTGCGCTGCGTCGCGTCCGCTCCCCAGGGACGGGTCCATGGACGAAATGGCCCCGCGACGCGCCGCCGCGTGAGCTGGCCGCGAGGAAACCGGTTGCGGTCTGCGCGCCCTTCTCCATCGGGCGCCCGGCCCGCCCCGCGATCGGCCGCACCACTTTTCGGAAGAGGCACCGTCCTGACTACGTTCCGTGAACTCGGAATTCTTTCCGAGACCGCAGAGGCCCTCGAGGCCGTCGGTATCATCACTCCCTTCCCGATCCAGGAAATGACCCTCCCGGTCGCCATGAGCGGCCACGACGTCATCGGCCAGGCCAAGACCGGCACCGGCAAGACCCTGGGCTTCGGACTTCCCATCATCGACACCGTCCGCGTCGCCGCCGACGTGGACGCGGGCCGGATCACCGCCGCCGAGCTGCCGACCGCGCCCCAGGCGCTCGTCGTCGTGCCGACGCGCGAGCTCTGCACCCAGGTCACCAACGACCTGCTGGTCGCCGGCAAGGTGCGCAACGTGCGCATCCTCTCCATCTACGGCGGACGCGGCTACGAGACCCAGATCGAGGCGCTCGAGCGCGGCGTCGACGTCATCGTCGGCACGCCCGGCCGTCTGCTGGACCTCGCCCGGCAGCGCAAGCTGAACCTCTCCGAGGTGCGCGTCCTGGTCCTGGACGAGGCCGACGAGATGCTCGACCTGGGCTTCCTGCCCGACGTCGAGAAGATCATCGACATGCTGCCCGCGCAGCGTCAGACCATGCTGTTCTCGGCGACCATGCCGGGCGCGGTCATCAGCCTGGCCCGCCGGTACATGAACCGCCCGACGCACATCCGCGCCACCGCGCCGGACGACGAGGGCGCCACCGTTCGCTCGGTCTCCCAGCACATCTACCGCGCGCACTCGCTCGACAAGGTCGAGATGGTCTCGCGGATCCTGCAGGCCGAGGGCCGCAACCTGGCGATGATCTTCTGCCGGACCAAGCGGACCACGGCGGACGTCTCCGAGCAGCTGACCAAGCGCGGCTTCGCGGCCGGCGCGGTCCACGGCGACCTCGGCCAGGGCGCGCGCGAGCAGGCGCTGCGCGCGTTCCGCAACGGCAAGGTCGACGTGCTGGTCTGCACCGACGTCGCCGCCCGCGGCATCGACGTCGAGGGCGTCACGCACGTCATCAACTACCAGTGCCCCGAGGACGAGAAGACCTACCTGCACCGCATCGGCCGTACCGGTCGCGCGGGCGCTTCGGGTACCGCCGTCACCCTGGTGGACTGGGACGACATCCCGCGCTGGGGTCTGATCAACAAGGCGCTGGACCTGAAGCTCAGCGAGCCGGAGGAGACGTACTCGTCCTCCCCGCACCTCTACGAGCAGCTGCACATCCCGGCCGGCACGAAGGGCGTCTTGCCCCGAGGTGAGCGGACCCGGGCCGGCCTGGACGCCGAGGTGATCGAGGACCTCGGCGAGCCGGGCGGCGGCCGCCGCAAGCCCGCGCGCGACGCGGACCACGAGCGCCCCGCCGGCCGACGCGACCGCGACCGCCCCCGTCGTGGCGGGCGCGGCGGCTCGGACGCCCAGGAGCAGATGCCCGCCACGGAGCGCTCAGAGCGCGCCGAGCGCGGCACGGACAGCGCTGTCTCCGGCACCGGCTCCGACGCGCCGAAGCGCCGTCGTCGGCGCACGCGTAATGGCTCGGACGGCCCGGTCGAGGCCGTGCAGGCGCTGGCCCCGTCCGTCGCGGTGACCGCCGAGGCCGACGCCTCGGGCACGGATTCCGCGCCGGAGCAGGCCCCCGCCGAGCCGCGTCGCCGCCGTTCCCGCGGCTCGAAGCCCGCGCAGGTCGCGGAGACCGCTACCGAGGCCGTGACCGCGGCTCCGGCCGAGGTCGCCGCGCCGGTGGCGACGGAGGAGGTCGTGACGGAGGCAGCTCCGACGCGTCGTCGCTCCCGTGCCGCCGCGAAGCCGGCCGAGTCGGAGACGGCTGTCGAGGCCGTCGAGACGGCCGAGACGACCGAGCCGGTTGTCGAGACGGCTCGTGCCCCGCGTCGTCGCGCTCGGGTCGCGCAGGCGGAGCCGGTCGCGGCTGACGCCCCCGTGACCGCCCCCGCCGAGTCCGCCGAGTCCGCCGAGTCCGCCGACGAGGCTCCCGCGCCGCGCAAGCGGACCCGGGCTGCCAAGGCGACCGCCGAGGTTGCACCGGTGGAGGCCGTTGTCGAGGCCCCCGTGGCCGAGGAGACGCCGGCCCCGCGCCGACGCACCCGCGGGGCCAAGGCGACGCAGGAGGTCATGGCTGAGGCCGTGCCCGAGGCCGCCGCGCCGGTCGAGACGGTTCAGGACGAGGCTCCGGCCGCGCCCCGACGCCGTACTCGCGCCGCCAAGGCGACGGCTGAGGCCCCGGTCTCCGCCCCGGCTCCGGTCGAGGCCGACGTGACCGAGGCGACTCCGGCGCCGCGCAAGCGCACCCGGGCCACCAAGGCGACCGCCGAGGTTGCACCGGTGGAGGCCACGACGGTGGCGGCCACGACGGCGGACACCGCCGCCGAGGCTCCCACCCCGCGCAAGCGCACCCGCGCCACCAAGGCGACCGCCGAGGCGGTCACGGCGGAGGCTCAGGCCACCGTCGAGGCCGCGCCGGAGCAGGCTCCCGCCGAGCCGCGCCGCGGTCGGACTCGGGCCGCGAAGGCTCTGGCTGAGCCCGTCGACGAGGCGCGGTCCGTCGTGGCCGCCGCCGAGCCGACGGCCGTCGCACCGCGCAAGCGGCGTCGGGCCACGTCCGGAGTGACCGACCCGGCCGCCAAGGTCGTCAGTCAGTCCGCCGAGGCGCCCGTCGAGGCCGCGCCCGCTCCGGCCGACACCACGGCAGTGCCCGCACCGCGCAAGCGGCGTCGGGCTACCTCCGCGGTGACAGACGCCACGGCGAAGGCCAAGACGGCACCCGTAGCGGAGAAGGCCGAGAAGGACGTCCCCGCCCAGCGTGCGGAGGCGACCTCCACCGACGCCGACGCCGACGCGGAGCGCCCCAAGCGCAAGCGCCGCAGCGTGCGCCTGGCCGAGGCGGCGGCCGCCGCCGCAGCGGCGGAGTCCGGGCGGGCGTAACGCTCCCACCCCAGGCGCGGCGGGTTCACAGGGCGTTCGACCCTGTGAACCCGCCGCGCCTTTGCTTTTCCCGAGCTCCTGGCCTCGGCCGTTCCCGGCTACCTGCGCGTCACATCCCCTCGATACGCTCGCAGACGCACGCCGCACCGCGCTCCGCCGCACTGCCAGGAGGTTCCTCCCGATGAGCACGCCGCCCTTTCTGACCCTGCCCGCCTGCGCGAGCAGCACGCGTCTGCGGACGGCACGCGGCGAGTTCGCCGCGCTGCACGCCGTGCCGCAGGCGCGGCCGGCGACGGCCCTCGCCCTGCTCGTTCCCGGGTTCACCGGGAGCAAGGAGGACTTCATCGCCCTGCTGGAGCCGCTGGCCGAGGACGGGTACGAGGTCGTCGCCATCGACCAGCGCGGACAGTACGAGACCGGCGGACCCGAGAACGTAGACGCCTACGCGCTGGAGGAGCTCGGCCTTGACCTGCTCGCCGTCACCGCCGAGCTTCGCGAGCGTGCCGCCGGACGACCGCTGCACCTCGTCGCGCACTCCTTCGGCGGCTACGTCGCCCGCGTGGCCGCCCTGCGCGCAAGCGGCCCGGCCCTGCCCTGGGCGTCGCTGACCCTGATGAGCACCGGCCCGGCCGCGCTGGACGACTCGGAGACCGAACGGGCGAAGCTGCTGCTGGCCGCCCTCCCGGTGATGACCTTGGAGGAGATCTGGCGCGCGATGCAGGAGATGGACGCGGCGAGCGGCGCATCGGTGCAGCTCAGCGCCGAGATCGCCGACTTCCTGCACCGTCGCTGGCTGGCCAACGTGCCCGCCGCGCTGACCGCGATGGCGCAGCAGCTGATCTCCGAGCCGGACCGCGTCGACGAGCTGGCCGGGCTCTCCCTCCCTAAACTCGTCCTGTCCGGTGAGCGCGACTACGCGTGGCCGGTGGAGTTGCAGGCGCAGATGGCGCTGCGGCTCTCGGCCGAGCACATCGTCATTCCGGGCGCAGGTCACTCACCGAACGCGGAGCGGCCCGCGAGCACTGCTCTTTCACTGTCTGCCTTCTGGTCGAACGTCAGTTGACGGTTCGTCAGTTTTCTTCTGCTTCATCCCGGAATACCGCCGGGCGAGTGAGTCGTTGGACCCTTCGGAGAACGCAAAAGCAGTGCAACCAGTGAACAACTGTGGCGAACTTCGACACGAGCGCTTAACGGTTTGCTAACCACCCCGAAGCAGGCCTCGCGCACTCTGGTCATCACCAGGAGAAGGGAGAGGCCCATGCGATTCGAGATCTTCCGCCTCAACGAGGCGGGCGGCACCGCCGAGGACGCCCTGATCGCCGAGGCGGACGCCGTCCGCGGCATCATCGACAACGCCGCCGCGACGGGCGAGCGGCTCTACATCCGGCCGGTCGAAGCGGCCGGCGCGGCCGCCGCCGGAGCGTCCACCTTCTGACCGCACCCGGCAGGTCCCCCGGCCGGGTGATCGTCCTTGACGGACCGGGTCCGACGGAGGACCGTGGTCGTCTATGAGGGGTGAGCCCAGTTGCCCGAGGTGCGGGGGCCGAGTCCGCGCCCCGGGGCTGTTCACCGACACCTGGCAGTGCGACGCGCACGGAACGGTCTATCCGCTGCAGCCCGTCGTCCCGCCGAGCGTCGAGGCACTGGGCGTCGCGGTGGCGCGCGCGGAGGTTCCCGTCTGGCTGCCGTGGCCTCTGCCGGTGGGCTGGCTCTTCACGGGGATCGCTCACGCCGGTGACGACGTCTCCGGCACCCGCGCGACCGCCGTCGCCTGCTCCGGCCCCGGTCCGCTCGGCGGTCCGGGTGAGCTGCTGCTGATCGCCGAGGAGCTCGGCGTCGGCCTGGGCGCGCGCTACGCCGGCCTCTCCGGCCCTGATCCGGGGGACGCCATCGCCGTGCACCAGGCCCCGCATGCGAAGGTGCTGGCGGCCGGGCGGCCGACCGCGCTCTGGCATGTTCCCAACGCCCCGGACGACCGAGCGGTCTTCGTGGGCGAGGCACGCGGGCTCTGGCTCTGGGCGGTGGTCTGGCCAGAGCGCTCGGGCCTGCTGATGTACGACGAGCTGGTCCTGACCGACTTGCGCGACGCGGGCGCGGAGCTGGAGCTCCTCCCCTGCGGAGCCCTTTCACCGCGCATCCTGCAGTAGCGGTCCAGCCCCTCAGCGGAGCCTCGCTGTGCCGCGTCGCCGGACTCCGGCCGCGCCAGGGCCGACGACCTACGGTCCGTCACTCCCGCCACCGCTCGTCCCCGGCCGATCACGGCTGCCCGTAGGCTGGAGGAACACCCCGCAAGCCCCGCCCCGTCCCCAGGAGTCACCCCCGTGCGCATCGATCTCCACGCACACAGCAACGCCTCGGACGGGACGGACTCCCCCGCCGAACTGGTCCGGAACGCGGTCGCCGCCGGGCTCGACGTCGTCGCGCTGACCGACCACGACACCACCGGCGGGTACGCCGAGGCCATCGACGCCCTGCGCGGCACCTCGCTCACGCTCGTGCCCGGGGCAGAGCTCTCTTGCCGGGTCGAGGGAATCTCCATGCATCTGCTGGCCTACCTGTTCGACACCGAGGAGCCCGCGTTCGCACGCGAGCGGGAGCTCGTCAGGACGGACCGGGTGCGGCGGGCGCAGGCGATCGTCGAGCGCTGTCGGGCGCTGGGTGCGCCGATCGACTGGGAGCAGGTCCGCCGGATCGCCGGCCGGGGCGCGGTCGGCCGTCCGCACATCGCGTCGGCGCTGGTGGAGGCCAAGGTCGTGGCAAGCGTCGACGATGCGTTCACTCCCGAATGGCTGGCCAACGGCGGGCGCGCGGACGTGCCCAAGCGGGAGACCGATCCCGTGGAGGCGATCGCGCTGGTCCGGGGCGCGGGCGGGGTGCCCGTCTTCGCGCACCCGGGTGCGTCGAAGCGCGGCCGGACCGTCTCGGACGCGGTGATCGCCGAGCTCGCGGCGGCCGGACTCGCCGCCCTCGAAGTCGACCACATCGACCACGATGAGCCGAGCCGCGCCCGGCTGCGCACCCTCGCGAGCGATCTCGGGCTTCTGGTGACCGGTTCCTCCGACTACCACGGCAGCCGAAAGACCGTCAGGCTCGGTGCGAACACGACCGATCCGGCCGTCTACGAGGCCTTGATCTCCCAGGCGACGGGCGCGAAGCCGGTCACCGGCTGAACCGCCGCGGGGATCCCGACACCCGCACTCGCGACCGACGCACCGGCGTGCGATCAACTGCTAACCTCTGGCGACTTTCGACGGGCGCACGCATGCGCCCACTTCATCAGGGGCGGGATCACCATGGCAATTCGCCGTGCGAAGCAGAAGCAACAGGTCATCGAGAAGCTCTCGCAGGTCGCTCCGGCGGGCGAGACCTTCATCGCGTGCGTGCACGTGGAGACCGGGCCGAGCCCGTGGCTCAACGCCCTCTTCGACGAGGTCCCGGTGCTCGGGCTCGTCGTCGCGCTCACCAGGAAGTTCTACTTCCTGACGCTGACCAACACCTCGGTCGTCGTCAACACCGCCAACCGGTTCACCAACCGTCCCGGGGAGGTCGTCATGGCCTTCCCGCGCGAGGCGTTCCCGGTCAGCCGGATCAAGCGCGCCTCCGTCTGGAGCTCGATGTACGTCGAGCTGAACCCGGGTGCGAAGCCGACCCGTCTCAACATCAACCGCTACTGGCGCACCGAGCTGGACCAGCTCCTCGGCGCGCTGCCGCAGGCGCAGATCCCCGCCCAGGGCGGCGCGGTGCAGACTCCGGCCGACTTCCCGCGGGGCTGAGTCGCCGTCAGTCGCCGAGCGGTACGGACCTGCGCGCCTGGTCGCGCAGGTCCGTGCCGTGGCGCAGCCAACGCTCCTGAAGTTCGGCGGCGCCGTGAACGCGCTTGTGGGCCGCCTCGTTCGGGGTCATCGGCAGCAGCGGCAGGAAGCGGACCGGTTCGGCCGGTTCGGGCAGTTCGAGGTCCTCGACCAGACCGCCGGGCTCGGCGACGAGGAAGCCCGTGAAGGGCGCGCCCGGCCAGAGCGGCTCACCCAGGTCCAGCGAAGCACCCGGTGCCACGATGAGCCCCTCCACCTGCGGCGAGGCCGCGAGGGTGGCGAGCGGGCGGAGCAGTTCGTCGCGTCCGCCGCGGATGGTGACGACCAGCTCGGCACGCGGGCCCGCGATCGGGTCGGCGACGACGGCCGTCGGATCGGCCATCGGCGCCGCCGACATGCCGAGGGTCGCGTAGCGGAAGAGACCGTCGGCCTGCGGGAAGCGCAGCACCTCGATCCGGTCCGTCCCCAGGAAGGTGACCGCGGCGCGGCCGTCCGGCTCGCCGAAGGTGCTGATCAGACGGGCTTCGACGGCGGTGAGAACGGCGTCGGGCGCGGAGGAGTCGGGCGAGGCGGCAGGGTGCGACATAGGCCAGAGCCTACGACTTCCGTCCGGCCCGGATGATCAGCAGGAGGCCGGCGAGGATCATCGCCACGGCCGGGTAGACCGCGACGGGCGGCAGCTGGCCCAGCCAGACGGCGGCGATCAGCGCGGCTCCCGGGGTCTCCAGCAGGATCGCCGTCGAGACGAAGGACGGGCCGAGCGTGCGTACGACGCGGTTGCTGAGCGAGTGGCCGAGGAACTGCGCGGACGCGGTGAGCAGCAGGATCTGCCACCACGCGGTCGCGCTGTAGCCGGACAGCCGCTGGCCGGAGAGCAGGCAGGCCACCAGGAGCAGCGCGGCCGTCGTCGCGTAACAGACGAAGGTGTAGGCGGTGGTGCTGACGGTCCGGCGGACCTCACTGCCGAGCAGGAAGTACCCGGAGGCGGCCATGCCCGCGCCGAGCGCCAGCAGGTCGCCCAGGACGGCTCGGGACGACAGTGTCAGGTCGAATCCGGTCAGCAGGACGACACCGGCGAAAGCGAGCCCGATGCCGACCCAGACCACGCGCGGCGGCCGGTGACCGCGCAGGCGGAGGTACAGGGTCGTCCAGAGCGGCGTCGCGGTGCAGAGGGCGGTGGAGGTGGCGACGGAGGTCAGCCGCAGGCTGGGCAGCCACATCGCGAAGTGCAGCGCGAGGAACCCTCCTGCGGCGAGCGACAGCAGGACGGTGCGGCGGCTCATGGCCCGCAGCTCGGCGCGGTGACGGAACAAGGCGATCGGGGCGAGGACGCCGGTGGCGATGCAGTTGCGCCAGAACGCGATCGCGACCGCGGGCGCGGCGATCGCACTGATCAGCGGCGCGGAGAGCGCGACGCCGGCGACCGCGAGCGCGAGCAGCACGAAGTCGATGCGCGGCACGAGGGCCAGATCAGGGTGCGCGGTGGCCGACGTCGTCACGGGCTTCGTCACGGACGCGGGCGCACTCTGAGCGGTGCTCGACACGGGCTGCTCCTCGGATGTACCCAGTAAGGGGCATTTCGATATTAGGGGACTGACCCGATCCACTTCTACGCGCATCCACGGCTACCGGGGGCAATCGAGCAGTTGCACCTCCCAGGGGCGCGGGGAACTGCGCGACAAGCCACCGGTGTGCGGATGGTCCTCAACGCGCAGGGCCATCCGCACGCAGTGGGTTGCTCGCGCAGTTCCCCGCGCCCCTGGGAGGTGCATCCAAAGGTCGGAGCAGACGCAATACGCTGTGTGCATGAGTGCTGAGCTGCTGGACCGCGCCCTGGTGGAGGAGGCGGCCAAGAAGTCCGGACTGCTGTGGGTGCGCAGCGACGGAGGGCGGGACCACGCGCTGTGGCACGCCTGGGTCGGCGACGCAGTCGTGGTCGTCGGCGACGGCGGCGAGCAGCCCCTCGGTGGGCTGGCCGAGGGTGTGAACGCGGTTGTCACACTGCGCAGCAAGGACAAGTGGGGCCGACTGGTCGCCTTCCGGGCCGCCGTCGAACTGTTGACTCCGTTCACGGCCCCCTGGCAGGCCGCCGTCGACGAGCTGAAGACGAAGCGGCTGAACTCCCTCGACCACGAAGGCGTCACCGACCGCTGGGCCGCGGAGAGCCGCGTGCTGCGCCTGGTGCCGCAGGGTCTCAGCGTCGAGAATCCGGACGCCATGCCCGACAGCGACCACGCGGCCGTGCCTGTCCCCACCGCCGCCACGACCCGTGAGCCGGTACCGGAGGGCCTGCCCAGGCTGCTGCTGCGCCGCAAGAAGAAGCGGTAGCGCGCGAGGAGGAGCTCGTCTGAAGCTGGCCCCGGCTCGTGTGACCTGGTGCACGCCACCGGCGGGTCAGCGGGTGAGCCGCGCGGCCGTACCATTCCGTTATGGCATCCGACACTCAGGCGACCCCCATCGAGGAGTCCGTGCGCGCCGCTCTGGCGACGGTGCAGGACCCGGAGATCAACCGGCCCATCACCGAGCTCGGGATGGTGAAATCGGTGGCGGTGGACGCCGCAGGCGCCGCGAAGGTCGCGGTCTACCTGACGGTGTCCGGCTGCCCCATGCGCGAGACGATCACCAGCCGCGTCGTGGACGCGGTCTCCGCCGTCCCCGGCATCTCCTCGGTCGACGTCGAGCTCGACGTGATGAGCGCGGAGCAGCGCCAGGAGCTCGCAGCGCACCTGCGCGGCGGCCAGGCCGAGAAGGAGATCCCCTTCGCCAAGCCGGGCTCGCTGACCCGCGTCTACGCGGTCGCGTCCGGCAAGGGCGGCGTAGGCAAGTCCTCGGTGACGGTCAACCTGGCCGCGGCGCTGGCGGACCAGGGCCTGAAGGTCGCGATCGTCGACGCCGACATCTACGGCCACAGCGTGCCGCGCATGCTGGGCGCGGACGGCCGGCCGACCCAGGTCGAGAACATGATCATGCCGCCGTCGGCGAACGGCGTGAAGGTGATCTCGATCGGGATGTTCACGCCGGGCAACGCGCCGGTGGTGTGGCGCGGTCCGATGCTGCACCGTGCGCTGCAGCAGTTCCTGGCGGACGTGTACTGGGGCGACCTCGACGTCCTACTGCTCGACCTGCCGCCGGGCACGGGCGACATCGCGATCTCGGTGGCCCAGCTGGTGCCGAACGCGGAGATCCTGCTGGTCACAACCCCGCAGCAGGCCGCGGCGGAGGTCGCGGAGCGCGCGGGGACGATCGCGCTGCAGACGCACCAGACGATCGTCGGCGTCATCGAGAACATGTCGGGCATGCCGTGTCCGCACTGTGGCGAAATGGTCGACGTCTTCGGCACGGGTGGCGGCCAGACCGTCGCGGACGCGCTCACGCGCGCGACCGGCGCGAAGGTGCCGGTGCTCGGCAACATCCCGATCGACGTCCAGCTGCGCCAGGGCAGCGACGAGGGCAAGCCGGTCGTCCTCTCCGACCCGGACTCCCCCGCGGGCGCGGCGCTGCGCGCGATCGCGCAGAAGCTTGCCAGCCGTCAGCGTGGGCTTTCGGGCATGTCGCTGGGACTGACCCCGCGCAACAAGTTCTAGTTCAGGCACAAGGGCCAGTTGCAATCACCTGGGGGCGCGGGGAACTGCGCGAGAAACCACCCTGTGCGGATTGCCCTGCGCGTTGAGGACCATCCGCTCGCGGTGGCTTTTCGCGCAGTTCCCCGCGCCCCTGATGGTGCAACTGGCCCTCCGTCGTGACCTGTCGCACCCACGCCGCGGAGCCGGAGATCAACAGAGCCCCGCGTCCCTGGCTGGCTGCGACTGACTCGATAGCCGAAAGGCTACGCGCCGTAGCCCGTGAAGTCCGAGACAGTCGTGAAGCCGAGGCCGTAGGCGCTCACGCCGCGGCCGTAGGCGCCGAGGTGGACGCCGGGGGCGTCGCCGGCGAGGACCCAGCCGTATTCGGACTCGCGGTAGCGGAACGCCTGGGGCGTGCCGTTCACCGGGAGGGTGAGCGAGGACCAGCCGGGGCCGTCGATGTCGTCGGCGAGGTCCCAGGCCAGGGTCGTCTGCTGGTCGAGCCAGTCCTGGCGCAGCGAGCGCTCCATCGGGGCGTGTTCCGTCGCCGCCAGGAGCCCCGAGCCGGCCAGCCACGCGGCGGAGGCCACGGACGTCGCCTCCAGCATGCCGGTGCCGTTGTCGAGGCGTCGCGCCTCCCTGCGGGCGACCGTGACCACGACGGCGAAGCGTCGGCCCTCGGCGGGGTCCTGCGCGAGGTAGGAGCGGACCGGCTCGTCGCCGTGGCCGAGAGAGCCGTAGTCCACGACCCGACCGTCGGTCGACGTGCCCGTGGCGCCGTACCAGCGGCGGCCGGTCCAGGCGTCGTCGAGGGCGTACCAGGGGAAGTCCGCCTCCGCGAACCCCGGCGCCTTCGGCCCGACAGGCCGCGCGGGCGCCGTCTCGGCGTGCTGATCTCCCACGGCGTGGCTCGTCGTGTCCATACCGGCCCTCCTCCTACTGGTCCGCCCCGGCAGAACCATACCGGGGCGGAGCGGGCCGATCGCGTACCGCAGCCGCGGCGGGAAGATCAGGTCGCGTCGAGGTCGTAGGGCGGACGCTCACCGTTCGCCAGCGGCGGGGCCGCCGGCGCTGCTGCAGCTGGGGCCGAGGACGCCGGCTGATCCGGGGCGACCTTGGCCAGCGGGTCGTTGCGGACCGACTTCACCGCGGCCGTCGCCTCGGCCGCGTCACGGGCGAAGCCGTTCTTCAGCTCCTGGATCTCGTTGAGCCCGAACTCCTCGCCGTGGCGCGAGAGCTGCTTGCGGACGAAGGTCTTCGGGTGGAGGTCCTGGAACTCGAAGTCCTGGTACTCGGGGCCGAGCTCCTTGCGGATGTCCTCTTTCGCACTGTCCGAGAACTCGCGGACCTTGCGGATGAAGCCCATCACGTCCTGGACGAGCTTGGGAAGCTTGTCGGGGCCGAAGATGACCACGGCAAGCACCACCAGCGCGACCAGCTCAAGTGGTCCTATGTCGAAGAACATGCCGTGGGCTCCCCTGGTGACGTGATGACGGCTCCAGCGTAATGGCCCGGACGCCCGGGCGGACCTGCCCCCCGGTGAACCGCACGTGTGAAAACCGGTGACCTGGCCGGGCTCAGGCGCGGGTGAACGTGGTGTCCGAGGGGGCCGCGACGAGTTTGACGACGATCGGCAGGCTCTGCCCGCCCCGCAGCACCGTGAGCACTGTCTCACCGCCCTGCTTGCGTCCGCGGACCAGGCCGATCAGGTCATCCGCGTCGGTCACCGCCACCGTGTCGACCGCGGTGACGATGTCGCCGGAGCGCAGCGGCGAGTGCGCGCGCTGGACGGAGGTGACCTTCGCGCCGCCCTGGAACTCCCGGTCCAGGGTCACCCCGATGCTGGGCGGAGCGGCCTTGCCGGTGTTGATCAGCTGGCCGGCGACTGAGGTCGCCTGGTCTATCGGGATGGCGAAGCCCAGGCCGATGCTGCCACTCGCGCTGCTGCTGCCGAAGGGATCGGAGCTGTCGGGGTCCGAGGTGCGGATCACCGTGTTGATCCCGATCACCGTGCCGCTGGCGTCGAGCAGCGGGCCGCCGGAGTTCCCCGGATTGATCGGGGCGTCTGTCTGGATGGCGTCCAGGTAGGAGCGGCCCGGGGGCGCGTCGAGGCCGCCGGAGGCGATCGGCCGGTCCAGCGCGCTGACGATGCCGGAGGTGACCGTGCCGCGCAGGCCGAAGGGCGCGCCGACGGCCATCACCGGGTCGCCGATCTGCACGTCGTCCGAGTCGCCGAGGACGGCCGGGTCCAGTCCGGAGACCCCGGTGACCCGCACGACCGCCAGGTCGCTGCCCACGTCCCTGCCGACGATGGCGGCGGGGTGGTGCTGACCGGTGCTGAAGGTGACCGTCACCTTGCCGTCCTGGCCCTGCGGCGCGACGACGTGGCTGTTCGTAAGGATGTTCCCGTTCGCATCCAGCAGCACGCCGGTACCGGTGCTGCTGGCACCCGAGATGCTGACCTGCAGGTAGACCACGCCGGGGAGGGTGGCCCTGAGCACGGTGGCGGCGTGGCTGGACTGCTTGCCGGCCGTGGGCGCCGGGGCCTGGTGCAGAGTGAGGCGACCGCCCTGGACCGCGCTCTCGATCGCCACGCCCAGTCCCCCGCCTACCAGACTGGCGAAGACCACGACGACCGTGACGATCGTCAGACCACGCGGTGAACGCAGTCGCAGCGGGGGACGCTCGCGGGGCGTGGGGGTCGGTCGGCAGTGGTACTGCGGGTCGCGGCGGTGCCGGAGGCGACCGATGCGGGAGCGCTGACCGGGAACACCGGCGCCGTCCGAGCTGTACGGGCCGTGCCCGCCGTCCGGCGGAACCCCCTGCTGTGGCGTCGAGGATGCCGCGAGCGACCGGAAGATGGCCTCGCGCTGCGCACCCGTCCCGTCGGGGTGGCTCCACCACGACGGCCCGGACCGGTCGCCGCGCTCGGGAGCCGCCTGGCGCTCCTCGACGTGCTGCTCCGCTGCCATGCCGACCTGCTCCTCACGCCCGCTTCCACGGCGATTGAAACAGGTTTGAGGTGTTCCGGGCTATGGCTCAGAACATCTTCGCAGCTAACGAACAGATGACCCGAGCATCTGCGGCACCCCGAAACACCCGGAGGTCAGCGGAGCTGACCCGCCGGGAACACGGTCGGGGCCGAGGTGGGATGGGCGAGCGCCACCGGACGGTTGGCCGCCGGACCCACCCGCGCGTCGGAACCGGTGCTGTCGAGGGCGAGCCGGCCGCCGGCCGGGGCGTAATTGCCCGTGCCGGAGAGCGGGGAGACCCCCGAAGGCGCCTCCGAGGTGGCCGAGACGCCCGTCAGGGCGCTGCTGAGGGTGACCGCCGCGACGGAGAATGCTCCGGCCGCCGCGAAGACCAGCCGCCGCCCACGCGGGGCGGAGGAGGCCGGGGAGACCGGGACCGCGGGTGCGGGCTGCGTCGGCAGCAGGCCGACGCCCACGCCGCTGCGCAGACGGGCGGCGATCGGGCGTTCGCCCTCCCCCTCGTCGCCGCTCTCACGGCTGCGGTACCGCTCGCGGCGGGCCCGCGGGTCGACGCCGGGGACCGGATGCTCCGCGCCGAGCGCGCCGGAACCGAAGCTGCTGCCGCGCAGACCCCCGCTGCCCAGCCCGCCGGACGTGCCGAAGGCGGCGCTCGAGCCCGAGCCCCCGAAGAGGGAGCGCACGCGCCCTGAGCTCATCGAACCGGGCGGCGGCGGGCCCGCGTCGTGGTCGTCGCGGTCGTCCGAACCGGCGATCGCGAGCAGCCGGCTCGTGAAGATCATGCTCGGCTCCGGCGGCGGCACCTCGCGCAGCCGCGACTTGAGCCGACGCTCCGCCTCCGCCTCGGCCAAGCAGCCGCTGCAGGTGGCCAGGTGCGCCTGGACGCGCTCCCGGGCGACGTGGTCGAGCTCGCCGTCGATGAAGGCGGCCAGGCGGTCACCCAGGTGGTGCTCCTGCGCAGCCGGTGCGGGAACGGCCACGGAGACCGGCGTCACGCGCAGCTCTGCCGCCTCCGGCCGCGGGGACCGACGAGGCTCTTCGTTCACGACGATCGCCTCCCGTCGAGCGCATCCGCGGCCAGCAGTTCGGCCTCGGCGTCGACGTCCACGCCGGCGCGGCGCTCACGGCCCTCGCTCGCGCCGGGGGCGCGATGCTGCAGGGCGGCACGAAGGTGCGCGCGGCCGCGGTGGATCCGGCTGCGGACGGTGCCGAGCTTCACACCGAGGGTGGCGGCGATCTCCTCGTAGGAGAGCCCCTCGATGTCACAGAGCACGACGGCAGCGCGGAACTCGGGCGCGAGGGTGTCCAGCGCCTGCTGGACGTCGGCGTCGAAATGGGTGTCGTGGAAGTGCTGCGCCGGGGAGGGCTCGCGGCTGGGCAGCCGCTCGGCGGCGTCCTCGGCCAGGGCGTCGAAGCGGATCCGCTGCTTGCGGCGGACCATGTCCAGGAACAGGTTGGTCGTGATCCGGTGCAGCCAGCCCTCGAAGGTGCCGGGCGTGTAGGTGGAGAGCGAACGGAAGACCCGGACGAAGACCTCCTGGGTCAGGTCCTCGGCGTCGTGCTGGTTACCGGTCAGGCGGTAGGCGAGGCGGTAGACCCGGGTGCTGTGGGTCTGGACGATCTCCTCCCAACTGGGAGGGGTCCAGGCAGCCGCCGCGCTCTGCTCGTCGAAGGTGGCAGTCTGTCCGTCCACGACGGGCCGACCGTTCGAATCCGTCTGGACGACGGGCGCGTACTCGGGCTGCGACTCACTCATCACGGGCTTCGGCGTACGGTCCGGCGCGGGGCCGCGAAAGTGCCGCGAACGAGCGCCCCCCTCAGCCACACCTCCTCGATCGGCTCTTCTGCCTAGCAGGGCCACCACCATATCCGCACCACCCGTTAGCACCGGATAAAAGCCAATCACCATACGACCCACCTGCGACGTTGTGTACACGCCCGGTGTGTCGCGGACCTCGTCGACCGCGTTCACACGCGGCACTCATCTGTTTCCAACGGCCGGGCGTTGATCCCGGTTCCGCCCGGCTCCACTAACCTGTGGCCAGAAATCGACATGGACCGGCACGGATCGGCACGGCTCAGCGACTCGGCACGGCGAGGCACAGCTCAGGAGGAAGGCATCAGCGGCTACGGGGAAGCGGACGCGACCGTCGCCGACGCCTACGCCGTCGAGGACGCGGTGCTGCAACGCGCCCGTGAACTGTCGGAGCTCTCCTCGGTCCGCCCTGTCTCCCCTGGCAGCGGGGCCGCGCTGCGACTGCTCGCCGCGGCGACGGCGGCGCGCGCGGTGGTCGAGATCGGTACCGGCACCGGTGTCTCCGGCATCTGCCTGCTGCGCGGCATGCGCCCGGATGGCGTCCTCACCACCGTCGACGTCCAGCCCGGCCTGCAACGACAGGCACGGGACGCCTACGCCGCGGCGGGGTTCGCCGCGAGCCGGGCCCGGCTGATCCCAGGACCGGCCCTGGACGTCCTGCCCCGGCTCGCCGACGGACAGTACGACCTGGTCTTCTGCGACGGCGATCCGGCCGAGTCGATCGGCTACCTTGCCGAATCGTTGCGCCTGCTCCGACCTGGTGGAACGGTCTGCTTCGAGGGCGCGCTGGGCGTGCGGACGCACGCGATCCGCGAGCTCGTGCGCACGGTGCGGGAGCACCCGGACCTGGTACCCGCGCTGCTGCCGGTCGGGGACGGCCTGCTCGCCGCCGTGAAGCGGTAGACGTCCGCACCGGCCTACGGGAAAGGCCGAAGGCCCTTGTTCCTCGCGGAACAGGGGCCTTCGGCGGAAGACTTGAGCGGAGGTGCAGCTCAGCCGCACACCTTCTTGAGGGCGTCACCAAGCGCCTCGGCCTCGTCGGGCGTCAGCTCGACCACGAGCCGTCCCCCGCCCTCAAGCGGAACGCGCATGACGATGCCCCGCCCCTCCTTGGTCACCTCAAGCGGGCCGTCGCCCGTCCGCGGCTTCATGGCCGCCATGCTCGTTCCCCTTCCTGCACCTGCTCCACCGGAACCCGCGGCCCGTCCACCGCTGGGTTTCGAACGCTCTGATCGGAGAACCAGTATCCCGCATTCAACGGTCCGATGACCAACATCACTCATCTCGGCAGCCCCGGGGGCCACTCCGTGCACGTCCTTCAAGACTCGAACGCGCACGCCGACCGCACCTCAGTTCCCCTCGCGCGCCGGGGGCCTGCCGCCATGTGAGCCCCGCTCGCGTCCCCTCACGACTCGACGAGAAAGTGGCCTACGTCACATCTTCTCCGGCGTATCGGATCCGTCATGCTGACCGGGAACAACCGGGACGAGCAGGAGGAGACGGACGTGGCCGACAGCGTGCTGTACGAGATCGAGGACGGGCTCGCCACCCTGACGATCAACCGCCCCGAGGCGATGAACGCGCTGGACACCGCGACCAAGGTCGCCCTGCGCGACGCCGCGATCGACGCGGCGGAGAACCCGGCGGTCCGCGCCGTCCTGCTGACCGGCGCGGGCGACCGCGCGTTCTGCGTCGGCCAGGACCTCAAGGAGCACGTCGGCCGCCTCGAAGCGGCCGAGAAGACGGGCGAGCCGGCGCTGTCGACCGTGAGCGAGCACTACAACCCGCTCGTCACGGCGCTCGCGACGATGCGCAAGCCGGTCGTGGCGGCGGTCAACGGCGTGGCGGCGGGCGCGGGCGCGGCGCTGGCCTGGGCCTGCGACTTCCGGCTCCTCGCGGAGCACGGCGGCTTCAACACCTCCTTCGCGGGGGTGGCGCTCACGGCGGACTCCGGCGCGTCGTGGACGCTGCCGCGTCTGGTCGGGCATGCGAAGGCGACCGAACTGCTGATGTTCCCTCAGACCGTGAAGGCCGAGCAGGCGTTGGCCCTCGGACTGACGCACCGGGTGGTCCCGGGGTCGGAGCTGGCGGAGACCGCGCGAGCCTTCGCCCGCGGCCTGGCGGACGGCCCGACGGTCGCCTTCGGCGCGATCAAGGCTTCGCTGGCGTACGGTGCCTCGCACTCTCTCGTGGAGACCCTCGCGAAGGAGGACGAACTCCAGACCATGGCGGGCGCGGCGGCGGACCACCGCATTGCCGTCCAGGCCTTCCTCGCGAAGGAGAAGCCGCGCTTCACCGGCCGGTGAGCGCTCCGTCAGGGGCGCGGGGAACTGCGCGAGCAACCACCCTGTGCGGATGGCCCTGCGCGTTCGGTGCGCCAGCTACATGGGTGGCTTGTCGCGCACGCAGTGAATCAAGCAGAGCCTCGCGCCCCTGAAGGTGCAACTACCTCATCGAGCGAAGCAGTCCGAGAGGTGGTCGTTGACCAGGCCGCAGGCCTGCATGAGGGCGTAGGCGGTGGTGGGGCCGACGAAGCGGAAGCCCTTGCGCTTCAGTTCCTTGGCCAGCGCCGTCGACTCAGGGGTCACCGCGGGGACGTCCGAGAGGGACTTGGGCGCGGGCGGGGCCGGGTCCGGGGCGAAGTCCCAGATGAGGGCGTCGAGGCTGGTGCCGTGGGCGCCGTCCAGCTCCAGCAGGGCGCGGGCGTTGGCGATCGTGGCGAGGATCTTGGCCCGGTTGCGGATGATGCCCTCGTCCGCGAGCAGGCGCTCCACATCCGCGTCCCCGTACGCCGCCACCACCTCAGGGGCGAAACCGTGGAACGCCCTCCGGAAGCCCTCACGCCGACGCAGGATCGTGATCCAGGACAGCCCGGACTGGAACGCCTCCAGGCAGACCCGCTCGTACAGCGCGGCGTCGCCGTGAACCGGCCGGCCCCACTCGGTGTCGTGGTACTCGACGTAGTCCGGTGCCGACAGGCCCCAGGGGCAGCGCAGCAGCCCGTCCTCGCCGCGGATCGCCTCGCTCACTGCTGCTCGCCCTTGCGGTCCTCGGGGGCCTCCCCCGCCTGCTCCTGCGTCGGCTCCTGGGCCTTCCCGAGCTGGAGCGTGGGCAGGTACGTCACCCGCTGCTCCGTCGCCACCGCGCCCGCCGCGCCGGGCGCGGCCAGCGCCGCGGCGAGCGCGGACTCCAGTTCGGCGACGCGGTGCTCGCGCTGCGACAGCTCCGCCGCGAGGCGGTCGAGCGTGTCGTCGACCTCGTCCATGCGGTAGCCGCGCACGGTCATCGGGAAGCGCAGCTCGTCGATGTCCGAGCGGGCCAGCGGCCGGTCCTCGGGCAGGCGGGCGGCAAGCCGGTCCCGTTCGGCGTCCGGCAGCGAGCCGCCCGCACCCAGCGCCGCCAGCGCCGCCGCGCCGACGACCAGCACCATCAGGACGAGGATCAACCAGAACACAGGCCCACTCCAGGCTGCCGGTGGGGGATCATGGACGAGCCCCAAACGTATGACAGCCATCATTGCGTAACAGCCCGGGAGGACGCATGGCCCGCACGACCCTGAAACTCGGTCCGCGCAGCTTCGGCCCGGACGAATTGGTGATCATGGCCATCGTCAACCGCACCCCCGACTCCTTCTTCGACCAGGGCGCGACCTTCGCCGACGAGGCCGCCTTCGCCGCCGCGGACCGGGCTGTCGCCGAGGGTGCGGCCATCCTCGACATCGGCGGCGTCAAGGCCGGACCCGGCGACGAGGTCACCGTCGAGGAGGAACTGCGCCGGACCGTGCCCTTCGTCGCGGCCCTGCGTGAACGCCACCCCGAGGTGGTGATCAGTGTGGACACCTGGCGGCACGAGGTCGGCGAGGCGGTCTGCGCCGTCGGCGCGGACCTGCTCAACGACGCCTGGGGCGGCGTCGACCCGCTGCTTGCGGAGGTCGCCGCGAAGCATCGCGTCGGACTGGTCTGTACACACGCGGGCGGGGCGGAACCGCGTACACGGCCGCACCGGGTCGAATACCCGGATGTCATGGCAGACATCCTGGAGCGCACCGTCGCGGGCGAGGCGGAGCGGGCGCTGGCCCTCGGCGTGCCGCGCGAGAGCATCCTGATCGACCCCGGCCACGACTTCGGCAAGAACACCCGGCACTCACTCGAGGCGACCCGCCGACTGCCGGAGATGACCGCGACCGGCTGGCCGGTGCTGGTCTCGCTGTCCAACAAGGACTTCGTCGGCGAGACCCTCGACAAGCCCGTCGGCGAACGCCTGCTGGGCACGCTCGCCACCACCGCGGTCTCCGCCTGGCTCGGCGCCCAGGTCTACCGGGTCCACCAGGTCGCCGAGACCCGCCAGGTCCTCGACATGGTCGCCTCCATCCGCGGCACCCGCCCCCCGGCGGTGGCCCGCCGGGGGCTGGCGTAGGGCCTGGCCGCCGCCCGGTTACTCCGGGCTGTGGGCGGGCTGGGCGTGGCCGTTGGTGCGGCTGACTTCGAGGATCTTGACGGCCTCCTCGACGGAGTCCGTGCACTGGATCAGTTCCAGGTCGCCGGGGGACGCCTTGCCCTCGGCGATCAGGGTGTTCCTGACCCAGTCGAGCAGGCCCGACCAGTACTCCGTGCCGAAGAGGATCACCGGGAACCTGGTGACCTTGTGCGTCTGGACCAGCGTCAGCGCCTCGAACAGCTCGTCCAGGGTGCCGAAGCCGCCCGGGAGCACGATGAAGCCCTGGCTGTACTTCACGAACATGGTCTTGCGGACGAAGAAGTACCTGAAGTTCAGACCGACGTGGATGTAGTCGTTCAGACCCTGCTCGAAGGGGAGCTCGATGCCCAGCCCGACCGAGGTTCCGCCCGCCTCGTAGGCGCCGCGGTTGGCCGACTCCATCGCGCCCGGACCGCCCCCCGTGATCACCACGTAGCCGGCTTCGACCAGTGCGTGGCCGATCCGGACGCCGGCCCGGTACTCGTCCGAGTCCACCGGCGTGCGGGCCGAGCCGAACACGCTGACGGCCGGGCCGAGCTCGGCGAGGGCGCCGAATCCCTCGACGAACTCGGACTGGATCCGCATGACCCGCCAGGGGTCGGTGTGCAGCCAGTCGGCCGGGTCGGCCGAGTCCAGCAGGCGTTGGTCGGTGGTGCTGCTGTCCACCTGGTCCCCACGCAGCAGGACCGGGCCGCGGTGCTTCGTCCGGACCTTGCCGCGCAGGCGGACCTGATCAGGACCGTTGGCGGGGTCGACGGGCTGGTTGCTGCGGTCGTCTGTCATACCTCCGCAGCGTACGACGATCAACGAGCAGACGGGCGTATTTAGGGACAGAACCCCGGCGGCTCACCGCAGACCGGCTCAGGACTGGAGCCAGGCGCTGACCCGCTTCTCGGCTTCCTCGATCGCGGAGAGCGAGCAGTGCTCGTCGCGCTTGTGCGCGTAGTTCGGGTCGCCGGGGCCGTAGTTGACCGCCGGGATGCCGAGCTCGGAGAAGCGGGCGACATCGGTCCAGCCGAACTTGGCCGTCGGGGTGGTCGAGGTGGCCTCGACGAACGCCGCGGCGGCCGGGTTCGACAGGCCGGGAAGCGCCCCGGCCGCGAAGTCGGTGACGACGACGTCGAAGCCGTCGAAGACCTCCTTGACGTGGGCCGTGGCCTGCTCCGGCGAGCGGTTCGGGGCATACCGGAAGTTCACCACGACCAGGCACTCGTCCGGGATCACGTTGTTGGCCACGCCGCCCTCGATGCGGACCGCGTTGAGGCCCTCGTGGTACTCCAGGCCGTCGATCTCGACCCGCTGCGCCTCGTAGGCGGCGAGGCGCGCGAGGATCGGCGCGGCCTTGTGGATCGCGTTCTCGCCCAGCCAGCTGCGCGCCGAGTGCGCGCGCTGCCCGGTGGTACGGATCTCGGCGCGGAGTGTGCCCTGGCAGCCGCCCTCGACCTGGGCGTTGCTCGGCTCCATCAGCACCGCGAAGTCCGCGGCCAGCCAGTCGGGGTGGTTGCGGGCCAGTCGGCCGAGCCCGTTGCGGCGCGCCTCGACCTCCTCGCAGTCGTAGAAGACGAAGGTGATGTCCCGGTTCGGCTCGGGCACCGTGGCCGCGATCCGCAGCTGCACCGCGACGCCCGACTTCATGTCCGAGGTACCGCACCCGTACAGCAGATTGCCCTCCACGCGGGAGGGCAGGTTGTCGGCGATCGGCACCGTGTCCAGGTGCCCGGCGAGCACGACCCGCTCGGCGCGGCCGAGGTTGGTCCGGGCGATCACCGCGTCGCCGTCGCGCTCCACGGTCAGGTGCGGAAGCTTGCGCAGCGCCCTCTCGACGAGGTCGGCGATCAGCTTCTCCGAGCCGCTGACCGAGGGGATGTCGACCAGGGCTGCGGTCAGCTCCCCACCGGTCATGCTCAGGTCGAGCTCGGGGACGGCGGACTCGGGCGTGAGAGGGCTGCTCATGAAGAGCCAGCGTACGTGCCTTCGGCCGCGCTTCGCTCGAGCGCTGCTCCGACACTGCTCCGAGCGCGGCGCAGGTCACAGATACGCAGGCGAACCGTAGTCCCGACCTGGCCGTCCCAGTCGGTAGGGTGACGAGTCGGCCGAACCGGTCGAACGCTCCGGCCGGAAGTGCCGCTGGAGCAGGACGGACCGGAGGAGGGACGCCGGGGTGAGTCTGAGCGAGATGATGAGCACGGGTGGCGAGGTCCCCCCGAAGCAGCGGCGACGCCGCCGCTGGCTGACCTGCCTGCCCCTGGTGGTGCTGCTGGTCGTCGCCGCCGTCGTGGTGACCCTGCTGGTGAGCAAGGGCAGGAACCTGCTCCCCGGCCCGATCGCCGAGGGCTGCCAGGTCCAGACCTCCGACGGCATCGTCCAGCTCAGCGTCGACCAGATGCGCAACGCCAGCACGATCGCGGCGGTCGCCACAGCTCGCAACCTTCCCGAGCGCGCGGTGACCATCTCGCTGGCCACCGCCATGCAGGAGTCCCGGCTCACCAACCTCACCGGCGGCGACCGCGACTCGATCGGCCTGTTCCAGCAGCGCCCGTCCCAGGGCTGGGGCACGCCGACGCAGATCGCCGACCCGGTCTACGCGACCAACAAGTTCCTCGACAAGCTGGTGGAGATCCCTGGTTACGCGCAGCTGCCGCTGACGCAGGCCGCGCAGGACGTACAGCACAGCGGTTTCCCTGATGCCTACGCGCAGCACGAGGCTGACGCGATCACGCTGGCCTCCGCCCTCAGCGGGCGCGTGCACGCCGCGATGACCTGCAGTGTGAACAGCGTCGGCAAGGCCGCGGCCGGAACCGGCACGACCGATCTGGCTGCGGCGCTCAAGAAGGACTTCGGCAGGGTGCTGAGCACCTCCGCGCTGGGCGCGGATCCGGCGACGGGAAGCGGCTCCGGCAATGCTGCCACCGCGCCGACGCAGCAGCAGCTCGCGGTGAGCCTGCGCAGCGGCTCCTACCAGACGCAACACGGCTGGGCGGTGGCCCAGTGGTCGGTGGCCCACGCCCAGGTCCTGCACATCACCGCTGTCGAATACGCCGGCAAGCGCTGGACCAGCGCGGACTCCGACAAGGGCTGGGTCGGCACGGCCTCCGCCTCGGCGGGCACCGCCTCCGCGGACGCGTCGACGTCCGGACTCCGGCTGACCGTCGCCTCCGCCTGACGCGACGACAACAGACGGCCGTACGACGGCCCCACCAGAGGGTTAACCAGATCGCGGCCGGTTGACGAATTCGGCCATTCGGGGCGAGTTCGGCGAAATCTCTCACGACAGGGCAGAAAACCCGTGCGGGAACTGCGCGGAAACCTTTCAGCCCCAAGGCTGACGCGTGTCTTTACAACAGGACATTTGCGGACAGAGATTATCCGATGTTGGGGAACTCTTTACCTGGCTCGACCGCAACCTTCTTGCTCCTGAGGCGGTAATCACCACGTCCGCCCGGCGGACGGGTTCTGTCGTCCCTTCTCAAGGAGCACCATGTCTCTCCCCCTCTCGCGCCGGATCGTCCAGGCCGCGCTCGTCGTCGCCGCCGGTGCGGTCCCGGCGGTCGCGGCGGGCACGGCGCAGGCCGCCCCCGCGCTGCCGGCGGTGCCGGACCTGGGTGGACTCAGCCGGCTCGACTCCGCACCCGACCTGGGCGGAACCGTCGAGAACACCGCGCACCAGACCGGCGAGCTGGCCGGCTCGGGCGCCGGCCAGGCGGTCAGCAACGGCCTCCCCGTGGTCGCCGACGCGGCGGGCAGCGCGGCCGGCCAGGCCGTCCCGGTGGCCAACCGCTCGATGGGCTCGTCCGCCATGCAGCTGGTCGGCGTCGTGGCGCAGGCCGTCAGCGTGGCCCACGGCGCGGGCGTCACCCGGGCGATTCCCGCGGCGGCCACCGGCACGGTCGCCGGCGACACCCCGGCCGTGGCGGCTCCCGCCGCTCCGGCGGCTGCCCCCGCGGCGCTGCCGGCCTCCCCGCCGACCCAGGCCAGTCCGCTGAGCGCGCTGCCGCTGAGCGGACTGCCCGTCAACAGCCTCCCGCTGGGTGCTGCGCAGGGCGCCCTGGGCGGCGCGCTCCCCCGCTCCGCGGCGGCCCCGGCCCAGCGTCTGGGCGGCCTCCCCAGCCTCGGCGGCGCGGGCCAGTCCCCGCTCTCCTCGGTGACCGGCGCGGTCCCCGGACTCAGCGGTCTCCCGATCGACGGCCTCCCCGTCGGCGGCCTGCTGTAACGCTTTAGGCGCCCGTGGGGCGCCTAAAGGGGCGCGAGGAACTGCGCGACAAGCCACCCCAGGTGGTGAGTCACGCAGCGAGCAGGGCCATCCGCACACGGTGGTTGCTCGCGCAGTTCCCCGCGCCCCTTTGGAGCGCCCCGCGGGCGCTCTACGCCCGCAGGCGGGCCACCGCCGCGGCGACGCGGTCGTCCGTCGCCGTGAAGGCGACCCGGACGAAGTTTGCGCCGGCCTCGCCGTAGAACTCGCCCGGCGCGGCGAGGATGCCGTGCTTGGCCAGTTCCGCGATCGTGTCCCAGCACGGCTCGTCCCTGGTCGCCCAGAGGTAGAGGCTCGCCTCCGAGTGCTCGATGCGGAATCCGTAGCCCGTCAGGGCCTCCCGCAGGGCCGCGCGACGCGCGGCGTACCGCTCGCGCTGCACGGCGACATGCGCGGAGTCGCCCAGCGCTGCGATCGTCGCCGCCTGGACCGGCGCAGGAACCATGAAGCCGCTGTGCTTGCGCAGTTCCAGGAGCTCGCCCAGCACCGACGCGTCACCCGCGACGAACGCCGCGCGGTAGCCCGCCAGGTTGGACCGCTTCGACAGCGAGTGCACGGCGATCAGCCCGTCCACGGACCCGCCGCAGACGTCCGGGTGCAGCACCGAGACCGGCTCCGCCTCCCAGCCCAGCTCCAGATAGCACTCGTCGCTGACGACGAGCACGCCGTGCCGCCGGGCCCAGGCCACGATCCGTCGCAGCTCGTCCACGCCCAGCACGCGGCCGGTCGGGTTGGAGGGCGAGTTGAGCCAGAGCAGGCGCAGCCCCTCCGGGTCCAGCTCGGTCGGGTCGTCGTAGACGACGTAGTCCGCGCGGGCCAGGCGCGCGCCGACCTCGTAGGTCGGGTACGCCAGCCTCGGGAACGCGACCCGATCGCCAGGCCCGAGGCCCAGCTGCCCGGGCAGCAGCGCGACGAGCTCCTTCGAGCCCATCACCGGCAGGACGTTGGCGTGGCCGATCCCGCGCGCGCCGAGACGGCCCTCCACCCAGCCGACCAGGGCGTCCCGCAGCGCGGGCGTGCCCCAGACCGTCGGGTAGCCGGGGCTGTCCGAGGCGGCGGCGAGGGCGTCCTGGATCAGCTGCGGCACCGGGTCGACCGGTGTGCCGACGGAGAGGTCGACGATGCCGTCCGGATGCGCCGAGGCGGTGGCTTTGTAGGGCTCAAGCCGGTCCCACGGGAACGGCGGAAGCAGCGCCGAGACGCGGCGCGCCGCCCCTCCGAGGAGGGACGGCGCGGCGTTGCTGTCGTGCGACGAGGTCACGGGGGTCACTGGTTCTGCGGCGGCAGGGCCGCGATGAACGCGTGGTCCTTGTCGATCACACCGAGCTTGGAGGCACCACCGGGCGAGCCGAGGTCGTCGAAGAACTCGACGTTCGCCTTGTAGTAGTCCTTCCACTCGTCCGGGGTGTCGTCCTCGTAGAAGATGGCCTCGACCGGGCAGACCGGCTCACACGCGCCGCAGTCGACGCACTCGTCCGGGTGGATGTACAAGGACCGCTGGCCCTCGTAGATGCAGTCGACCGGGCACTCTTCGATGCACGCCTTGTCCTTCACGTCGACACAAGGCTGCGCGATGACGTAGGTCACGCTGTCATTCCTCCTCGTAGGGGCTGCATACGCGCAAGGGAAGCGCGGCGTCGTCGATGCCCGCCCCTAGTATCGCCGGTCGAAGGCACTGGATGTAACGGAGGTGGCGGTCATGACGTCCCAAGGTAGCGGACCCGACCGTTCGGGGTTCCGGCTCGACCCCTCTGACCTGGGACGACGTGTCATGGTCCGGCGTGTTGTCGGGGTCCTGGACGGGCGTCCGCAGTTCAGCGACACGCTTGGCGTGCTCACATCGTGGGACGCCGGCGTGCTCATCGTCGTGAATCGCGCGGGCGATCCGGTGGAGCTGCCGGAGGCGGAGCTGGTGGCGGGGAAGACGGTGCCGCCGGCGCCGGTGCGGCGCTCGGCCACGGCACCTGAGCTGCGCGAACCGGCCGAGCTGCAGCGGATCGCGGCACGCGGCTGGTCGGCGCTGGAGCAGGAGCCGCTAGGAGCGTGGATGCTGCGCGCCTCGGCAGGCTTCACCCGCCGGGGCAACTCCACGCAGACGCTCGGCGAACCCGGCCTGCCGCTGGCGGACGCGCTGGACCGGGTCCAGGCCTGGTACGCGGCCCGCGGACTGCCCGCCTTCGTCGAGATCACCACACCGGGCTCGCCGGAGGCCCTGGAGGCGGCGCTCGCGGAGCGCGGTGCGAAGGAGGCCGGGACCTTCGTGCGGACCGCCCCGCTGGCCCGGCTGGTCGGCGCAGCGACGGTTCAGCAGGATGTCCGGCTCTTCCGCGCGGCGGACGCGGGCTGGATCTCGCGCTACCAGCGGGTCGGCGGCGATCCGGCCAAGGAGAAGGCCGCGCTCGCGCTGCTGCACAGCGGCCCCTCGGTGTGGTTCGCCTCGGTGACGCTGCCGGAGATCGGCGACGGCCCGGCCGCGATCGGCCGCTGCGTGGTGGACGGGCAGTGGGCCGGCTTCGGAGCGATAGAGGTGGTCCCGGCAGCGCGGCGGCGGGGCCTGGCCACCGCGATCATGGCCGCGCTCGCCGCGCGGGCCGCCGAGGAGGGCGCGACGGGCGCCTACCTCCAGGTCGAGGAGGAGAACGCGCGCGCCCGCGCGCTCTACGACAAGCTGGGTTTCGACACGGCCTACCGCTACTGCTACGCGCAGCTCTCCATGATCGAGAACCGCTCGGGAGGCTGATGCGGGCTCAGGTGGTGTCCGCGCGCATAGAATCCTCGCCCGTGAGCGAGGAGAGCAGAGCGCGGTTCGCCGAGGAGGCGCGCGAGGAACGGCCGGACCTCGCCTTGTTGTGTCTGCTCATGGGCTTCGAGGTCGATCTCGAGGCAGCGGACGGCCGCATCGACGAGGCGCTCGCGCCCGCGCTGCGGGCCCTGGACCGGCTGGCCGCGCGGGTCGGCGCGGCCGTCCGCGAGCGAGCCCCGCAGGGCGCGGCGGAGACGGCTGCCGTCCTGGCCGGGGTGCTGGCGGGCTCGGCGGACCTGCGCGGCGGCCCCGGCGTCTACAAGCGTCTGGAGTCTTCCCTGCTGCACGAGGTGCTGCGCCGGGGCCGCGGGCTGCCGATCACGGTCAGCGCGGTCTGGATCGCGGTCGGCGATTTGGCCGACCTGCCGGTCTACGGAATCGGCCTGCCGGGCCACTTCGTGGTCGGCGTGGGCGATCCTTCGGGCGACCACGTGCTCGTTGACGCGTTCCGCGGCGGGCAGCTGCTGTCCATGGACGAGGCGGCGGAGCTAGTCGCGGAGGCGGGCTACCGCCTCTCCCCCGACCTGCTGCGGCCGGCGGAACCACTGGACATCGTGCTGCGGGTGCTCTCCAACATCCGCAACTGGGCCGCGGCGCGGCCCGAGCATGCGCGCACGCAGCTGTGGGCGACGGAGCTGTCGCTGCTGCTGCCCAGGCATCCGGCGCAGTTGCGCTTGGAGCGCGCGGAACTGCTGGTGAAGACGGGTCACTTCCTGGAGGGCGCCGCTGAGATGGAGGACTACGCCACCATCCTCGACGCCTTCGACCCTGACTCGGCAGCGCGGGTTCGCCTCGAGGCGAAAGCCTCCCGCCACCGCCTGAACTGAACCCTTACACAGAGGACCAGTTGCACCTCCTCAGGGGCGCGGGGAACTGCGCGAGCAACCACCCTGTGCGGATGGCCCTGCACGTTCGGCGGCCCACCTCCTGGGTGGCTTGTCGCGCAGTTCCCCGCGCCCCTGAGGAGGTGCAACTGACCGTCTGTCTAGAGCCAGCCCTTTTCGAGGGCGAGCCGCACGGCTTCGGTGCGGTTGCGGGCGCCGGTCTTCTGGATCGCCGCGGAGAGGTAGTTGCGGACGGTGCCCTCGGAGAGGTGGAGGCGGGCGCCGATGTCCGCGTTCGCCGAGCCGTCGGCGGCCGCGGAGAGGACGTCGCGCTCGCGGGACGTCAGGGGGTTCGCGCCATCCGCCAGGGCCGCCGCCGCGAGCACCGGGTCGATGACCCGCTCGCCGCGCAGCACCCTGCGGATCGCCTCGGCGAGTTGGGACGCGGGGGCGTCCTTCACCAGGAAAGCGTCCGCGCCCGACTCCATCGCCCGGCGCAGGTAGCCGGGGCGGCCGAAGGTGGTCAGCACGACGATCTTCACCCCCGGCTGCGCCTTCCGCAGCAGCGCCGCCGCCTCGATGCCGGTGAGGCCCGGCATCTCGATGTCCAGCAGGGCCACCTCGACCTCGTGGGCCTGCGCTGCCGGGACCACCTCGTCGCCGCGGGCGACCTGCGCCACGACGTCGATGTCCCCCTCGAGCCCGAGCAGCGCCGCCAGCGCCTCCCGGACCATCCCCTGGTCCTCGGCAAGTAGAACTCTGATCACTCCTGCACGGTACCGGCCACAGGCTCGGCATCGGCAGTGATCGGTTCACGCAGCGGGACCGTCGCGCGCAGCAGGAAGCCGTGGCCGCCCTTGGCCGGGCCCGCGTCCAGCCTGCCGTCCGTCAGGGCGAGGCGCTCGGCGAGACCGGTGAGGCCGTTGCCGGGGGAGCTGTGCTTGCCCTGGCTGCCGCCGTTGTCGAGGATTTCGAGGGTCAGCACCCGGCCGCCGCCACCGCCGATCGGCGCGTGGTCCTCGATCAGACGGATCCGGCACTGCGAGGCGTTGCTGTGACGGACGACGTTGGTGACCGCCTCGCGCAGCGCCCAGCCGAGGGCGCCCTCCGCCTCGGCGTCCAGACCAGGACGCGGGTCGGCGAGCGAGAGCGGCGCGTCGATGGCGACGTCCGCCGCGGTGAGCGCCGTGCGGGCGGCGGCGAGCTCGACCGCGAGCTTCGGGCGGCGGTAGCCGCCGATCGCCTCGCGGACGTCGACCAGGGCCTGCCGGGAGACCTTCTCGATGTCCGCGACCTGCTCGCGGGCCTCGGGGTAGCGCTCCTGGTCCATGAAGCGCGAGGTCAGCTCGGTCTTCAGGGTGATCAGCGAGAGTGAGTGGCCGAGCAGGTCGTGCAGATCGCGGGCGAGCCGCAGGCGTTCGTCGGAGGCTGCGAGCGCGGCCACCGCCTGCCGCGCCTCGCGCAGTTCCTGCATCGTGCAGACCAGTCGTTGCAGGCCGGTCATCGCTAGGCCGCCCAGCATCGCGCTGATGACGATGCCGGAGAGCTCGCTGCCCGGCGTGTGGGTCGCGATGCCGAGCCCGAACTGGAGACCGGCCGTGCCGAGCACCCCGTAGAAGGCATACCGGGCCGGCAGAACCGCCCCCGCCGAGATCGCGGTGTAGCTGAACAACGCGAGCCAGTTGTTGTTCAGCCCGAGGGTGGTGACGATCGAGAGGGTCAGCATCGCCAGCAGGACCCCGCCCTGCCAGCGAGCCCACGGCAGCGCCGTTCCCGCGACCTGGCGCCGCAGGATCAGGTAGACGTAGCAGGCGAGGAAGCCGGTCAGCATCGCCCAGCCGAAGACCGTCCCTGCCGTGGTGTGATCACCACTCAGCAGGTCGCCGACCGGGTAGGCCAGGTAGATCAGCCACAGCAGAGTCCAGCACAGCTTGACGAACATCTGCCGGCGGTTCTCGGGCGGTACGCCGATCCGCGGGCCGACCGGCCGTTCCTCGCTCATCGCGTCATGCCCCTCGTCAAACCGGCCCTCGTCAGATGGTCTTGCGGTCGCGCTGGTAGAGCCAGGCCGCGAGGGCCGCGAAGACCGCGAGGTAGGCGACTAGTCCGGCCACCTGCCCTGCGCCCACCGAGACCCCGTTCAGAGGGGACTTCGCCAGCTCGTTGTAGAGGTAGATCGGAGTGTACTGACCGATCGACTTCAACCCGCCGGTGAGCGGGAACCAGACCCCGCCCAGGAACGCCATGCCCATGTAGCCGATCATGGTGATCGGCTGGACCGCGTCCGGAGCGGCCGCGTAGCCGAGCGCCACGCCCGCCGCCGAGAAGACGAAGCCGCCCGCCCAGACCAGCAGGCCCATGCCCAGCCAGGTACCGGCGGAGAGCCGGACGCCCTCCACGGCGCCCATGCCGAAGACGGCCAGCACGGCCGGGAGCGTCACCACGCCCGCGGCGACCACCTTGGAGAGCACGTAGGCCCAGCCGGGAAGCGCGGTCAGCCGCAGCTGGCGGGTCCAGCCGCTCTTGCGCTCCAGCGAGATCCGCATCGCGGTGTTGAGAGCCGCGCCGACGGTGCCGAAGGTCGCCATCGAGACCATGTAGTAGGTCTTGTACGAGATGTCGTTGAACATCTGGTTCTTGAAGCCGGTGGCGTAGAAGTAGAACATCATCACCGGGAAGAGCACGGTGAAGAAGAGGTAGCGGCGGTTGCGCAGCACCCGCAGGACCTCGAGCTTGATCAGCTGCGACATGGTCAGTTCCCCTCGGCTTCCGCGGTGATGGTGATGAAGGCCTGCTCCAGGCCGACCCCGGTGACCTCCAGGCCGCGCGGGTAGAAGCCCGCGCGGTAGACGGCCGCCATGGTGGCGTCCGCGTCCGAGGTGCTGATCCGGACGGTCTGCCCGCTGACGGTCTGACCGCTGACGTCCAGGGCCGTGATGCCGGCGAGGGTGCTGAGCAGGCTGACGTCCGGGCCGTCCTGCGGGTGCAGGTCGAAGGAGATGCGGCGCTGCCCGGCGCGGGCCTTGATCTCGGCGGCGGTGCCGTCGGCGATCAGCCGTCCCTGGTGCATCACCAGGACGCGGTCGGCGATCGCGTCCGCCTCCTCCAGGTAGTGCGTGGCGAAGAGGATCGTCCGGCCGGCGTCCGCCTGGGCCTTCATCACCGACCAGAACGCCTGGCGGGCGGTGACGTCCATGCCGGTGGTCGGCTCGTCGAGGACGATCAGGTCGCTGTCACCGGCGGTGGCCAGGGCGAAGCGGACCCGCTGCTCCTGGCCGCCGGAGAGCTTGTCGACCTTCCGGTCGGCCAGGTCCAGGATCTGGGCGGTGGTGAGCACCTGGTCGACGTCGTAGCCGCGCGGATGCACCTTGCAGGCGAAGGTGACCAGCTCGCGCACGGTCACCTCGGGCAGCAGGCCGCCGCTCTGCAGCATGACGCCGACGCGGCCGTCGAGGATGGCCTGACGCGGGGTGCCGCCGAACAGGCTGACCTGGCCCGCGCTCGGGTCCTTGAGGCCCAGCAGCATGTCGATGCTGGTGGACTTGCCGGCGCCGTTGGGGCCGAGGAAGGCGACGGTCTCGCCCGGGTGGAGCGTGAAGGAGCTGTTGTTGACCGCCTTCACGCTGCCGAAGTTCTTGCTGACGCTGCGGAAAGCCGCGACCTCCGCGCGGGCGCTGTTCGCGTCCCGCGCGGAGGCCTTCCGGTCCGCCCCCAAGGCTTGAATGGTGGAAGCCTGCTCGGTGGAAGTTGTCATACCGAAAGCCTGGCGGACCGGCACGTCTTCGCAGCAGTGCCGCGCCTCCGGACCTCGGCGTGACAGATGTCACGGCTGCGGCAGTGACCCCGGCAGTGACCTGCGCAGGAACTCGACCTGGAGCAGCAGCAGATTCTCCGCGACCTCCTCCTGCGGCGTCATGTGGGTGACTCCGGAGAGCGGCAGCACCTCGTGCGGGCGGCCGGCGGCCAGCAGGGCGGAGGAGAGCCGCAGGCTGTGCGCGACGACGACGTTGTCGTCGGCCAGCCCATGGATGATCTGCAGCGGTCGGCGCAGCCGGGGCGCGTCGGCCAGCAGCGAGTGCGCCGCGTAGACCTCCGGGTGCTCGGCGGGGTGGCCGAGGTAGCGCTCGGTGTAGTGGGTGTCGTACAGCTCCATGTCCGTGACAGGGGCGCCGGCGACGGCCGCGTGGAAGACGTCGGGGCGGCGCAGCACCGCGAGCGCGGCCAGGTAGCCGCCGTAGGACCAGCCGCGGATGCCGACCCGGCCGAGGTCGAGCGGGAAGTCGGCGGCGAGCGCCTGCAGCGCCTCGACCTGGTCGTCCAGGGTCGGTCCCGCCATGTCCAGGGCGATCGCCTTCTCCCAGGCGGGGCTGCGGCCGGGGGTGCCGCGGCCGTCGGCCACGACGACGGCGAAGCCCTGGTCGGCGAACCACTGGGCGGAGAGGTAGATGTTCTGCGCCGCCGCCACCTGCTGGCCGTGCGGGCCGCCGTAAGGGGCCATCAGGACCGGCAGCAGGCCGTCCCGCTCCCGGTCGTAGCCGGTGGGCAGCAGGACCGCGGCCGGGATCCTGCGCTTGCCCGCGAGGGTGATCACGGGCCGGGCGGAGATCACGGGCGTCTCGGCGAGGTTCACGATCGCGGCGAGCTCGACCGGCTGCGCGCCGTTCGTCCTGAGCACCCGCACCGTCGAGCCGGACCGCTCCACCGAGGAGGAGCTGAGCACGGTCAGTCCGCCGCCGCGGACTGCGGAGTGGTACCCGGCTTCGGAACTGAGTCGTCGGACGCCTTCGCTGTTGACTCGGTACACATGCTGCTCGCCGATTTCCGGCGTCGTCGCGTCCTCGCCCGCCGATGCGGTGACCAGCACGTCCTGGTCCGAGACGTCGAGCACGGCGCGAACATGCAGCTGGCGGCCCGTCAGCACCTCGTCGCCGACGACGAGCACGCGCGCGTCGGTCTCGGAGTCGTCCGCCACGCGGACCAGTCGGCCGTCCGGCGTCCACGCGGGGACGCCCGGGTAGGGCTCGACCCAGACCGGGTCACGCTCGTCGTGGAGCACCGTCGTGGCGCCCGTCGCCGGGTCGAGGGCGAGCACGAGCTGGCGACGCTGGTCGCGGGTCTGCACCTGGAGCAGCGGCGGGCCACCCGCCGACCAGTGGACGCGGGCCAGGTACGGGAAGGCCGCCCGGTCCCAGTCCACCTCGACCCGGCTGCCGTCCAGGCCCAGCACGGCCAGCGTGACGTCGGCGTTGGCCGTGCCCGCCTGCGGATAGGCGATCTCGGCCGGTTCACGCGCGGGGTTGGCCGGGTCGGCGATCCACCAGCGCTGGACCGGGCTGTTGTCGACCCTGGCGGCGAGCAGCCGGTCTCCGGCCGGGGACCACCAGAAGCCGCGGCTGCGGTCCATCTCCTCCTGGGCGATGAACTCCGCCTGGCCCCAGCTGACCTCCGGATCCTCCTCGTCCGCCAGCGCACGGTCGCCGCTTCCGTCGGCGGCGATGACGTGCAGCGCGCCGCCCGTCGTGGCGTAGGCGATGTGGCGGCCGTCCGGCGCGGGACGCGGGTCGATCACGGTGCCCTGGGCGGGCAGCTCTCGCGCCGGGGCGGCGTCCGGCAGCAGCGAGCCGGCGAACAGGCGTCCGGAGAGGCTGAACGCCGCCAGTGAGACGGCGGCGTCGGTGGCGTAGCCGACGACGCCCGCCGAGCCCTCCCTGGCCCGCTCGCGCCGCGCCCGCTCCTCGGCGGAGAGCTCCTCCGTGTCGCCGCCGAGCAGGGCGGACGGATCGGCCACGACTCGCTCGAACGGAGCAGCGTCGTTCGAAAGGTCGAGCACGAACAGCAGGTTCGCCCGTTCGGTCCCCCCGCGACTCCGAAGGAAGGCCACCCTTTGCCCATCCGGGGAGGCGACGAAGGACCGGGGCGCGCCCAGCGAGAACCGCTGGGTGCGCGAGAACTGACGGGGGAAAGTGATCTCCTGGGACATCCTCCGACCCTAGCGGCGGAGCCCCGCACAGCCGGCGCGACCCGGCAAACCCGCAGCACTTCCGCCTCCCCCGTTCGGCCCTCGCCCGCCCCTCCGGACGCCCGCGTACACAACGCACAGGTGCGCCGGGGTCGTGCATCCGCGCGACAGGCTAGGCATGATGACGGAAAGTGACCCAACCATCACCCCACGGGTATCACCTGGGTGCGCCCGTCCTTCTGGTGCGGCAGTCCCCGCCGCCCAAAACCGAGAGGTGTGAGACGCGATGGTTCTGCCGATCTCCGCAGCCGTGCTGATGATGATCATCGTGGGAATTCTGGTCAAGCGCTCCGGCCTGAAGCTGTGGCACGCGTTCGCCTGCACCCTGCTGGGCTTCTACCTGGCCTCCAGCTCGATCGCCCCGTCGATCAAGACGGTGACCACGAGCGTCGCCGGGATGATCACCGGCATCAAGCTCTAGCTGTACGGCCCGACCCGCATCGACGGCGGAACGCAGCGCGCTGCAGGGCGCTGGCGGGCGCTGTCGGCGGGACCGCCTACGCTGACCCCATGACGGAATCAGCCTCGGCAGCCCGCGCCACCCAGCGCCTGCTTCTCGTCCACGCCCACCCCGACGACGAGTCGATCGGCAACGGCGCGACGATGGCCCGCTACGCCGCCGCGGGCGCCGGCGTCACCCTGGTCACCTGCACCCTCGGCGAGGAGGGCGAGGTGATCGGCGACAAGCTGGCCCATCTGGTCGCTCACCGTGACGACGCGCTCGGCGCGCACCGCATCACCGAGCTGGCCGCGGCGATGGGCGAGCTCGGCGTCACCGACCACCGCTTCCTCGGCGGGCCCGGCCGCTGGCGCGACTCGGGCATGATGGGCGTCCCCAGCAACGTCCGCGCCGAGGCTTTCTGGCAGGCCGACCTCGACGAGGCGGCCGCCGAGCTGGTCGGCGTGATCCGCGAGGTCCGCCCGCAGGTCCTGGTGACCTACGACCCCAACGGCGGCTACGGCCACCCGGACCACATCCAGGCCCACCGCGTCGCCATGCGCGGCAGCGAGCTGGCCGGCGACGCGTCCTTCCGGCCCGAGCTCGGCGCCGCGCACCATGTGGCGAAGATCTACTGGAACGTCATCCCCCGCTCCGTGGTGGAGGCGGGTTTCGCGGCGCTCAAGGCGGCGGGCAAGGAGGTCCCCTTCCCCGGCATCGCCTCGGCGGACGACGTCCCCGGCGTCGTCGACGACGCGGAGGTCACCACCGCCGTCGACGGCTCGGCCTTCGCCGAGGCCAAGGCCGCGGCGATGCGCGCGCACCTGACGCAGATCGCGGTCGACGGTCCCTTCTTCGCGCTCTCCAACGACCTGGGCCAGCCGCTGCCGGCGGTGGAGTACTACCGCCTGGTCCGCGGCGTGCCAGGCCCGCTCGACCCGGCCACCGGCTGGGAGACGGACCTGTTCGCCGGCATCGACAGCATCGAAGGCACGGCTGGAACGGCGAGCGCGGTGATCTCGGCAGGCTCGGTGACCTCGGCGGGCGCGAGCGGCGGGCCAGGGGCGGCCTCGTGAGCCGGGGTCAGACGCCGGAGCCCGCCGACGGCGGCCGGGGTCGGGCCGGCGGCCGGGCCAACGTGCCCGCTCCACGCAGCGGTTCGCCGAAGCCCGTCGCTCCCCGTTACCCGATCGGAACCCGGGCCCGCTGGGCGAGCTACTTCGCCCTGGCGGTGCTCGGGATCGCCGTCGCACTGGCCGGCGCGCTCGTCGTCGACCTGTGGAGCGGCGGCGGCCTCGTCCTGGGGGCCGTCGGGATTCTCGCCCTCAGTTACGGCGGCAGCGTGCTGACCGGCACCAAGACGGGCGCCGCGGTCCCGACGCTGACCTGGCTGGGCACTCTGCTCGCGGCGAGTATCGGCACGCCGGAGGGCGATCTGCTCTGGGGCGGCAGCGCGACGAGCGTCGCGCTGCTCTTCCTCGGACTGCTCGGATCCGTGCTCTCCATCGCGCGCCCGGCCATGTCGGGGATCCCCGTTCTCCCACCGACCGGTCCGTCCAGGGACACCTCCCAGTAAGGTGGTGCCCGCAACGCTGGAGACCGCGGTTCCACACACCGCAACCGCAGCCCCACGGGACGCGGGGAACGACGATCCACAACCGCACCTCGTCACGACGGCGGGGAGCGAACCGGAGCAGCAGTGAGTCGAGAATCTGACAATCCGATGTCGCCTCGTCAGGGCGGGGACTCCTACCCTTCGGGCACGCCTCCGTACGGCGTCCCCAGTGACCACGCGTTCTCCCGTGCGGGCCAGAGCCCGCAGCCGGGTCAGCCTGGCCAGCAGGGGGGTCAGCCGGGGCAGGCTGAGCCGGGTGACGAGCCGCGCACTGAGACGACGCTCACCACGCGCATCAAGATCAACATCCCCGGCTCCCGGCCGATCCCGCCGGTCGTCGTGCGCTCCCCGCTGAACAGCGAGGAGACGGGCGAGCAGCCCGCTCCCCGGCGGCATCGTGCCGAGAGCGCGGGCTCTCCCGTGCTCGGCGTCATGGACTCCGGCACGGGCACGGTCACGCCCCCGGAGCTGCCCGCCGAGTGGCGCATGCCGGAGACGGGCGCACCCGCCGCGCCGTCGCCGGGGTCGCCTGCCACGCCGCCGAGCGAGTGGTTCGCGCCGCGCAAGAAGCAGGCGCCCGCGCCGAGCGCCTCCGCTCCGGCCGCGCCCGCCCCGACCCAGCCGGCTCAGCCGAGCCAGCCGTCCCCAGAGCAGCGCTACCCGGAGCCGCAGTTCCCGGGCCAGCCGTTCCAGGAGCCGACGGCGGGCTACGACACGCAGTCCTCCCCCTGGGCGCCGCAGCCGCAACAGCCCGAGTCACCCGCCGCCCGGGCCGCCGCGCAACCGCAGACGCTGGCGCCGCGGCCGGTGCCCGGCGGCGCGCGTCCCGGCGGTCTGCAGGGCGGCCTGGCCGCCTCCGCGCCCGAGCCAGGGTCGCAGCCGACCATGCAGTTCCGCACCGTCATGGACCAGCAGGCCGCCGCGCCCAGCGCCCCAGCCCGTCCGAAGCGCGGTCAGCAGACCGCGAAGGCGCCGAAGCCCGCCAGGTCGGCCAAGCCGTCCGCCGCCGAGCAGACCGCGGCCATGCCGCTGGTCCCGCAGTCCCAGCAGGTCAACGACGGGTTCGCGGGCGGCACCGGCGGCGCGGGCGCGCCGCCCCGCCCGGAGCGCAGCGGCGACGGCAGCAACACCAGCGAAAGCAGCAGCCACGGCAGCGGTGGCGGCTCCGCCAAGCCCGCCGCGAAGCGCGCCGGTGGCGGCAAGAGCCGCAAGCTGGCCGGTTACGCGGTCGGCACCCTGGTCCTGGTCGGCGGCGTGGCATACGGAGCGGGCCTGATGCTCAACCAGGCCGACGTCCCCAAGGGCACGACCGTCCTCGGGTACTCCATCGGGGGCGACACCCACGACCAGGCGGTGACCAAGCTCGACAGCACCCTGGGCGCGATCGCCAAGCACCCGCTGACGGTCTCCATCGGCGGCAGGACGGCCACGCTCAACCCGTCCGTCGCCGGCCTGACCATAGACACCGGCGCAACGGTCGACAAGGTCGCCCAGCACAGCTACAACCCGGTGACCGTGATCGGCTCCCTCTTCGGTGGCGCCAAGGCCGTCGCCCCCGTGGTGGTCATCGACGAGGACAAGCTCCGGTCCGCCCTGCAGCAGCTCTCCAGCGCGAGCGGCGCCGGGGAGGGCAGCATCCACTTCACCGCGGCAGGCAAGGTCGTGGTGACCCTTCCCAAGGCCGGCAGCGGCCTGGACGTGAACGCGGCCATCCCGCTGATCGAGCAGGCATTCCAGGCCCGCGCGGCCGGCCTGGAAGGCCATGACGCCGTTGTGCCGCTCACCGTGACCACGGTCCAGCCGAAGGCCTCCGCCGCCGCCGCGAACGAGGCCGCGAGCACGCTGGGCGCCTGGGCGATGAAGCAGCACTTCAAGGTCGTGGCCGGCGGCACCCCTGTGCTCTTCGGCAAGAGCACCTTCAGTCAGTCCCTGTCCCTGCAGCCGGACGCCTCGGGCAAGTTTGTGCCGACGTTCAACCTGGCCAAGCTGGCCGCGGCCTACGGCACCGCCTTCGACAGCGTCCACACCAAGAGCGGCAAGGCGGTCACCCCGCAGGAGGTCGCCGCGGCCCTCACCACCCTGCTCACCCAGCCCGGCGGGCCCACCTCGATCACGATCTGACCTGCGCCACCGCTCGCCCCCGAACAGCGACGCCCTCGTCCGGCCGGACGGGGGCGTTCTACATTTCTGAAATAGAACCGCAATCCCGCGATTACCTGAGCCGCCATTCCCCATCTGTCGTCAATGCCGCCAAAGGCGCTGTCCGATTTGCCCGCTAGGGACCGAAGAGTCATTTATGGGCACTTGGCAGCTTCCGGCGGGTATCGGACGCTTACTGATACTTCGTCGTCCGATAATCGGACGGTACTGCAATGGCGTTTTCGCTCATCAGGATCTTGTGTCACCGCCCCGAGTGGTGGCACTGTAATCCACTGTCCTGATTTGACCTATTACGACCTCCCAAGGCGTTATCAATAATTGATCGTCAGCCTGTCGACACAACGATCAGCGGCCACCAGGATGAGACATCAAGCCGTTCCACCTGAACATTTCGCCTGATCACATCGCCGGCGGGAGCAATCGCACGATGACCATGCCAGCCAATGCTGAGCTCATCTCTGACGAGTTGTCAGAGGGCGCCCCATCCGAAGGGCGCGACGCAGAGCTCGTCGGTCGATCGCCCGGCCAACTCGCCTGGATCCGTTTCAAGCGCGACAAGGCAGCTCTGTTCTGCACGGGCATCGTGCTGCTGTACTTCCTGGTCGCCGCCTGTGCGCCGTTGATCGCGCACCTGTACGGCCAAGACGCGACCACCACGTACGGCCTCAACGACCCCACTCTGCTTGACGATTCGGGAGTCCCGATCGGCCCGCTCGGCGGGGTCAGCGCCACCCACTGGCTGGGCCTCGAACCGAGCCTCGGCCGCGACCTGTTCATGCAGCTCATCTACGGCATGCGCACGACGCTGCTCATCGCCTTCGCCGCCACCATCTTCAGCACCGTGATCGGTGTCCTGCTGGGCCTGGCGCAGGGATTCATGGGCGGCTGGGTCGACTACGTCTTCGGGCGGATCTCCGACCTGCTGATGGCCTTCCCGCAGCAACTCTTCCTGATCGCCTTCACTCCTGTGTTCATCGCCCTGCTCGTGGCCCCGGGCAACGCCGTCTCACCGCTGATGCGCGGAACGGTCCTCGTCCTGGTGCAGGTGATTCTCGGCTGGATGGGCCTGGGCCGCCTGCTGCGTGGCATGACACTGAGCTTGCGCGAACGGGAGTTCATCGAGGCGGCCAGGGTCGCCGGGGCCTCGCCGTGGCGGATCATCTGGAAGGAGATCTTCCCGAACCTCCGCACAACGATGCTGGTGCAGACGACGCTCGCCTTCTCCGGCTTCGTCACCACCGAGGCAGGTCTCTCCTTCCTGGGCGTCGGCATGATCGAGCCGACACCCGACTGGGGCCGGCTCTTCCAGGACGCCGCTCCGTACTTCCAGAACGACACGTTCTTCCTCGTCGTCTGCGGCGTGAGCCTGATGATCTTCACCGTCGCGTTCAACCTGCTCGGCGACTCGGCTCGGGATGCCCTCGACCCGAAGACCGTGCGCTGACCCCCCAAGACCTCCGGCTGGTAGAACCGCTCGCCCGCTGGTGTGACCCGCAGAGATTCAAACAACAGGCAGGTAGGCAATCATGACTCAGCGTAAGGTCATTGCCGCAATCGCGGTGGTGTCCGCCGGAGCGCTTACGCTCAGCGCGTGCGGCAGCAGCAGCAAGACGGCGACCAAGCAGGACCAGGGCGCCACCTCGTCCGTGCAGCAGTTCTCGCTCGGCACCGCGCAGGATTCCACTGGTCCTGCGGTTCCCGTCACCGGCGCCACCAAGGGTGGAACCGCCTACGACATCGAGCCGAGCGGCTTCGACTACCTGGACCCGACCCAGCAGTACGTCAGCAACATGCTGGCCATCTCGGGTCTCTACAACCGGACGCTGACCGGCTACAAGATCGACGCAAAGGGCAACACGATCCTCGTCGGTGACCTCGCCACCGACACCGGCAAGCTGTCGGACGGCGGCAAGACCTGGACCTGGACCCTGAAGAAGGGCCTGAAGTTCCAGGACGGCACCCCGATCACCTCGGCCGACGTCAAGTACGACATCGAGCGGCTCTACCTGCCCGCCCAGACCCAAGGCCCGAACTACTTCCCGCTCTGGCTCTCCGGCGCCGACTACCGCAAGGTCTACGCGGGCCCCACCGGCGGCAAGTCCCTGCCCGACACGGTCATCGGCACCCCGGACGCGCAGACGGTCGTCTTCCACTTCACCGAGGCCCACGCGGACGCCCCGTACGCCGCCGCCATGCCGCCCATCGGCGCCTTCGAGGCGTCGAAGGAGTCGGCCACGTACAACAACAACCCGAACGCGGACGGCCCGTACCAGGTGTCCAACTACGTTCCGGGCAAGTCCCTGCAGTTCGTGCGGAACCCCAACTGGGACCCGAGCACCGACCCGATCCGTGCCGCTTACCCGGACAAGTGGTCCTTCGAGCTGGGCGTCGACAACCCGCAGCTCACCACTCGTCTGGAGCAGGCGACCGGCAACGACAAGTTCGCCCTGTCGCTGTCGACCGCCGCCGACGCCTCGCAGTCGGACACCATCCTCAACGGCTCCCAGTACAAGAGCCGCATGGTGAGCAACTACCAGCCGTACGTCGAGTACCTGAACATCAACACCACCCGGGTCACCGACGTCCGCATCCGCAAGGCCATCGCCCTGGCCTTCCCGAACCAGTCGCTGCAGAAGCTCTACGGCGGACCCTCGCAGCTGGACCCGGGCAACACCCTGATCAGCCCGACCGTGGCGGGCTGGGAGAACGCCGACCCGTTCAACAAGACGGCCCACCCGAACGGTGACCCGACGGCTGCCAAGGCCCTGCTCACGCAGGCCAACGCCGTCAACTACAAGCTGGTCTTCGCCTTCGCCAACACCCCGCGCTGGCAGAAGATCTCGGTCGTCGTGCAGAACGCCCTGCAGCAGGCCGGCTTCCAGGTCGTGCTCAACCCGATCGACAAGACCTCGTACTACACGCAGGTCGGCACCGTGAAGAACACGTTCGACATCTACCGCACGGGTTGGGGCGCCGACTGGCCGACCCCGTACACCGACGTTCCGAACCTGCTCGGCGGTGGCAGCAACATCACCGACGGCTCGCCGAACTACTCGCACTACAACAACCCGGCGACCGACGCGGCGATCGCCCAGATCAAGCTTGAGACCGACGTGGCCAAGGCCGCGAAGGAGTGGAACGACCTGGCGAACAAGGTCATCGCGAACGACATCCCGCAGGTCCCGTTCGGCTTCGACAAGTTCCTCCAGATCTACGGCCCGGGCCTGGGTGGCGTCCGCTACAACCAGGTGATCGGCACCATCGACACGGGCTCCGTGTTCGTCAAGCAGTAAGTCGCACCGCCGGGTCCCGTCCTCCGGACGGGACCCGGCCTCGGCACGCAACCCCTCGTCCCACGCTCTGGCCGCCAGCGGCGTCTTTCCTGGAAGAGCCCTCCCTATGCTGCGATTCCTGACTCGACGGGTGCTCGGCGCCATCGTCATCCTGATCGCCATCAGCTTCGTCACCTACTCGTCCTTCTTCGCGTTGGTGCCGAACCCGGCGCTGCTGTCCTGTGGCAAGAACTGCAGTCCGCAGATGCTGCACCAGATCACGATCAATCTCGGCTTCGACAAGCCGTGGATCGTCCAGTGGAAGGACTACGTCTGGGGCATCTTCGCCGGACGTGACGTCACCAACTTCCCTCACTGCAACTTCCCGTGCTTCGGATACTCCTACGCCAACCAGGAGTCGATCTGGGGTCTGATCTCCTCCAGCATCCCGACCACGGTCTCGCTCGCCATCGGCGGAGCGGCGATCTTCCTCACCATCGGCGTCGGGCTGGGCATGATCTCGGCCGCCCGCCAGGGCAGCACCACCGATCGGGTGTCCAGCGCCGTTTCACTGATCGGTCAGTCAACGCAGATCTACTTCGTCGGCCCGATCATGATCCTTATCTTCTCGTACTACCTGGGCATCTTCGACCGCGGCCACGACCCTGACTGGACCCACGACCCGATCGGCTCGATCGGGGGCCTGATCCTGCCGTGCTTCGTGATGTCGATCATCTTCTGGTCCAACTACTCGCGCCAGGTGCGCTCGCTGATGATCGAGCAGCTAAGCGAGGACCACATCCGCTCAGCCCGTGCCAAGGGCATGTCGAAGAGCTACGTCTTCCTTCGCTACGCCCTGCGCGGCGCAATGGGACCGGTCATCACGATCTTCGGTATCGACCTGGCGGCCGTCTTCTCCGGCGCCGTCATCACTGAGTTCACCTTCAGCCTCCACGGCCTCGGGCGGCTCGCCGTCGACTCCGTGAACTCCTACGACCTGCCGCTGGAGATGGCTGTCGTCCTGGTCAGCTCCATGCTGATCGTGTTCTTCAACATCCTCGTCGACGCCTCCTACGCGCTCATCGACCCGCGGATCCGGCTCGCGTGACCATCCCCGACCAGCACCACGCACGCGTGGCAATCGCACGTACCGCACCCGAGGAGATGTGCTCGTGATCATCCCCGAACAGCCCACGGAGACGGCGCCCGCAGCCAAGGGCTCCAGCTTCCTCTCGGTCCAGGACCTCAAGGTCAGCTTCGCTACCGAGGACGGCATCGTCCGCGCGGTGAACGGCCTCTCCTTCGACCTGGAGAAGGGCAGGACTCTCGGCATCGTCGGCGAGTCCGGCTCCGGCAAGTCCGTCACCAACCTGACCATCCTGGGTCTGCACAACCCGCGGACCACCACGGTCGAGGGACAAATCCTCCTCGACGGCCAGGAGCTCGTCACCGCCTCCGACAAGGAGCTGGCGAAGCTGCGCGGCAGCAAGATGTCGATGGTCTTCCAGGACGCTCTGGCGGCGCTGTCGCCGTACTACACGGTCGGCCGGCAGATCGCCGAGCCGTACATGAAGCACACGGGCGCCAGCAAGAAGGAAGCCAGGGACCGCGCCATCGAGATGCTGACCAAGGTCGGCATCCCGCAGCCGCAGACCCGCGTCGACGACTACCCGCACCAGTTCTCCGGCGGTATGCGCCAGCGTGCGATGATCGCGATGGCTCTGGTCAACGACCCCGAGCTGCTGATCGCGGACGAGCCGACCACCGCGCTCGACGTCACGGTCCAGGCCCAGATCCTCGACCTGCTCAAGGACCTGCAGCAGGAGACCGGCACCTCGATCATCTTCATCACCCACGACCTCGGCGTCATCGCGAACATCGCCGACGACGTGCTGGTGATGTACGCGGGGCGCTGCGTCGAGCGCGGCACCATGGCGGAGGTGCTGGACTCCTCCCAGCACCCCTACGGCTGGGGCCTGCTGCGCTCCATCCCGCACATGAACGCGGACGTCGACAAGCCGCTGATGCCGATCCCCGGCACGCCGCCGTCGCTGCTGAACCCGCCGTCGGGCTGCGCATTCCACCCCCGGTGCGAATTCCGGGACAAGGTGGGTGGCGACCGCTGCGTGACGGAGCTTCCGCGACTCGAGCTCGCCAACGGACACCTGTCCGCCTGCCATCTGACCCCTCAGCAGAAGCAGGACATCTTCGCCCAGCAGATCCAGCCGCAGCTCGGCTGATCAGGATTCAAGGTACCCATCATGACCGAGCAGACCCTGACGGACGCCGTTCCGGCCGGAGCTCCCGCCCCCGGTGACGTCCTCCTCGAAGCCTCCGGGTTGACCAAGCACTTCCCGGTGATGGACGGCTTCCTGATCAAGCGCCAGATCGGGGCGGTCCAGGCCGTCGACGGCGTGGACTTCCAGATCCACCAGGGCGAGGCCCTGGGTCTGGTGGGCGAGTCCGGATGCGGCAAGTCCACCACGGGCCGGCTGGTCTCCCGGCTGCTGGAGCCGACCGCGGGCCGGCTCAGCTACAGGGGCGTCGACATCACGCACGCCAACCGCAAGCAGCTGGCCCCGATCCGGTCCGAGATCCAGATGATCTTCCAGGACCCCTACGCCTCGCTCAACCCGCGGCACACGGTCGGCACGATCGTCGCCGGCCCGATGGAGATCAACAACATCAACCCTCCCGGCGGCCGCGAGGCTCGGGTCAAGGAGCTGTTGGAGATCGTCGGCCTCAACCCGGAGCACTACAACCGCTTCCCGCACGAGTTCTCCGGCGGTCAGCGTCAGCGTATCGGCGTCGCTCGCGCTCTGGGCCTGAGCCCCAAGCTGATCGTCGCCGACGAGCCGGTCTCCGCGCTCGACGTGTCGATCCAGGCTCAGGTCGTCAACCTGCTGCAGAAGCTGCAGCGCGAGATGGGCATCGCCTTCCTCTTCATCGCGCACGACCTGGCCATCGTGCGGCACTTCTCGCAGCGTGTCGCGGTCATGTACCTCGGCAAGATCATGGAGGTCGGCGACCGCGAGGCCATCTACTCCCGGCCGCGCCACCCGTACACGCACGCGCTGCTCTCCGCCGCCCCTGAGGCCAGGACGACGGGCAACGACAAGGAGCGGATCCGCCTCGCCGGCGATGTCCCCTCCCCGATCTCCCCGCCGTCGGGCTGCCGCTTCCGCACTCGCTGCTGGAAGGCTCAGGAGAAGTGCGCGACGGAGGAGCCGCCACTGATCCAGCTCTCCGGCAACAACGCGGGCCACCTGACCGCCTGCCACTTCCCGGAGGACCCGGACGTGAACGTCCCCAAGGAGATCGTCCTCGACCCGGCCCTCGCCGCCCTGGAGGACGCGGGGGAGTGACCGTCACCCGCGCCTGACACGAGGCCCTCGACCTGCGATCCGGTCGAGGGCCTCGCTGTTCTCCGACGGCCCTACGGGGAGGCCGGACAGCACGAAGGGCCGCCCCCGTTGGGAGCGGCCCTTCGTGCGCGGGTTTCAGCCCGCGCCGACGATGTCGACGTCCTCCGCGAAGTGGCAGGCCGACTCGTGCGCCGCCGGGGTGTCCTGCCCGCGGAACACCTCGGGAATCGCCAGCAGCGGCTCCTCGACCGAGCAGCGCTCCTGCGCCTTGAAGCAGCGGGTGCGGAAGCGGCAGCCGGACGGCGGGTTCGCCGGCGAGGGGATGTCACCGCTGAGGAGGATCCGCTCGCGGCCCTCGCGACCCTCCGGGTCCGGCACCGGCACCGCGGAGAGCAGCGCCTGGGTGTACGGGTGCGTCGGGTGCTCGTAGATCTGCTCGTCCGAGCCGATCTCGACCAGCTTGCCCAGGTACATCACGCCGACGCGGTCGGAGATGTGACGCACGATGGAGAGGTCGTGGGCGATGAACATGTAAGACAAGTTGAACTCGTCCTGCAGCTTCTCCAGCAGGTTGATCACCTGCGCCTGCACCGAGACGTCCAGCGCCGAGACCGGCTCGTCGCAGATGATGATCTCGGGCTTGAGCGCCAGGCCGCGGGCGATGCCGATGCGCTGACGCTGACCGCCGGAGAACTGGTGCGGGTACCGGTTGATGTACTCCGGGTTCAGCCCGACGACGTCCAGCAGGTCCTGCACGGCGGCGCGCCGGTCGCCCTTGGGAGCCACCTCGGGGTGGATCTCGAAGGGCTCGCCGATGATGTCGCCGACCGTCATGCGGGGGTTCAGCGAGGTGTAGGGGTCCTGGAAGACCATCTGGATGTTCCGGCGGATCGCCTTGAGCGCCCGGCCGGAGACCTTCGAGATGTCCTCGCCCTTGTACAGCACCTGGCCGCCGGTGGCCGGCTCCAGGTTCATCAGCACCTTGGCCAGCGTCGACTTGCCACAGCCGGACTCGCCGACGATGCCGAGGGTCTCGCCCTGGTACAGGTCGAAGGAGACGCCGTCGACGGCCTTGACCGCGCCGATCTGCTTCTTGATCAGGATGCCCTGGGTCAGCGGGAAGTACTTCTCCAGATTCCGGACCTGCAGGATCGGCTCGCCGCGCTCGATCTTCTTGTCCAGCACGGCCTCGATGGCCGCGACCTCGGCGACCTCCTGCGCGTCAGCCATGGATCGTCTCCTTCCAGAAGTGGCAGGCGCTGCCGCGGCCGGGGAGCGGCGTGCCGTCGGCCTCGGTCACCGCGTGCAGCGGCGGAACCTCGGAGCGGCAGATCTCCTGGGCCATCGGGCAGCGCGGGTTGAACGCACAGCCGGAGGGGATGCGCAGCAGGTTGGGCGGCAGACCCTTGATCGCGTAGAGCTCCTGGCCCTTCTGGTCCAGGCGCGGGATCGAGTCGAGCAGGCCGCGGGTGTACGGGTGGGCTGGGCGCTTGTAGAGCTCGTGCACCGGGGCCGTCTCGACGATCCGCCCGGCGTACATGACCGCGATCTTGTCCGCGACGTCGGCGACCACGCCGAGGTCGTGGGTGATCAGGATCAGGCCCATGTTGTACTCGGCCTGAAGGTCCGCCAGCAGCTCCATCACCTGGGCCTGGACGGTGACGTCCAGGGCGGTGGTGGGCTCGTCGGCGATGATCAGGTCGGGCTCGAGGGCGAGCGCCATGGCGATCATGATGCGCTGGCGCATACCGCCGGAGAACTGGTGCGGGTACTGGTTCACCCGCTCCTTGGCGGCCGGGATGCCGACCCGCTCCATCAGCTCGATGGCCTTGACCTTGGCGTCCTTCTTCGAGGTGCCCGCGTGCACGCGGTACATCTCGCCCAGCTGCGTCCCGACGGTGTGCACCGGGTTCAGCGAGGAGAGCGCGTCCTGGAAGATCATGGCCATCTGGGTGCCACGGATCTTGCGGCGCTGCTCGCTGTGCAGCTTCAGCAGATCCTGGCCCTTGAAGATGATCTCGCCGCCGGTGACGAAACCGGGCGGGCTGTCCAGGATGCCCATGACGGCCTGCGAGGAGACCGACTTGCCCGAGCCGGACTCGCCGAGGATGGCCAGGGTCTCACCGGCCCGCACGCTGTAGTTCACGCCGTTGACGGCCTTGGCCAGTCCGTCGCGGGTGCGGAACTCCACGTGCAGGTCGCGCACCTGGAGCAGCGGGGCGTCCTCGGAGTCCGCGGTGCGGTCCCGTCCGACGACGGCGGTGATTTCGGATGTCTGAATACCCACGGTTCCGCCTCTCTCAGCGCAGCTTGGGGTCGAGAGCGTCGCGAACCGCGTCGCCGAGCATGATGAACGCCAGGATGGTGATGCAGAGCGCGCCTGCGGGGAAGAGCAGCATGTGCGGCGCGTTGCGGAAGGTGTCCGCGGCGCTCGAGATGTCGATGCCCCACGAGACCGTCGGCGGCTTCAGCCCCACACCCAGATAGGAGAGCGTGGCCTCCAGCGAGATGTACGTGCCCAGCGCGATGGTCGCCACCACGATGATCGGGGCGAGCGCGTTCGGCAGGATGTGGCGCAGCATCAGCCGCGAGTTGCCCGCGCCGAGCGCGCGCGCGGCCGTCACGTAGTCCTGCTGACGCGCGGTGATCACCGCGCCACGCGCGATACGGGCGATCTGCGGCCAGCCGAGTACCACGATGAAGGCGACCACGATCCAGACGGACCGGCTCGGGATGACCGACAGGAAGACCAGGCCACCGAGCAGGATCGGGATGCCGAAGAAGATGTCCGCGATGCGCGAGACGACGGCGTCGATCCAGCCGCCGAAGAAGCCGGCCAGCCCGCCCATGATCGTGCCCAGCAGGGCGGTGCCGAGGGTGGCGAAGACACCGACCGTGATGGACGCACGGGCACCGTGGACGGTGCGGGCGTAGACGTCGCAGCCCTGGGTGTCGAAGCCGAAGGGGTGACCGGAGGTCGGCCCCTGCTGCGAGTTGGCGAGGTTGCAGGAGAGCGGGTCGGTGGAGTCGAAGAGGCCGGGCCAGAAGGCGACGGTCACCAGGAAGATGATCAGGACACCGGAGATCAGGAAGACCGGGTTCCGGCGCAGCTCACGCCAGGCGTCCTGCCAGAGGCTGCGCGGCACCTCACGGTCAGTGATCCCCACAGACTCCGAGGATTGCGCTTCGGCGTGGTGCAGGTCTTCCTTTTCGAGCATCCCCTCCACCTCCATGGCGCCCAGGGTGGGAGTCTGCGCGAAGGCGCTCGACAGCTCGGTGTTCGCGTCGTCGGGGACGCCGTCCGGCTTGTTCGGCTGCTGGTCAGGCATAACGGATCCTCGGGTCCAGGACCGCGTAGAGCAGGTCGACGAGCAGGTTGGCGAGGAGGAAGACGATGACCAGGACGGTCACGAAACCGACCACGGTCGGCGTGTTCTGACGCAGGATGCCCTGGTAGAGGTAGTAGCCCACGCCCTTGATGTTGAAGATGCGCTCGGTCACCAGCGCGCCACCCATCAGGGCACCGAGGTCGGTGCCGAGAAAGGTGATCACCGGGATCAGCGAGTTGCGCAGCAGGTGATGAGTGATCACCCGGCGGCGCGGCAGACCCTTGGCGACAGCGGTGCGCACGTAGTCGGCCTTGCTGTTCTCCGCGATGGTGGTGCGGGTGAGCCGCGCCACGTAGGCGAGCGAGACCGAGGCAAGCACAAAGCCCGGCAGGATCAGGGAGGAGAAGGGCGCGCCGTCCGGAACCGTCGCGTCGGCGATGCCCCACTTCACGCCGAAGAGGTACTGCAGGACGTAACCGATGACGAAGGTCGGGATCGAGATGACGATCAGCGTCATCACCATGACGCCCGTGTCCGCGAACCTTCCGCGACGCATGCCGCTGATCACGCCCAGCGTGATGCCGAGCACGACCTCGATGGTGAAGGCTACGAGCGCGAGTTTGAGCGTCGTCGGGTAGGCCGTCTTGAGCAGCTCGGTCACCGGCTGCCCGCTGAAGGTGTTCCCGAGGCTCCCGGTGAAGATCCCCTTCATGTAGTTGCCGTACTGCACGATGAGCGGATCGTTCAGCCCCAGCTGATTACGGATCTGCGCGGCGACCGCAGGGTCGGGTGCCTTGTCGCCGAAGAGTGCGGCAACCGGGTCACCGAGCGCGTGCACCATCGCGAAAATGATGAACGTGGTCCCGATGAAAACCGGGATCATCTGGAGCAGTCGTCGAATGACGTAGCGCCCCATGGAACCTCCAGGGATTCGTCGCGACGGCGGCCGGGAGCCTCGTGGGCTCCCGGCCGCCGCCCGATTCGCGCGGCGGTCAGAGGCCGGCGGACAGACGACTTACTTGTTGACGGTGATGCTGGTGTAGACCGGCACGCTGAACGGGTCCAACATCACGTTGGAGACCTTCGAGGACCAGCCGACGGTGCCGTTCTGGTACCAGAGCGGGATCGCCGGCATGTCGGTGACCAGCAGCTTCTCGGCCGACTGGAAGTCGGAGACAGCCGTGGCCTTGTCGCTCGCCGCGTTGGCCTGGTTGACCAGGCTGTCGAACTGCGGGTTGCTGTAGTGCGAGTCGTTCGACGCCGCGTTGGTGTAGTACAGCGGCTGCAGGAAGTCCTGGATCAGCGGGTAGTCCATCTGCCAACCACTGCGGAAGGCGGAGGTCATCTGCTTGTTCTGGATCTGGTTGCGGAAGTCCGCGAAGGTGCCGACCGGCCTGCCGACGCAGCTGCTGGTGTTGCCCAGCGCGTTGTTGATGCTGTTGCAGACCGCGTCGACCCACTCCTTGTGCGGGCCGTCGGCGTTGTAGCTGATGGTCAGCTGGCCGCCGGGGATGCCGCCGCCCTGCTGAATCAGCTGCTTGGCCTTGGTCGGGTTGTACGTGCACGCGTCGCCGCAGAGCGTGGAGCTGTAGCCGCCGGCCGTGCCGAGGACGGGGGAGGTCCAGTCGGTGGCGGGGGTGCGCGTGCTGTTGAAGATCACCTTGGTGACCGTCGCGCGGTCGATGGCCATCGAGATGCCCTGGCGGACCAGCTTGGCGTTGGCCGAGCTCCAGCCGCTCTGGTAGAGCGGGAACGAGATGGTCTGAATGATGCCGGCCGGCTGGTTCAGGTAGCGGCCGTTCAGGTCGGACTGGACCGTCTTCAGCGCGGTGTTCGACAGGCCGTTGTCGACGTCCAGGTTGCCGGCCTGCAGGTCGGCGTAGGCGGCGTTGGCGTCGGTGTAGACCTTGAGGTTGATGCCGCCGTTCTGCGGCTTGATGGTGCCCGAGTAGCTCGTGTTCGGACGCAGCTGCATGCCCTGGCCCTTGGTCCAGGAGTTGATCACGTAGGGGCCGTTGCCGACCGGCTTGGCCTCCCACGCCTTCGGGTTCGCGAAGAAGGACTGGGGCAGCGGGTAGAAGGCCGAGTAGCCCAGCGTGTCCGGCCAGAGCGAGAACTTCTGGGTGAGCGCGACCGTGAAGGTGTTGGTGTTGACGACCTTGAGGCCGGACATGGTCTTGGCCGTCGGCGAGCCGCTCGCCGGGTGGACGGCCGAGTAGCCCTGGATCGACGTGAAGAACGGGTCGGTGTTGTTCTGCGCGTTCGGCAGGTAGGCACCGTAGTTCCAGGCGTCCACGTAGGAGCTGGCGGTCACCGTGGTGCCGTCGCTGAACTTCCAGCCCGGCTTCAGCGTGATGGTGAAGTTCTGCTGGTCGTTCGTGGTGATCGACGCGGCGTTGGCCAGCGTCGCCTTGCCGGTCTTGGGGTCGTACGTCTGCAGACCCGTGAAGATCATGTTGAGGACGGCGCCGCCGTTGACCTCGTTGGTGTCGGTCGGAATCAGCGGGTTCTGCGGGTCACCCCACCATGCGGTCACCACGCCGTTGGCGTTGCTGCCCGAGCTGGAGCTGCTGGAGCTCCCACTGCTGCTGCAGGCCGTGGCGGCCAGGGCGATGGCGATGGCCCCAGCGGCGAACTTCGCTTGCGTGGCTCCACGCATGGACGTGCCTCCTCAGACGTGCTGTTTGCAGTCGTTGCAGTGACGCCTCCGCCCACCCCTGGGCGGCGGCGCCTGAGCTCGCGAACCGGCCGCCGGGTTCGGCGGTCGACTCGGTGACCCGAGCGTCGTTTCTCTACTATCCGTCACTCTCGGCGATGCTTATGACCAAATGAGATTTCTGTTTGATCACACGCCTGTGAGCTATGTCTCGCAACTCGGGCGTCACCAGGTGGGTGCAACGGGTACCGAATCGGACATGAAACACCGCCATGAGCCATCCTGACACCGATATCCGTACACCTCGGCTCTGACACTCGGCCGAGATGTCATCACAATGAGTGACGTCCGAACGGCGTACAAAAGCCGCCGGGAGCACGGGGCTCCCGGCGGCTTTTGTCAGCCTTGTCCGACCTGTCTGACCTGTCTGACCTGCGAAGATCAGGCCTTCGCGACGCGGCCGCGGGTACGGGCGCGGGTCTGCGCGTCCAGGACGACCTTGCGGATGCGCACGGTCTCCGGGGTCACCTCGATGCACTCGTCGTCGCGGCAGAACTCCAGCGACTGCTCCAGCGAGAGCTTGCGCGGCGGCACGATCGACTCGGCGACGTCGGCGTTCGACGACCGCATGTTGGTGAGCTTCTTCTCCTTGGTGATGTTGACGTCCATGTCGTCGGAGCGAGAGTTCTCGCCGACGATCATGCCCTCGTACACCTCGGTGGTCGGGTCCAGGAAGAGGACGCCGCGCTCCTGAAGGTTGGTCATCGCGAAGGCGGTGACCACGCCGGCGCGGTCGGCGACCAGGGAGCCGTTGTTGCGGGTACGCAGCTCGCCGAACCACGGCTCGTGGCCCTCGAAGATCGAGTGCGCGATGCCGGTGCCGCGGGTCTGCGTCAGGAACTCGGTCCGGAAGCCGATCAGGCCACGGGCCGGGACGATCCACTCCATCCGGATCCAGCCGGAGCCGTGGTTGGTCATCGTCTCCATGCGGCCCTTGCGGGTCGCCATCAGCTGCGTGATCGCACCCAGGTGCTCCTCGGGCGAGTCGATCGTCATGCGCTCGATCGGCTCGTGCAGCTTGCCGTTGATCTCCTTGGTGACCACCTCGGGCTTGCCGACGGTCAGCTCGAAGCCTTCCCGACGCATGGTCTCGACCAGGATGGCCAGCGCCAGCTCACCACGGCCCTGCACCTCCCAGGCGTCCGGGCGCTCGGTCGGCAGCACGCGCAGCGAGACGTTACCGATCAGCTCGCGGTCCAGACGGTCCTTGACCAGGCGCGCGGTGACCTTGTGGCCCTTGCCGCCCTTGCCGACCAGCGGCGAGGTGTTGGTGCCGATGGTCATCGAGATGGCCGGCTCGTCGACCGTGATCAGCGGCAGCGCGATCGGGTTCTCGGTGTCGGCCAGGGTCTCGCCGATCATGATGTCCGGGATACCGGCGACGGCGCAGATGTCGCCCGGACCGGCCTTCTCGGCCGGCTTGCGGGTGAGCGCCTCGGTCATCATCAGCTCGGTGATGCGGACGTTGGAGATGCTGCCGTCGCGCTTGATCCAGGCGACGGTCTGCCCCTTCTTCAGCTCGCCCTGCTCCACCCGGAGCAGCGCGATGCGGCCGAGGAAGTTGTCGGCGTCCAGGTTGGTGACGTGGGCCTGGAGGGGAGCCCCCTCGTCGTACGTCGGGGCCGGGACAGCAGACAGGATGGTGGAGAAGAAGGGCTCCAGGCTGTCGCTGTCGGCCGGCACCGTGCCGTTCTCCGGCTTGGTCAGCGAGGCGATCCCGTCACGCGCGCAGGCGTAGACGATCGGGAACTCGATCTGGTCCTCGTCGGCGTCCAGGTCCAGGAAGAGGTCGTAGGTCTCGTTGACGACCTCGTCGATCCGGGAGTCCGGGCGGTCCGTCTTGTTGATGCAGAGGATGACCGGAAGCTTCGCGGAGAGCGCCTTGCGGAGCACGAAGCGGGTCTGCGGCAGGGGACCCTCGGAGGCGTCCACCAGCAGCACGACGGCGTCGACCATGGAGAGGCCGCGCTCGACCTCACCACCGAAGTCGGCGTGGCCGGGGGTGTCGATGATGTTGATCGTGATGGGCTCGCCACCACCCTTGGGGTGGTACTTGACCGCGGTGTTCTTCGCGAGAATGGTGATGCCCTTCTCGCGCTCCAGGTCGTTGGAGTCCATCATCCGGTCGTCGAGGTGCTGGTGCGCCGCGAAGGCGCCGGCCTGCTTGAGCATGGCGTCGACCAGCGTGGTCTTGCCGTGGTCGACGTGCGCGACGATGGCGACGTTCCTGATGTCATTGCGCGTGGGCATACGGAGTACAGTTCTCCCGAATCGACTGGGCGTGGCACCCGCCGAGCTCCCCGCGTGCCTCGCACGCGGCAACTGCCGCCGGTCCACCCACCGGGCACCACAACATGCCACGGCTTTGTCCTATGGTACGTGGTTACGCCTGCCTCCTCGCGCGCTGCCCGGCCAACGGTGGATGACAGGCCGCCGAACGGGTGCGCGAAGGCCCTGGCCCGGCCCGCGTCACGACCATGGAACGGCTGGTCGAAGAGCTCCCGCCGATGCGGCCAGCGGCCTGAGTCAGAAGGTCGTGATCTCGGTGAGGTCGATGTCGATCGGGAACGGCACGGCGAGCGCAAGACGGTCGTGGTGGATGCCGGTCGGCTCGTACTGGGCCACCGAAGCGTCGAGGGCGTACGTGTAGACGATCATGCGACCGTCCTCGTCCTCGACACGCCAGAAGTGCGGGATCCCGGCCTCGGCGTAGAGCTGCGGCTTCCGCTTGCGGTCACGCTCCTCAGAGTCGGGAGACACGACCTCGACGGCGAGGAGGACGTCGTCCGGGCGGTAGGCGGTCGCCTCGAGGTCGGCAGCGGCACTCTCCCGCACGACGAGGACGTCGGGCTCAGGCCGGTTGCGCCGGTTCAGCTTCACGGTCATCTCCCGCACCGCACGCCATCCGTCGGGCGCGGAGGCCCGCAAGCCTGTCTGCAACAGAAACATCGCAGCATCATGAAAACGGCGTTGCGGACTCGCGATGACCAGACTCCCGTCGATCAGCTCGGTATGGGGAGGCAGGTCGGGAATCCGGTCGAGGTCCTCGGCGGTGTACCCCTCGTACGGCGGGATCACCCAGTCGGGAAGCGGCTCGGCGGTCATGATTCCTCCCATGAGCGAGAGTCTGGCGCTGCTGCCAGCGTATCGACAGTCCTACCCGGCGCAGTCATCCTTTCGTGTGCGAAGTCGGAGCTTTCGCCTTCTCGGCCCGCCGATCAGTGTTTGACCTGCGACGCCGCGAAGCCGATGTCCTGCCAGCGCGGAGTCGCCAGGCCGAAGGCGCCCGCGTTGACCACGTTGTCGCGGGTGCCGATCAGCTCCGGGCTCTGGAAGAGGGGCAGCGACGGCGCCGCCTGCCAGATGCGGATGTCGGCCTCGTTGATCAGCCGGGTCGCGTCCGACTGGTCCGTCGTCGCCACCGCCTTGGCGAGGAGCTGGTCGATCTCGTCCGTGCCGGTGGCGGCCAGGTTCTGCCCCACCGAGAGCGAGCCGTCCTGGTTGACCTGCGGTTTGGCGAAGAGCGCCCGTTCGTCCGCGATCGGGAAGCGGGAGGCCGGCCAGTCCACCAGAGCCAGGTCGAAGTCACCCGCGGCGACGTGCTCGGTGAAGAAGCCCGTCGCCGGGACCGCCTTCGTCTGGAGGCCGATGCCGACCTGGCCCAGCTGGGCGGTGAGCAGCTTCGCGATCGCCGCCTCCCGCGCCGAGCCGACGCGGGTCAGCAGGGTGAGGGAGAGCGGCTTGGCGTCCTTCGCGCGGGTGGAGATCTGGGCCGCGTCGCCGTGGGCGCCGAGTTTCCAGCCGGCGGCGTCCAGCAGCTTCGCCGCGTTGTCCGCGCTCGCGCCGAGCGCCGCCGCGTCGTCCTGGTAGCCCTGCTGGTCCGCCATGAGCAGGTGGTTGCCGAGCGGCACGGCGGGCAGGCCCAGCGGCTTCAGTACCGCGTCCGCGATGGCTTGGCGGTCGACCGCGTCGGCGACCGCGCGGCGCAGGTCGGGGTCGGCGAGCAGGCCGGTGCCGCCGTTGAAGGCGATGCCGAGGTAGTCGGGCGCTGCCGCGCGCTGCACGCGGGTGCCGGAGGTGGCCTCGGGCGCGTCGCCGGAGTCGTCCGCCGCCCGGCTGAGGTCGGCGACGTCCACCTTCCGTGCGGAGAGCGCCGAAGCCGCGTCGTTCGCGGCGAGCGCCGTGAACGCGATCGCGTCGAGCTTGGCAGGCTGACTCCACCACCGCGGATTGCGCACGACCGTGAGCGTCTGGCCCTGCCCGTCCTCGCCAGCTGCGCCGCGGAGCGTGAACGGCCCGGCGTCCGCGCTCAGCGAGCTCTTCTGGCCGTCCGCGAAGGTCTGCGGGGTGGCCGTCGCCGCGGCCGGGTAGAGCGGTGTGAACAGGCTGCGCCAGGGCGCGTACGGCTTGGCGAAGACGACCTTGACCTGATTCGGCTTCTCCCCCGGCGTCACCGACGCGATGCTGTCGTAGCCGTCGGCGTGGGCGGTGCCCGCCGCGGCGAAGGCGGGGTCAGCGCCGCTGAGTGCATGCCACTGGCCGGCGAAGTCCGCGACGCCCAGGGGCTTGCCGTCGGACCAGACGGCCTTGGGGTTGAGCGTGTAGACGACCGTCTGCGGCGAGCGGGAGGTCTGGTCGGCGCCGGCCAGGTAGTCCGCGTCGGGCGTGGCCCGGCCGTGCGCGTCCAGCGTGAACAGCGTCGGCAGCAGCGCTCCCGCGGCCAGCGCGGTGGCGGGGCCGGCGTCGGCCCGGAAGGCGTTGAGCGTGGCCGGGACCGTGTCCACCGCCCAGCGCAGTGTGCCGCCCTGCGCGACGGCGGCACGGTCGGCACGGGTGAGGTCGTCGACGCGGACGCCGGCCGTGCCGCCGGTGGAGCAGGCCGCGAGCGTGACGGCGACGGCCGCGGCCAGCATGCCGGCGAAGGTCTCACGAGGAAGGGAGGGGAACGCGTTGCGATGGACCACGAGCCCACTCAAGACGCTGTAGCTGCACGAAGACTGACGACACGTCGAAACATGGACCGGAGGCCACTCGTTCGGGGCAGCGGATTGCGCCGCCCGGGGGCGCGCGCCGTACGGATGTAATCCGCCAATCGTGAGCAAGGCCTTTTCAATCCACGGTGATCGGGGTCACACTCGCTTGCGCGCGTTCCCTGACGCCATATCAGGCCGCACACCACAAGCGTGATCTTCCATCGCGTGGAGGGGAGCACAGGCATGTCCTCGAACATGACCGGTCCGGTCGGCCTGGCGGAGGCACACCGCCGACTGGAGGAGCTGGACCGAGCCGTCGATGCGACGCGGCTCGCCCTGTCGCGGTTGCGGGACTGCCTGCCGCCGCCCGGCCTCCCCGAGCAGCACCCGGCTGAGCCGGGCAGGGCGGTGATCGAGATCCCCGACACGCCGTACGACCCGGCGATGTGGCAGGACGCGGAAGACGAAGGCATCGGCAGACGGCGCCCGTAACGCACGTCCCAGATGTGAGGCACGGAACAGCGCATCGCGGGCCGCCCCAGGAGAGGACGAAGAAGGCAGTGACCACGGAGATCAGGCCCCCCGAGGCCCCAGAGAAAGCCGAGCGGGGGGTCCACTCCCCTGGGCGCGCGGCCATCCCGCAGCGGCACCTGCGGCTGGACCGCTGGTGGCTTCCGCAGGTGATGACGGCAGCGGCGCTGCTGGCGTTCATCGTGTACTCGACCTGGCGGGCCTTCTTCGGCCTGCACACCGCCTACGCCGCCCCCTACGTCTCGCCCTTCTACTCCCCCTGCCTCGCGGCCAACTGCCCGAAGATGAACGGCGGCGCGGACTGGGCGCTCTTCGGCAGCTGGTGGCAGCTCTCCCCCGCGCTGATCGTGCTGGTCTTCCCGCTGGGCTTCCGGATGACCTGCTACTACTACCGCAAGGCCTACTACCGGTCCTTCTGGGCATCCCCGCCGGCCTGCGCGGTGGCCGAGCCGCACGCCAGCTACAGCGGCGAGACGAAGTTCCCGCTGGTGCTGCAGAACATCCACCGCTACTTCTTCTACTTCGCGATCGTGGTCGCCGGGATCCTCACCTACGACGTGGTCCTCAGCTTCCGTGACGCGCAGGGCCACTGGGGACACATGGGCCTCGGCACGCTGGTGCTGCTCGCCAACATCGTGCTGATCTGGGCGTACACAGCCTCCTGCCACTCCTGCCGGCACATCGTCGGCGGTCGGCTGCGGCACTTCTCCCGGCACCCGGTCCGCTACAAGCTCTGGACGTGGGTGGGGAAGCTCACCGCCCGTCACATGCAGCTCGCCTGGGCCTCCCTGGTCAGCGTGGGCCTGGCCGATCTGTACGTCTACCTGCTGGCGAGCGGCGCGTTCAGCGATCCCCGCTTCTTTTAGTCTTCGAAGGAATCACGCAATGACCGAGGTGGAGCGCCACGTCTACGACGTGGTGGTGGTGGGAGCCGGCGGCGCCGGACTGCGGGCCGCGATCGAGGCCCGCGAGCAGGGCAAGCGCACAGCGATCATCTGCAAATCGTTGTTCGGCAAGGCCCACACGGTGATGGCCGAGGGCGGCATCGCCGCCAGCATGGGCAACGTCAACGACCAGGACAACTGGCAGGTGCACTTCCGCGACACGATGCGCGGCGGCAAGTTCCTCAACCACTGGCGGATGGCAGAGCTGCACGCCAAGGAGGCCCCCGAGCGGGTCTGGGAGCTGGAGACCTGGGGTGCGCTCTTCGACCGCACCAAGGACGGCAAGATCTCGCAGCGCAACTTCGGCGGCCACGAGTACCCGCGCCTCGCGCACGTCGGCGACCGGACCGGGCTGGAGCTGATCCGCACCCTGCAGCAGAAGATCGTCAGTCTGCAGCAGGAGGACTTCCGCGAGCACGGCGACTACGAGGCGCGAATCAAGGTCTTCCAGGAGTACACAGTCACGCGCGTCTTGAAAGACGGCGATCGTGTGAGCGGGGTTTTCGGCTACCAGCGGGAGTCCGGGCGTTTCTTCGTCATCGGGTCCCCGGCGGTCGTGCTCGCGACGGGCGGCATCGGCAAGTCGTTCAAGGTGACCTCCAACTCCTGGGAGTACACGGGTGACGGCCACGCGCTGGCGCTGCTCGCCGGAGCCACCCTGCTGAACATGGAGTTCGTCCAGTTCCACCCCACCGGGATGGTCTGGCCGCCCTCGGTGAAGGGCATCCTGGTCACCGAGTCGGTGCGTGGCGACGGCGGGGTGCTGCGCAACAGCGACGGCAAGCGCTTCATGTTCGACTACATCCCCGACGTCTTCCGCGAGAAGTACGCGCAGTCGGAGGAGGAGGGCGACCGCTGGTACGCCGACCAGGCCAACAACCGTCGTCCCCCTGAGCTGCTGCCGCGCGACGAGGTCGCGCGGGCCATCAACAGCGAGGTCAAGGCCGGTCGCGGCACTCCGCACGGCGGCGTCTTCCTGGACGTCTCGACGCGGCTGCCCGCGGAGGAGATCCGGCGACGGCTGCCGTCGATGCACCACCAGTTCAAGGAGCTGGCGGACGTCGACATCACGGCCGAGCCGATGGAGGTGGGCCCGACCTGTCACTACGTCATGGGCGGCGTCGAGGTCGACCCGGACACGGGCTCGTCCAGCGTGGCGGGCCTGTACGCGGCGGGCGAGGTCGCCGGCGGCATGCACGGCTCCAACCGGCTGGGCGGCAACTCCCTCTCCGACCTGCTGGTCTTCGGCCGCCGGGCCGGCCTGCACGCGGCGGAGTACGCGGCGGCGCTGGCGGACGACCGGCCGGCGGTGGACCAGGAGCAGATCGACGCGGCGGCGGCCGAGGCGCTGGCGCCCTTCGAGGGCACCGGCGGCGAGAACCCCTATACGCTCCACCAGGAGCTGCAGCAGTCGATGAACGACCTGGTCGGCATCATCCGCCGGGAGGGCGAGATGGCTGAGGCGCTGCAGCGCCTCGCCGCGCTGCGCGAGCGCGCGGACGCGGCGGTCGTCGAGGGCCACCGGCAGTTCAACCCCGGCTGGCACCTGGCCCTGGATCTGCGCAACATGCTGCTGGTCTCCGAGTGCGTGGCGCGGGCCGCGCTGGAACGCACGGAGAGCCGCGGCGGCCACACCCGCGAGGACCACCCGGAGATGGCGGCGGAGTGGCGCCGGGTCAACCTGATCTGCTCGCTCGCCGACAAGCCGAGTGCGGCCGACGGCGCGATCACGGTGCAGCGGAAGGCGAACCCGCCGATCCGCGAGGACCTGCTGGCGCTGTTCGCTGTGGACGAGCTGAAGAAGTACCTGACCGAGGACGAGTTGCCGGCCAAGGACCTGCCGCCGCAGCGTGCGGAGAACGACGCCGACGAGCCGAGCACGAACGGAGCGGGACATTGAGCTACGAGGCCACGTTCCGCGTCTGGCGCGGCGACGCCGAGGGCGGCGGGCTGACGGACTTCCAGGTCGAGGTGAACGAGGGCGAGGTCGTCCTCGACGTCGTCCACCGGATCCAGGCGACCCAGGCGCCGGACCTCGCGGTGCGCTGGAACTGCAAGGCCGGCAAGTGCGGCTCGTGCAGCGCGGAGATCAACGGCCGCCCGCGGCTGATGTGCATGACCCGGATGTCGACGCTGCCGGCCGACGAGACGGTGACGATCACCCCGATGCGGGCCTTCCCCGTACTGCGGGACCTGGTGACGGACGTGGGGTTCAACTACCAGAAGGCCCGGGAGGTCCCGTCCTTCGTGCCGCCGCAGGGGCTTGCGCCCGGCGAGTACCGAATGCAGCAGGAGGATGTGAACCGCTCGCAGGAGTTCCGCAAGTGCATCGAGTGCTTCCTGTGCCAGGACACCTGCCACGTGGTCCGCGACCACGAGGAGAACAAGCCCGCGTTCGCGGGCCCGCGCTTCCTGATGCGGGTGGCGGAACTGGACATGCACCCGCTGGACGCCGCGGCGGAATCCGGGCTGGACCGGAAACGGACGGCGGTGGAGGAACACGGACTGGGCATGTGCAACATCACCAAGTGCTGCACGGAGGTCTGCCCGGAGGGCATCAAGATCACGGACAATGCGCTGATTCCCTTGAAGGAACGTGCGGTTGACCGGAAGTACGACCCGCTGGTCTGGCTGGGCAGCAAGATTTCACGCCGGCGCTGAGCCACCGCCGGGGGCGCGGGGCTCTGCTTGATCAACTGCGTGCGCGACGAGCCACTGAGGTGGTGAGTCCCCGAACGAGCAGGGCCATCCGCACAGGGTGGTTGCTCGCGCACGCAGTTCATCGAGCAGAGCCCCGCGCCCCTGATGGTGCAACTTCCCCGCTGCCTACAGTTCAGGGATGGCGAGTTCGAACCAGACGGCTTTGCCGTTGGGCGTGCGTCGGCTCCCCCAGCGGTCAGCGAGCAGGCTGACCAGCTGCAGGCCGCGGCCGCCCTCGTCGGTGTCCCTGGCGCGCCGTTGGCGGGGTTGGGCGTAGCCGTTGTCCCAGACTTCGCAGACCAGGACGGAATCCCGCAGCAACCTGACGCGGATGTCTCCGCGTCCGTGTCGCAGCGCGTTCGTCGCCAGCTCGCTGACCAGCAGTTCGACCGTGTCGACCAGCTCGTCCAGGCCGCAGGCCAGCAGCCAGCCGCAGGCCAGTTCCCGGGCGCGGGCCACCGACGTGGGCTCCGAGGGGAGGATCCAGTCGCCCACGGAGTTGCTCGGGAGCGCGCAGACACGGGCCATGAGGAGGGCGATGTCGTCCTCGCCGTGGTGCGGGTCGAGCTCCGTCAGGAGCTGGTCGCAGAGCGCTTCGAGCTGCCGCGGTGGTCCGCTCAGCGCCGAGCGCAGCGCGGAGAGGCCCTCCTCCAGCGGGTGCGTGCGGGACTCGACCAGTCCGTCCGTGTAGAGCCCGAACAGCGCGCCGTCAGGAAGATCGACGACGACCTCCTCGAACGGCTCCCCGCCGACGCCGAGCGGCAGCCCCTCGGGGACGTCCAGCATCAGCGCCGGGGCGTCGCCGGCCGCAGGGTCGACCACGACCGGCGGCAGGTGACCCGCGTTCGCGATCGTGCAGCGGCGCGTGACCGCGTCGTAGACCGCGTAGACGCAGGTCGCCAGGTACAGCTCGGCCGACTGGCCGTCGTCCGACTCCGGGTCGGCGCTCAGGCCCCTGGCGATCTCGTCGAGCTGGGTCAGCACCTCCGCAGGGTCCAGGTCCAGCATCGCAAGGGTCCGCACAGCGGTGCGCAGTTGGCCCATCGCAACGGCCGCGCGCAGGCCACGCCCCATCACGTCGCCGACCACCAGCGCGGTGCGATTGCCCGGCAGCGGGATCACGTCGAACCAGTCGCCGCCGACCTCCGTGCCGCTGCCCGCAGGGCGGTAGCGGCAGGCGATCTCCAGACCGGACGCGGCCGGGTTGCCCGGGGGCAACAGGGAGCGCTGCAGGATGAGCGCGCGCTCGTGTTCACGGCGGTACAGGCGGGCATTGTCGATACACACCGCCGCCCGCGCGACCAGCTCCGTCGCGATCGCGACGTCGCGGGTGTCGAAGGGCTCGCTGCCCTTGGCCCGCGAGAGGTGGACCAGGCCGAGCACCTTCTCCCGCGCCACGATCGGCACCACGACCGCGCTGTGAATCAGCGGGTTGGGGTCCGGGTTGCCGGGACCGGTCAGTGTGAGGCTGCGGCCGGTGCGCAGCGCCTTCGCGTACGGGGAGCGCGGCGGGTAGCAGAACGCGCCACCGACCTCCGCGGCGGGCGTGGGCGCGCCGTCGTGGTGGACGGTGCTGGCCGAGGCGACCCGGCGCAGCTCACCGGTGCCGTCGCCGTCGTCGACCCGGCGGCCCTCGGCGTCGGCGGTGAGCACGGCGTTGTAGAGATCGACGGTGGCCACGTCGCAGAAGCCGGGGACGGTGACGTCCAGCAGCTCCCTCGCAGTCGTCTCCAGGTCGAGCGTGGAGCCGATGTGGCCGCTGGCCTCGTTCAGCAGGGCGAGGCTGCGCCGCGCGCTGGCCGCCTCGCGCTCCGCGCGGGCGCGGCCGGTGACGTCGACGACCTGGCCGGCCACGCCCATCGGCCGGTCGGTGGCGCTGAGCAGCCGGTAGAGCGAGATGGACCAGCGGCGTCTGCCCGGACGGCTGGGGATCTCCCCGGCGAAGTGCAGGTCGACGACCGGGTCACCGGTCAGCAGCACTTCGTCGAGGGCGCGGGCGAGGCGGCCTGCGTCCTTGGGCGACATCAGCTCGTGCACGGTGAGCCCGGTCAGGTCCACCGATTGGACGCCGAGAGCCTCGGCGAAGCTGTCGTTGACCCGCTGGATCCGGCCCTCGCGGTCGAAGAGCACGAAGCCGGTCGGGGCCTGGCCGAAGACCGCCTCGGAGGCGGCCAGCTCGGTCTCGATGGCACGCAGCTTGCGCAGGTCGACGGCCATGCAGACGACGCCGGCCCGCCCGTCGGGGCCCTGCGCGGGCATCAGGTAGAGCTCGGCGACGCGCTCCTCGCCGTCGCTGTCGCGGTAGGGCGCGGTGCCGACCCACTCCTTGCCGGCCAGGATCTCGCCCATCCGTTCACGGCCGCGCCGCCACAGCTCGCGCGGGGCGAAGGTGGTGACCGGGTCGCAGCCGACGACGTCCTGGGCGGGCAGCCCGAAGAACTCGGCGGCCCGGTCGCTCCACTGGCTGACCAGCCCGTCCGCGTCGATGGAGAAGGCAGCGACCTGTATGTAGTCGTAGATCGATCCCGGTTCGCCGTGTCCCCAGAGCCGGCCCTCGGCGTCCAGCGGCAGGGCGCTCACCGACGCGGCATCCAGCGGGCTGGCCTCGGCGGTCGGGTGCGGGATGACGGCATCCGTGCCTGCCCCGGGCGCGCGGGCAGCCGTCTCGGCGGCTTCGCGTGACGGCGTGTCGCTCAACCTCGACTCCTCCGGCGATCGGCGAGGGGGCACCTCCCAGCCGAAGGCTGGGGGAGGGTGTCGCGTTCCGAGTATTCATCATCTCGACGGAGTCGCATACGCCCCGAGGCACTCAACATCAAATCGAGCGATGAAACACCGCGCGACTCCCGGCACTTCTCTTCACGGAGTGTCCGGAATCGGAACCTTACGCCTCAGTCCGACCGAGCGGGAGGTAGTTGAACCGGCGAGCCTGATCACGGGCCGTCGACGCCTCCGACGCCGTCCGGCAGCGTCTGCTCGAACCAGACGACCTTGCCGCCACCCTCGGCGCGGGTGCCCCAGCGGTAGGCGAGCCGGTGGACCAACTGCAGGCCGCGGCCGCCCTCGTCGGTGCCGGCCGCCTGGCGCTCGAGCGGCGGGTCGGGCAGCGGGTCAGCGACCTCGACCAGCAGCGTGCTGGCGAGCGTGAGCCGCAGCCCGATCGGTGCCCGCGCGTACCGGACGGCGTTCGTGACCAGCTCGCTGACCAGCAGTTCCGCGGTGTCCAGCAGCGGTTCGAGCGTCCAGTCGCGGAGCGTCTGCCGGACCAGGCGGCGGGCGAGGGCCGGGGCGGACGGCTCGGCGCTGAGCGGCCACTCCGCCTCCCGCTCGGCGGCGGGCCCCGGCGCGCCGCCGAGGCGGGCCAGCAGCAGCGCGACGTCGTCCGGCTCCTGGCCCTGGTCGAGCGTCCGCACGACCGCCTCGCAGGCGTCCTCGACGGAGGCGTGCGGAAGCTCCAGCACGGCGCTCAGCCGGCGCGTACCCACGTCGATGTCCTCCGTGCGCGACTCGACCAGGCCGTCCGTGTAGAGGGCCAGCAGGCTGCCCTCCGGCACGGTCAGCTCGGTGCATTCGAACGGCACGCCGCCCACCCCCAACGGCGCCCCGGACGGCAGCGCCAGCAGATGCGCCGTCCCACCCCCGAGCCCACCCCCACGCACGACGTGCGCGGCACGCCCACTCCCCACGACACCCGAGGCACCCACCCTGGCGCTCTCCCGCGGCCCCGACGGGACGGAGGCATCCGGTGCGCTCGCAGCCGAAGGGCTGACACCGGCGGAGCCATCCCCTGCCCCTGGCGAACCCGGGACGGCCGCGGAGCTCGAAACGCCGACGGACTCGCTGCCCGCCGCGCTCGGGGCGGCCTCCCGGCCCGGGCCCGCGATGCCGCGCCCCTCAGGGGCTCGCTCCAGGCCCCTGACACCCGGGCCGCCTGGGCCGCCCGCAGCGGAAGCTCCGGAACCCGCGGTGCCGGAGGCGGACTCGCTGCCCGATGCCCCGAAGGCACCCGCCGCCGCGCTCGGGGCAGCCTCCCGGCCCCGACCCACGATGCTGAGCCCCTCAGACGCTCCCCCCGGGACTGCACCACCCGCGACAGCTCCGGAACCCACCGCGCCGGAGGCGGACTCGCTGCCCGAGGCGCCAAAGGCACCCGCCGCGCTCGGGCCAGCCTCCCGGCCCGGGCCCGCGATGCCGAGCCCCTCAGACGCTCCCCCCGGGACTGCACCACCCGCGACAGCTCCGGAACCCACCGCGCCGGAGGCGGACTCGCTGCCCGAGGCGCCAAAGG